>JAILHX010000061.1 GCA_024695565.1 Saccharofermentans sp. | reverse complement strand
ATCTCGATATCGTTAGGCTCAGGTGAAGACTTGCTCATCTTTGGTGAGAAGTGCGTTCCCAGAGCGATCGTTGCAAGTCTTAAGCCTAAGATAAAACTGATCGTCTTATCGGGCAGGAGCATGTCGTGCATGCTTACGATTCCGGAAGGCATAGAGAGAAGCTTAGTAAAAGCTGTGAAGTTCTCGTTGAATTCCAGAACGCTGTAAGGATTATTGAAGTCGACATCATCCGGATGCATCGTAACGAAAAGGATCGAAGGCATTACTGTCTCATCAAATACTTCCTTAGGTTCGAATACTTCCGCAAGCGTTGTTAAAAGTCCCATGAGGAACAGATCGTATCTCTCGTAAAGAAGCTCGCCCTTGTCAGGTGAGAAGCAGAAGCCTCTTACTGCAAGGTTCTTCAGCGGAACGAGCTTCGTTCTGTAGAGGATAGACATTCTGAACTTGAGCTTGATGAACTTCTTCTCATCTTCTTCTGAAAGCTTGCCGGGCTTGTCCTTCTTCTCGGGGATCATGCTGAAGTCGAGCTGGCTTGCAGAAGAGAATGAGATATTCTCCTTGTGGCCCTTTGCTTCATTAAGTGAACTGTCGCCCGATGTCGGGAAGTCGATGTCGAGAGGCTTGATGTCATCGGGATCTTCACCCTTCAGGATCTTAAGTTCATCCTGCATCTTGATATCGATGTCGCCGATCTCTTTGGTCTTCTCGAACTCTTCTTTGAGCTCAACGACCTTCTTCTTGCGCTTATCGATCCAGAGAAGCTTCTGATATGCCTCATCGTCAAGATAAAGGCCCATAGCTTCGACAACGTCCTTCAGGGCTTCTACCCTGTCCATTGCAAAAGGTGCGATCCAGTTAAGGATCGTGGAATCGTTATATGCAAGATCTACTACGCCGACAGGATATGAGATCTGGTCGCTCAAGCGGTATGCAAAAGCAAAAGCAGCCGAAGATACTTCAGAGAGCTTGGCTGTCTCAGTAACCTTGATCCACTCTGCTTCCTTATAGTGAGTCTTGTCTTCAGCAGGATATTCATCCTCGCCTTCTTCAAGACCTGATCTTACAGGTGAGAAGAAACGAAGGTAATTCATGACCTTGCGCTTCAGCGGCGCCTTGGTCGCATTAGCTTCCTTCATGGGGATAGACAGAAAATCGGAGCCCAGGAATACCCATACGTCACCGCACCTGATATCAGTCAGGACAGTCGTATCTGTAAGGCACTTGAAAGTAAACGTATAAGCGTCACCTGATGCCTTGTAAGGCGGAATAGTAAAGCTGAACTTACCCTTGGATGATGTAGTTGCTTCGCGGCTTAAGATAACACCGTAGTCGGTATCGAGCTTACTGACCTTCCTGCCGTCAGTAGGGTCCTTAACTATCTCAAGCGTAACGGTTGCAGAAGGTGCTGCAATACCTTCGATCTTAAGCTCTACGCCCTGCTGGAAAACGCACTTGCTGGTAAGCCAGCTGGGCAAAACAATCGGATTAATCTGCATCTGTCTAACCTCGTAAAAAGCGATTGACTTTATCCGATTATTATACCTTAAAAGAAAAAATAATAGAAATAGTGAAGATTTTAGGCGGAATTACTCCGTAACTTCACCGATAAGCACTTCAATGCCCTTTGCACGGCAGAGTGCAACGCTCTCGGGTGAAGCGCCTGAATCAGTTACCAGATAATCGATCCTGTCCGCAGGAATGAAAGAAGAAGCGGAATCCGCTCCGAGCTTTGTGGAATCGATAAGAGCCACGATCTTCTTAGCTCTGTCAGCGCAAAGTCTTTTTAATTCAAGTTCGAAAAAATTATCACCTGAAAGACCGGACTCGGCAGAGAAACCGTTGCCGGAAACAAAATAAAACTCAGCTGAAAGTCTGCCTATCATTTCCTTGGAAGAAAGACCCTC
Organism: Saccharofermentans sp.; assembly: GCA_024695565.1. The sequence goes on along the minus strand of JAILHX010000061.1, from coordinate 26,327 downwards.
GATAGCACCGGAATGAGGCCTTAACATGCCTCCCAAGATGATGATCGACTTGAAGTTGGAATTTCTCTGAAGTTCCATTGCCGTATGGATTCCGTTGGTAATGACGGTAACGTCCTTAACCTTCTTGAGGTAAGGAATCATATGAAAGGTCGTGGAGCTTGCATCCATGAAAATCGTGTTGCCGCTTCCGACGAGGCTTGCAGCCTTAGCGCCTATGGCATTCTTGAGATGAACATTGGAAACGGCGCGGACCATATAGTTCTCGCCGCTGTATGAACTCATCTTGTGAGGAAGCTTGATTCCGCCGTGGAATCTTACGATCGCGCCTTCTCTCTCAAGTGCTCTGATATCTGTTCTGATGGTAGCTCCCGTAACACCTAATCTCGTAGAAAGGACGGTCGTATTGATCTCGCCCTCTTCTTCAAGTATGTCCAGGATCTGTTTTCTTCTATCAGGATTATTCATGCGACAATATTATCAAGTGAAAATCTGATAGTCAATTATCTTTCATTTGTTATGATTTCTGAAAGTGCTGGTAATCCTTCGGACTGCTCCAGTCGCCGCCCCATGTCCATCCGTATGAAGTGAAGAGTTCGTACGCTCTGTCGTCATGTGTAATGACATGAGCCGTATCAGATGATCTGCCGCTGACATAATCAGACGCATTATCATGCGAATATTTGGGACTGCCGTCTGAATTGTAAGTTACATAAGGATTCTGTTGCGGGTTGATATCGATAGCCTTGCCCAGAGCATGCTTCGAGAGATTTCCCGAACCCGTTGCCGTACGGTAACAGAATGCAGACGTGTTATTCGCATCGATCGAATACCAGTCTGATGAATCACCGTCACCTGCCCAGAAATCGTCAATCAGGTACATGGAATAGATCTGATAGCCTTCTGCACAGAGGATCTCAAATATCTCAAGGACCTCGCCTGCAACACTCTTGTTTACGATAAGTTCGCCGACCTGATACTCGTCATTGAAGTTTACATGTAAAAGCTTCAGATATCTGAGATCGGACAAACCGATATTATCGTTGCTGTAATAAGACTGGCCGATGATCCTGTTATAAACGCTGTCTCCCTCTTCGATCTCGACTGAAGTGAAATACTGTGAGAGATTATCCCTGTCGATCTTATCGCTGCTGATAACGTCTCCTGCATCGTATCCTGCTAGGCTCGTAAGCTTCTCAGGCACCGGTGTCGGTGTGGGCGTAGGCGTCGGGGAAGGTTCAGGTGTAGGAGTCGGAGTAGGCGTCGCAGGCGGTGTTGGAGTTACTGTTGTCTCCTGCGTGGTATCAGCCGCAGAGGTCTCTGTAGTAGGAAGGAATTCGTAGTTTGCATCACCTGTGATGCTTCCGGAAGCTTCGGTCATTCCTGCAGTAAGCTCCTTCGGATCGCTATTTCCCTGCTGGGTAAACTTGACTACAAATATGATCGTTACGCCTACCACAACGCACATGCCTGCGATGAGAAGAGCCGTAATGATATTCTCTTTGCGCTTTTTCTTATCAGTCACTGTCTTTATCTCCTTAACGGTAAACAGAATAATCCATCTTAATTTCCGTTATTCTAACACTCCAATATTTCCGTGCTGTTACCGCTTCGTTACATCGCATTCACGGCTTTTTGCAAGTTGTTTGGTCTAAGTGTTATAATGTTCCGCGAAATGCGCCTGTGGTGAAATTGGCAGACACGCCAGATTTAGGTTCTGGTGCCGTGAGGTGTGCAGGTTCAAGTCCTGTCAGGCGCACCATAATACCAACTAAAAAGAGGTTCACTTCATTTTGAAGTGAACCTCTTTTCGATTAGTTTTGTAAAAACCTCTTAGTCTTTCTCTACTGCGTAACGCTTTCTAAGGAAGAGTGTAACGCCCGCAAGTGCAATTACAGAAGCACCTGCGACAGCAGTAGTGCTGATAACTTCACCTGTTGCAGGAACGTTAGTAGGTGTAGAGGCTTGAGATGCAACTACCGTGAACTTTGTTGTAACGGTAGAATTGGAGAACTTGAATGTGATCGTGTGTTCACCAACTGACAATGTTGTAAGGAACTCAGGCTTAAGTGTAATGATGACACTTCCCTCAACATATGTGAAATTGCTTAAGTCAACCTGCTTACCGTCTACTTCGATATAGCAGCCGCCGTCTTCAAAGAATTCATATGCGTCATCATCGATACCAGCCTGAACGATCCTGAACTTAAGACCTGTTGCGCTTCCCTGAATCCACTTGGCACCTGAATCGTCAGTGATCGTATAGATTCCTTCGAGTTCTTCATCTGCCTTAAGCAAAGCAATAACAAGATCGAGCATGACATTCTCTAAATCGTCACGGGAAATAGCATCAGCATTCAAAACAGCATTAGCATTATCCATTGCTTCCTGGAGTTCAGTCTTTCTGTCAGCAGACATCACACTGCCGTAATCAGCCAACAGCTTTTCACCGATATCCATGTAATAATCAATGAGCAAAAGATCAAGTGCAATAAGATCACTGTTAAGCTTAGCCATCAGTTCATCACTGATCAAAGCCTTCTGATCAGGTGTCAGATCATTGTAGGAAACAAGCGTTTCATTAATTGCGTATTCATCATTGATAGTTACATCACCAGGTTCAGGAAGAGCCGCTATCTTATCAGCAACTGCTTTGGCAAGAGCAGCATCTTCATCATCATCAGAAGCTTCATCCTGTAATGCCTTCAAAGCAGCTTCATCTTTCTCAAGCAAAGAAAGAAGTCCTTCCTCGATCAAACTGCGCTGTTCGTCTGTAAGCTCATTAACCGCTTGTCTCGCATTGGCAATCTTCTCTGCATCACCGAGAGTTACTTCTTCCGGATCAGGAAGCTGATTAAGCAGATCAGTCACATTTTGAGCAGCTGCAAGATCTTCTTCACTAGGTCCCTGCTCAGCCTTTAAAGCAGCTAAAGCAGCTTCAGCAGCCTCGAGCTTATCAATCGTATCAGCAGGAACTAATTTACGCTGATCTTCTGTAAGGTTTTCAAGTGCAGCTCTGGCATTAGCAATATCGCCTTCGTTATCAAGAGTTATATTTTCCGGCAAAGCTTCGATAGCATTGATTACATCCTGGGCAGCCTTTTCATCCTTCATAGTCAGAAGATCAGCTTCTGCTGCCAAAAGCTTATTGGTATGATCTTCATCTATTTCAGCCGCCAGATCTCCAAGACGGTCATAAGCCTCTCTTGCTGCAACAATTAAGTCTTCATCGTCAACATCGAATGGTTCAGGGATTTCCTCTATTAAAATATTTACGGCATCAAATAAAGATATGGAAGTAAAGGTTATAAGATCTTCATTTGACGTGCCTTCGCCACCCGTGTACAAAATTGCATCATAACTACTGGTATCAAGTACTATCGGTTTACTATTTCCGCCAAACACAACTTCAGCGTAGCCTTTTTCGCCTTTGCTGATTGTAAGAGACTGTGCTCCACCGGTAGCAAGAAAATCACCATCTCCCACACCATCAGGATCCAAGTCGATAAAAACACTGGTACCCTCCTCACACAAGCCAATGATGTCACCATCAAGAAAAACGTCGAACCTGCTCAAACTCTTTACCATGCCGGTCGATTCAGCAGAAATCACTGTTGCAGGAATAAGGCTCATCAATATCGCAACCGTGAGCAATACTCCAAACATCTTACCCATTAATTTCTTCATACAAAACTCCTTCCAATTACGGGTTTGCATTAATTGCCACGATGATTATACCCTATAAAACTAAATTGACATATACCTGAATATTACTTATTTATGTTCATTCCGGTAGGTATTGATACGGTCCTTAATGATGACAACGACTTCATCAAGTTCTTTCTGCCCTGCAAAATAAGCTTCCATTTCTTCGCAGATAATATTCTGCACGACAGGATCGATCGAGTATAATCCTGAGCAGCTGTCGATCATTGCCATGTATGCTTCTGCCGTCTCTTCTGCATCGATATGCCCGGTATAACGGCCTATGTCCTCGACATATTCAATCGAATAGTATGCCAGGTATCTGTCAGTCTGATCGTTATAGAACCAGACCGAATCTGCGATCACGTTTTCGAGGCCTTTGCGTGAGACCGGATCGGCATCAAGCGAGCCGTACAGGCTCTGGATGTCATCACTAAGCAGGATTCTTATCACATCCTTGCAGGCTTCGATATTACTGCTTCCGGCTGTTATGGCGATAGACTCATCTACTGAGAATCTGGGGGTGAAACCGCCCGAAGAAGGAAGACTGATAAGCACCTTATCCTTCACGATCCCGTTACATTCATAAAGGAAAAAATCGAATGATAATCCTGTCATATAAAAAGCAGGCTTATAATCAACTGTGTCTGTCAGATACGCTTCATAGTCTTCCGGTTCATTTACAACTGTCGTACTGAAATCATTTTTAGCAAACCCGGCAAGTTCTGCAAAGTTCTCTGAATCAAGATCCAGATCCCTGCCGTAAAACTCTGAGCAGGCAGCCACAAAGCCCACATTTGTTGACGCAAGAGGGTCTTCCCCGTTACAGACTTCAGCAACAAACTTTTTGTACTCTTCAAAAGTCATTCCGGTTGAATAATCAGTCACATACTCCTTAGATGTAACGATTCCTGCAGGCGTAAAAGACAAAGGCATGTGATAGAGTTTTCCGTCAGATGTCCTGACTGCTTCAACAACGCCGTCTATAAGGTCCTGCGATCCTATAACATCCGACAGATCGATCAGGTAATCACTGTTATACAGCTGATCGACTCCGGACAGATTGAATACCATATCAGGACCGGTGCCGTTCTGAATATCCGCAATGAGCTGGTCGTAATACATTTTCGTATTACTGCCCTGCCTTCCGATGCCTTCCGCGTTCTGACGGCGGAGATCGTAACGTTCATCGATCATGATGAGATGCGAGCTGCTCGTATCATTGAATCTGCAGATGCCCTCCGACATTGCAAAAGAGAGTTCACCATAAGACGCGATCCTTATTATGTCTTTTCCGGCATGCGGATTAACGTCACACTTTTTCAGGATATAAATATTCAAATGTCCATTTAATATAGCCTTTAAATCAAACGACGTTTTGGACGAGAAAATAATGCAGTCTTCAGTTACATCATTGACTTCAATAAAGCTCGATTCATACCTGTTCAAATTGCAGTTATTGATATCGAAGAAGTTCTCAACAGTCTCATTCTCAAGGTCAATGACATCTATGCCTTTGTTGTTAGGAACAATATTCCCGATACCTTCGATATAGCGTCCGTCGAAATAGTAAACAGCTTCTATAAACTCCTGCGGTTCACGCACTTCTGTGATCTGCTTTGAAGCAAGATCGAGCGAGAAGTACTTATTCTTCATGCCGTTATCGATACCAATAAAAGCTTCTTTGTCATTCCTCTTGAAGACAAACTGGCAGAAAAAGAGCTGCATCGAAGGAAATTCTTTACTCATGTCGATCACTGTTATCTGACCGTCTGGATCAGTAACAGTAATATTGATAGATGTCCCCATAGGACCCAGTACCTGAGAAGCTTTTACAGAATACCCGTCGATGATCGAATACTTGAAGTCTGTTTCTCCGAAGATCTGATCTTCATAACTGCCGGTCTCAATGATTGACCCGTCTGACGGGTTATACCTGACCATATGACTTACAGCATTGAAATCTTTATCATCGTCATCGAAAGCGATGCAGATACACTCGCCGTCATAACTGGTTATGCGGATGTAGCGTGTCCTGCCTTCTTCAAGCGGGAACTGATCTTTGAGCAGATCCAAAAACATCGTCTTAGACAGGAGCTTTCCTTCTGTATCGTATGTCAGAAGCCAGAATTCTTCCTTATCCTGCTGATACAGGATATCATCATCCAGTCGCTCGCCATAAGCCTTTACATAAATCTTTCCGTCCTTGACCCCGAGCAGCTGATACTCTTCGTAAAAATAAATATCCGAATCAAAATCATCCTTTACATCAAAGCTTTTCACGTCAAACCAGGGCATGTCTTCGGTGACCTTCGAAGGAAGGCCCGAACCCTTTTGACACCCCGTAAACAAAACAGAAGGCGTAAGCATCGCTGCCGCAAGAACAGAAGCAGCAAAACGCCTTCCCAATTTACATGATCTTATTCCCATATTTGTTCTCCCCATGGTTGTTTGTGCAACATTTACATTTTATACCATGCCGGCGAAAAATCACTTTCTATTGATAATTTCACTTAAAAATTCCTCATGTGTTAGAATAAACGCGGAAAAATATAAAAGGGAGATTCTCGATGGATAACAATAACTATCAGCCTGTTCAGCCACAGTATCAGCCGCAGCAGCAGCCTCAGCAGCCTGTTCAGCCGGTTTATCAGCAGCCTGCTTATGGGCAGCAGCCTTCATATCAGCAGCCATACCTTCAGTATCAGCAGATGCCCGGACAGTATATGGCTGATCCCCTGTTGATGTCAGCTGATGAGATGGATGCTGAAGAAAGAGCTGCAAGAAGGAAAAAGGGCAACCTCCTCTGCTTTATCTCTATCGGACTTCTTGTACTTCCGTATGTCGTATCGGGAATTCTCTCCGGATTAGCTGACTCACTCTCCGAGATATTCGGAGACAACGCCGGTCTCAGCACTATAAGCAGCCTGCTGTCGCTGGCGCTCGGAGGATCTTATATCGGTTCATGGGTATTGATGATCATCGCCCGTGTTAAGTATAAGGAAAATAAATTTGCCAAGGTCCTTATGTGGGTCTATATCGGACTTGCTGCAGCCAGCATTATCGCTGTGGTATTACTGATCGTAATGTGCTGGTACATGGTAAAGGATTGTCCGGGTTAATAAACCTATATGCAGATCGACATTCCCGAGTTCACCCGTTCTCCATATTCGTTTCTCGTAGTACTGGCGGTAGCGATCGGCTTTGGCGTTGCTATTTTTCACATGCATAAGTTCAAGGTCGAAAAGAGAACGATCGGGTACACATGTCTTCTCACTGTTATCTGCACGCTTGCAACTTCTCTGATGGTCACGTTCAAGATAACGGCTGAAGGCATCGAGCTCGGGTTCTCGGGGTTAGGCGCCGTAGTCGGCATGATCGGCGGGATCTTCATCTCCGGGCTCATAATCAGGGATAAACCCGACTGCGTCATGGCTTCATTTCTCGCCGCAGCGCCTCTGATGTACGGTCTTGCCAAATCAGGGTGTTTTTTAGCAGGATGCTGTCACGGAAAACCTTATACAGGTCCTCTGGCCGTAACATATCACAACGAGCATGCGGGGACCTACTTCCCGGTCCAGCTTTTCGATATGCTGGTATTTATCCTGGTCCATATAATCGCCGTGATACTCATCAGAAAGATGAAGAACAAGGTCCATGCCATCTATATCATCACGGCGATACTGGTGCCAGTCAGATTCCTGCTTGAATACCTGAGATACTACCATGACGGTTCCATAATCGCTTCAGGCCAGATTAAGGTCCTTATAGCCGGTTTGCTTGCAGTGATCATTGTGTTTGTTTGGAAAAAAGTCCTGAAAATCAATTATCGTTGACAATATTTCGGGCATTATTGTATATTTTATTCAGTGCTTTATTTTAAGGGGTAGATTATATGGCAATTTGGGATAATCCTGCTTCGTCAGGCGGATTTGGAACATCCGTACGGACTTTCTCTGCAGACTCGATCAAGTGTCCGAACTGTGCGTCGAATCTTTTTTTCGATTCCACACACGGAGCCTGCATCTGCAGAAACTGCGGAGGGCTCTTTGCTCCCGACACACTTGAAAAAGTCGGTTCATTCGGGCTTCCTAATCCCGAGAAGAATTACGACGGAACGATTGAAGTCAGCAAGGATGACGAATCGCGTGTCGAGATCGTCTGCAACGCCTGCGGTGCAGAGATCGTAACAGACAAGAACACATCATCAACATTCTGTGCTTTCTGCGGTTCGCCCGCGCTTGTCACGAGAAGACTTACGCGTGAATTCAAGCCTGACTACATCATTCCGTTCAAGTTCGATAAGGAGAAGGCAATAAGCCTTTTCGAAGAGCATTGCGCAAATATAGACCACCTTCCCAAGGACTTCAAATCCAAAAAAGTCCTCGCTAAGATGACAGGTCTTTATGTGCCGACATGGATCATATCATCCGAAGTCGAGGTTAACGTAAGCGGTCAGGGCCACATGGGCAAGATGGTCGACAGTGCTTATTCCGAGAACTATACAGCCAGCGGCGGCAACTTCTCGCATCTCACTTTCGGCAAGGTTAAGTTCAGACTTAAGGACGTTCCTTTTGACGGTGAGCGCAAGATCGCCAACAGATTGATGGCTGCTGCAGAACCTTTCGATTACTCTGAGCTCGTGAGCTTCAAGCCAGAATATCTTCAGGGATTCTTCGCCGAGAAGTACGATGAACTGCCGCTCGACATGACCGACAGGATCTATAAGAGATTCGATAAATATGCTCTCAAAGTATGCGATGAGGTCAACTTCGGTTACGACGACTTTGTTCCCAATTCAGACAGCAGCATAACCAGATACAACAACCAGGATATCAAGTATGCGCTTCTTCCCTGCTGGTTCTTAAGCCTCGATTACGACGGAAGGAATTATCAGTACATAGTTAACGGTCAGACGGGAAAAGTCTCCGGTGAATTCCCCTACGCAAAGGGATGGGAATCGATAGAGCGCGCAGGCAGAAAGACGAGAATGGAAGCCGTCAGCTGGAACACAAGTCTCCGTAAGCTCCTTTATCTGATCCCTGTCGGTGTATTTGTAGGCCTTCGAATATTCTCAAGCTTCTCAAGAAGCGCCAGATTCCTGATTTTCATATATCAGCATCCAATAGAGCTTCTTATCATCGCTATCACGATAGGCGGCGTAATGTATTTCCTTGCCGAGATCATGCCTAAGGTCCTTAGAAACAGAGAGAAGAAAGACATCGAGATACTGTCCCAGGCAAGCTCACACGATATCGCGCCTGAATTAGGTGTTGAAGCATATTACGACACGAGTTTCCCAATCGAAGCATATGAGACAACAAAAGATTTCGTATCACTCGAGAGCGGATGGAAATACGGCGAACAGCAGAGATTCGACTTCAAGACTGCTATGCCTGAAGCTGAAGAAGCTGAAGAAGACGAGAATGCAACCGAATTCGAGAAGCAGGGCCAGGGCCGCAGGATGCTTCAGTAAAGCTTATATACAAACCATGTTGGGGCTGTCTCAAATCAATGAGACAGCCCCTTTCTTTTTGTCGTTGTCTGTTCACTGTGAGGAAGTGTACACACATTTGTACGGCAGTACGTTACATGTGTATGTACAAAACACGGTTTTCCGGGTGAATGTACAGCAAAAGTACGGCAGTGCGTTACATGTGTATGTACAAAGCATGGTTTTCCGGGTGAATGTACAGCAAAAGTACGGCAGTGCGTTACATGTGTATGTACAAAGCACGGTTTTCCGGGTGAATGTACAGCAAAAGTACGGCAGTGCGTTACATGTGTATGTACAAAGCATGGTTTTCCGGGTGAATGTACAGCAAAAGTACGGCAGTGCATTACATGTGTATGTACAAAATGCGGTTTTGTGAATAACACGTGTATATGTGTGTCAACCGGACAAAAAGAAAGTCTCACAAGCGGCAATTGCCTCTCATGAGACGGTTTCTGTAGTGCTTATTTACTAATGTCAGACAGTAACTGACTTTTCTTCCTTCGGCTTATCTTTCTTGTAGAGCAGGAAGAATGCTGCGAAGAATACAGCGAGCGCTTCGACAGCGAAGATGATCTCATTTGCCATATCCGACATCTCGAAAACTCCCGCGAGCTGCAATCCAAGGAAGCCGTCTATTGCTGTGTGGATAACGATGGCAAGCGGATAGAGCCAGATTTTTTTCTTATCCTTTACAGCATAGAAAACCATGATCGATGCACCGATGTGGAATAAGACGGCGATAAGTCTGTCCAATAACGACAAGCCCATTGTTCCGGCATTGAAAGTCGTGATCTGGTTAACTATGGCATTGATCTGTTCTGTAACTTCCGGCGTGAGCGTGTCTTTGACGGGCTCGATCATGAGTTCGAAGAATGAACCCATATTTATCATTAAGCCGAAAACAAAGTATTCAACATATGTGATGCCCAGTATGAACATCGCTTCGAAGCCGCCGTGACCGATGCCGTGCGTAAGGCCTGTCTCGCGCTGTGTTCTTTTCCTCAGCAAAGTCTTAAATGCTACAAATCTTCCTGTTTCTTCGAATACGCCCGGGAAGAGACCTACGATGATTCCCCATAGCACAGGATTTGCATTTACAAATGCACTTACCGAATGCTCGGAAAGTCCCAGCGAGGTAGGCATTATCAGCAAAGCCTGAAGCGGCTTTTCGATAACTATCGCGAACAACATAAATGTTGCTGCGCCGATCAGCACTGTCGTGAATTGCTCATGCTTTTTCTTGCACCAGATAATTGCAGCAACGAGAGGCAATGCAATTCCCAGGACTGCTGTCAGAAGTATCAGCAGGAGCGATCCTGTGCTTACTGTTCCAAATTCCATGTTTTCCATAAAACCACCTTATTCCTTATTTTTTGTAAGCACTTTCTTGTGATATCCTTTCTGTCCGCAGTGAGGGCATACCATCTTTCTGGAAGTGCCCATGTGCGGTGCCATGACTACAGCCTTCATTGTCGGTACATAGCGCTCACCGCAATTCGGGCACTCATAGTAACCGGCATCGTGTTCGATCCGAAGACCTACACAGGCCAAAACGGCTACCAGAGCAACTGCCATGACGATCAAGACAATTCCGAGCGGAATATTACCGCCCTTGCAGACGTAGGCACCTATAATTATCATTGCGGCATAAAACGGTATTGAGACACCGATCATGATCTTTTCCACTTTGAGCAGGAGCTTATCTTTCTGCTCAACCTTTGTTCTCATCTCCAAGAGATTTGCCTCTGCCTTATTCTTATAATCGTCCATAGTGATATATTCCCCGGTCAGGAGTTCATTTACTGAAATACCGAGCAGATTGCAGAGTTCTATCATGAGCGATGCATCAGGAAGGCTCTTGCCGGTTTCCCACTTGGAGACAGCTCTGTCCGTGATGCCGAGCTTGTCTGCCAGAGCGGCCTGCGTAAGACCAGCTTCCTTTCTGCATGATGATATGAACTTTCCGATCTTCTCCTGATCCATTTTTAAGGGATCCTCCTTTCACCTACGACGATAAGTGAACCAAGATGATTTTACCACGAACAGACAGTTGAGTTTCCGAAAAAGACCCGAAAAAAGAGGACTCAACCAATGGTGGAGTCCCCAAAAATCAAGCATTTTGATACTATACCGGGAAAAACAGGCTTACTCGTCGTCAAGCTTCAAGACGCTCATGAAGGCCTCCTGCGGAACTTCGACAGAACCTACCTGTCTCATACGCTTCTTACCTTCCTTCTGCTTCTCGAGGAGCTTCTTCTTACGTGAGATATCGCCGCCGTAGCACTTGGATGTAACGTCCTTACGGTATGCCTTGATAGTCTCTCTGGCGATGATCTTGCCGCCGATTGCTGCCTGTACCGGGATCTCGAACTGCTGTCTCGGGATGTTCTCCTTGAGCTTCTCGCACATTCTTCTGCCTCTTGCATAAGCCTTGTCCGTATGAACGATAAATGACAGTGCATCGACAGGGTCTCCGTTGAGCAGGATATCGAGCTTAACGAGCTTGGATCTCTGGTAGCCTGCAGGCTCGTAATCCAATGAAGCATAACCTCTCGTACGTGACTTAAGCGCATCGAAGAAGTCGTAGATTATCTCATTTAACGGCATCTTGTAGTGAAGCATTACACGCTTCTCATCAAGATACTTCATGTCGGTATATTCGCCTCTTCTCTCCTGGCAGAGTTCCATGATGTTGCCGACATATTCTTTGGGAAGCATGATCGTCGCCTTTACTATAGGCTCTTCCATATAATCGATACTTGCCGGATCAGGCATGTTCGTAGGGTTTGAACAGTCAACGACAGAGCCGTCCGTCAGATAGATCTTATAGATAACCGAAGGAGCCGTGCTGATAAGGTCGAGGTTGAACTCGCGCTCAAGTCTCTCCTGGATTACTTCGTAATGAAGAAGCCCTAAGAATCCGCATCTGAAGCCGAAGCCCAAAGCTGCGGAAGTCTCAGCATCAAAAGAGAGGGCAGCGTCGTTGAGCCTTAACTTTTCGAGCGCATCTTTGAGATCGCCGTATCTCGCGCCATCAACGGGATAGATCCCGCAAAATACCATCTGCTGGATCCCCTTATAACCTATGAGCGGTTCATCAGCAGCATTGTCAGCGAGCGTGACAGTATCTCCGGGAGCCGTATCTCTTACGTTCTTGATCGAAGCGCAGATGTACCCTACCTCGCCGGCTTTGAGGCTCTCCGTGGGCACGAGCTCGCCCGGATGGAACATACCGAGCTCTGTAACAGTGAACTCTTTGCCGGAGTGCATCATCCTGATGCGGTCACCGGTCTTTACGGTGCCGTTCTTGACTCTTACGCTTACGATAACGCCTTTATATGAATCGTACTTGGAATCGAAAACCAATGCCTGCAGAGGCACATTCTCGTCGCCTTCGGGCGCAGGAAGATATTCAACTACCTTCTCCAATACCTCGTCTATGTTGATGTCGCTCTTTGCCGAGATCAACGGAGCATAAGATGCATCGATACCGATATCGTCCTCGATCTCCTGACGGACCTCTTCCGGACGCGCAGAAGGCAGGTCTATCTTGTTGATGACCGGAAGGACTTCCAGGTCTGCATCAACTGCAAGATAAACATTTGCAAGGGTCTGGGCCTCAACACCCTGCGAGCTGTCTACGACAAGGATCGCTCCGTCGCAAGCTGCAAGTGACCTTGAGACCTCGTAGTTGAAGTCTACGTGGCCGGGAGTGTCAATGAGGTTAAGAAGATATGTGCTGCCGTCCTTGGCTTCGTATGGAAGTCTTACGGCCTGTGACTTGATGGTGATACCGCGCTCACGCTCGATATCCATGTTATCAAGTATCTGGTCCTGCATCTCACGCTTCTCCTTAACGTGCGTATGCTCGATAAGACGGTCAGCCAGCGTTGACTTGCCGTGATCGATATGCGCGATGATGCAGAAGTTTCTTATGTATTTTCTGTAGCTTTCACTCATGAAGTTATATCCTTTGTCAGAGTATCCTTATCTCAGTGAGCGGGAAAACCCTGATAACGGCAACAGCAATGATCCTGTCGGCAGTAAACGGTCCGAGATTGCGCGAGTCATTACTTACGGGTCTGTTGTCACCCATGCAATAGTATTGATTCTCGCCTAACGTTATCTCATCGTAGCCCTTGCTCTTACCGTCATCCATAACGATGGTCTTTGTTCCCTCAGGAAGATAATTCTCCTGCAGGAGATAGAACTCCGTGGAATCAGCGGGTTTGATGTAGACATTGCCGTCAGCGATCCTGATCGTCTCGCCGGGAAGTCCGACGACTCTCTTGATGAGATACTCCTTCTTCGTGTAGCCTTCCATGTTGCTGCCGTCCAAGACAACAATGTCGCCTCGTTTGAATGTATCGAAATAAGTAGACAGTTTCTGTGTGAAGAGAATGTCTCCCTGAGTTAACGTCGGCTGCATTGAACTGCCGTAAACGTCGTCTCTCTGGACTAAGAAAACGACGATAAATATGCCGGCTAAAACACCGATGCAGATCGTGCGGAGCCAGTCAAAGACCTCGTATGCGGGAGTGCCTTTTTCGAGCTTAAAACCGCGCTTAAAGGCCTTCTTATCAGAAGATGCTGCAGTATTTCCGGCTGCGGCTGATTCTTCAGAAACTATAGTCTCCTCAGAAACGGTCTTCTCTTCATTCTCTTTCAATTCGTTCTCACTCATTCTTTATCTCCGCTCTCATCTTCTGCAGATTCAGTCTTAGTGATGCTTATGTTCAATTCTTCAAGCTGCTTGTCGGATACGTATCCGGGTGCATCCATCATGACGTCCTGGGCATTCTTGTTCATAGGGAACGGAATTACCTCACGGATCGTCTCTTCGCCGGAGAGGAGCATTACCATACGGTCAACTCCGGGAGCGATGCCTGCATGCGGCGGAGCGCCGTAGCAGAATGCGTTATACATAGCGGGGAACTTCTTCTTAACGTCCTCCTCGCCGAGTCTTACGAGCTCGAATGCCTTGATCATGATCTCAGGATCGTGGTTTCTTACAGCGCCTGAAGAGAGCTCGATTCCGTTAACAACGAGGTCGTACTGGTCAGCCATGATCGTAAGAGGATTGATCTCGCCTTTTTCTGCCTTGAGAAGAACATCAAGTCCGCCGGAAGGCATTGAGAAAGGATTGTGGCAGAACTCTAATTCGCCTGACTCCTCACCGATCTCATACATCGGGAAATCAACGATCCAGCAGAATGCATACTGTTCCTTGTCCATGTGGCCCGGAACTGCTGCGCCGAATGTCTTAACGAGAACGCCTGCCATCTTCTGTGCAGCGCTCTTGGTGCCTGCGGACAGAACAACAAGCGTTTCAGGCTTAAGGCCGAGCTTTGCAACGACCTCATCCTTCTTAGGAGCTACGAACTTGGAGATGCCTCCGACGATCTCGCCGTTCTCATCCATTCTGAACCAGTAGCCCTTGCTGCCGGACTGGATCTCGCAGTCAGCCATCGTCTTGTCGATGAACTTGCGGCTCTCGTGGAAATCAGATATTGCAACAGCCTTGATCTCGCCTTCAGCAAAAGGAGCGAACTCCTCTGTGCGGAGAAGGTCTGTTACGTCAGTTACCGTAAGGTCGATACGGAGGTCAGGCTTATCTGTTCCGTACTTCTCCATGGCTTCACGGTAAGGGATGCGTACAAAAGGAGAACCTGAAGCTCTGTTGTACTTGCCGTACTTTGCAAATACCGGAGGAAGTACGTCTTCAATGATCTCGAAAACATCGTCCTGGCTCGCAAATGCCATCTCCATATCGAGCTGATAGAACTCACCGGGGCACCTGTCACCTCTTGCATCCTCGTCCCTGAAGCAGGGTGCGATCTGGAAGTATCTGTCGATACCTGAGACCATAAGGAGCTGCTTGAACTGCTGAGGTGCCTGGGGAAGCGCATAGAACTTGCCCGGATGCTTACGTGCCGGAACGAGATAGTCTCTTGCGCCTTCAGGTGAAGATACCGTAAGGATAGGTGTCGTGATCTCCATGAAGTCATGAGCGATCATGGCATTTCTTAAGGCAGCAATAACGTTGCTTCTGAGGATGAGGTTCTTCTTTACCTCGGGATTACGGATATCCAGATATCTGTACTTAAGTCTTGATAATTCATCAGCCTCTCTGCTGTGGTTGATCTCAAACGGAAGTTCATTATAGCGGCAGCGTCCGAGCACCGTGATCTTATCGGGTACCACTTCGATATCACCTGTATCGAGCTTAGGGTTCTTAGAGCTTCTTTCTCTTACCGTACCCTCAACACAGATAGTAGATTCCTTTGTGATGGCCTTGACGGTCTTCATCATCTCGGCTGTCTCGATCACGATCTGGGTAGTACCGTAAAAATCGCGGATAACGACGAAGCCGAGCTCTGCTCCGACTTCACGGAAATTCTCAAGCCAGCCTGCGAGCTGAACCTTCTTGCCCGCATCTTCGATCCTTAATTGTCCGCATGTATGTGTACGTGACTGCATATATCTTCCTCCGAAAAATGTTTGATTATTTATTTGCCAGATAGTCAGCAAGACCTTCGAGCTTGACCGGTGTCTCATAACCGTCAGCCATGTTCTTGACCTTTACTTCACCTGAAGCAAGCTCGTCATCACCAATGACTGCAAGGAAAGGGATCCCCTGCTTGCCTGCATACTTCATCTGAGCCTTAAATGACCTTCCGGCCATATCAGTCTCGCAGCCGATGCCTGCCAGTCTCAAAGCATAGCAGATCTTAAGAGCTTCTATCTTTGCAGCTTCTGACATTGAAGCGATGTAAAGCTTTACATAAGATGTCTTTTCCTTAAGCGCTCCCTGAGCTTCAGCTTCGAGAAGGAGTCTTTCGACACCCATCGCAAAACCGATACCGGGAGTAGCAGTTCCGCCGCAGTCTTCTACAAGTCCGTCATATCTTCCGCCGCCGCAGATAGTACCCTGCGTACCGACGTTCTCTGATACGAACTCAAAGACTGTTCTTGTATAGTAATCCAAACCTCTTACGATATTCGGGTCGATAGTGTAAGAAATGCCGATACCGTCAAGTCTTGCCTTCAAGCCTTCGAAATGCTCTTTGCACTCATCGCAGAGATGGTCGATAAGTCTCGGCGCATTCTTAACGATATCCTTGCCTCCGTCGACCTTGCAGTCGATCATACGCAAGGGGTTCTTCTCGAATCTTGCCTGACAGTCCTCGCACATGGTGCTTACGTGAGGCCTGAAGTAATCCTTAAGCAAAGTGTTGTAAGCTCCGCGGCACTTGGGGCAGCCGATGGAGTTGATGTGGAGCGCGATGTTCTTAAGACCCATCTTCTTGAAGAACACGTCAACAACGCTGATGATCTCAGCATCGATATCAGGTCCCTGCGCACCGAAAGATTCCAGACCGAACTGGTGGAACTCACGCATCCTGCCCTTCTGCATCTTCTCATAACGGAAAGCCGTGATGTTGTAGAACATCCTCACAGGACTCGGCAAGGAAGACATACCGTTCTCAATATAGCTTCTTACGACGCCTGCAGTACCTTCAGGTCTTAAGGTAATGCTTCTGCCGCCCTTATCCTCAAAGGTGTACATCTCTTTGGTTACAACGTCTGTGGTATCGCCGACACCACGCTGGAACAGGTCAGTCTGCTCGAATGTCGGTATCCTTATCTCCTCATAGCCGAAGGAATGGCATACATCAGCAAATGTCTTCTCTGCAAACTGCCAATTGTGAATCTCTGAAGGAAGAATGTCCTTCGTACCCTTCTGCGCTGCGTATCTCATTATTTTTCTCCTATTTATCTTTTAAATAACAAGTAATTGTATCACAAATCACAAACTCGGAAAACTTACAGCAAACAATGATTTTCCGGTTGCTGATTTTTATATCATATATGCTATAAAAATCAGACTTTGCCACACACAAAATAAAAAGCCCCAAACACTGCTGAATACCAGATGTCCGGGGTTGTTATGTCAATTTTTGGGGGACTGCTCAGGCTTTACGGCAGATATAGAGCCACCAGTCGTTTTTGCACTGCTCTTCGATGATCTCCATACCGGCATTCTTTAACGCCTCGAGAACGCTGTCTTTCTTGTGGTCGATAATGCCTGAACAGACGAACAATCCGTCGTCTGCAAGATCTTGGGGGACGTCGCAGGCAATAGCTGCGATGACGTGCGCGAAAATATTGGCAACGATCAGGTCATAAGGTGCATTCTTAACGCTCTTAAGCTCGCCCGTGTAGCAGTTGATGTTCTCACAGTTATTGATCTTCGTGTTCTCTGCTGCGACCTTGACCGCCATGGCATCAATATCGACCGCATCAACACTCTTGGCACCCAATTTACTGGCAATGATAGCGAGGATCCCTGAGCCTGTTCCGAGATCTAAGACCTTAGTGTCGGGTTTAATCAATCTGTCGATAACTTCAGCACACATTCCCGTAGTCTCGTGAGTGCCTGTGCCAAAGGCTGAACCAGGATCAAGAATAAGCTTGATCGCGCCCTTTTCGAGCTCTTCATCGCCTTCGAGCCATGAGGGGCATAAAACGATGCGGTCAGAGAGCTTGAACTCGTGATAGTAGCTCTTCCAGTTGTTCGCCCAGTCTTCGTCATCGACGTATCTGAAACTCTCAAAGCCTGCGCCGACATTCAAAAATTCACCTATCTCAGCGAGGCGCTGCTTAATGTAATCCATTGCATCAGCAGTCTTGAGTTCCTTGTCCGTTATGTTGCTGTAGATCATGCCGATGCCTTCGGGGTTCTCGAGTTCCTCGCTCTTAGGTCCCATGCGGATGACACCGTCGTCGGTCTCAGCGAAGTAGGCCTTGATGATAACGTCAGTACCGTAACTCTCGATAGTTCCGTCGTCGCAGTAGCTCAGCGGGTCGTTATCTATGGTGTTCCTGAATTCGCCCGGATCCGTAGATGCAATGCCGTCAGCGCCTGACTGGGCGAGCATCTCGCAGATCGCATCGGAAGCTTCTTCTGTTGTCCTAATCGTTATTTCTGCCCATTTCATAGATCTGTCCTCTTAAATGTAAAGCGGGAGTCCCGATCGGAATTCCCGCGTGTGGTTTCTGGTTTACTTAAAAATATTCCTGAACTTCTGGAAGAACTGGCTTCTCTTCGCATAGTTGCGCTCTGTGAGCGTATCGTCGAACTGCTTTAAGAGCTTCTTCTGATCGGGCTTAAGGCCTGTCGGAACTTCCAGTACGAACTTGACTACGTGGTCGCCCTTGAGCTTCGGGTTGTTCTTGTTCGGGATGCCCTTGCTCCTTAAGGTGATCGTATCGCCGGGCTGCGTGCCGGGCTGGATCGTGTATTTCTCAGTGCCGTAGATGGTCGGAACGTCGATCTCGCCGCCTAATGCAGCCTGTGCGAATGTTATCGGAACGTTGCAGGATGTGTTTATTCCGTTGCGGTCGAAAAGCTCGTGGCTCTTTACCTTGAACTCAATGTAGAGATCGCCGTAAGGTCCTCCGTATGTGCCGGGCTCGCCTTCGTTTCTGACAGGAAGGAGATCTCCTGTATCAACGCCTGCAGGGATATTGATCGTGAGATTCTTGACTGTCTTAAGTCTTCCCTTGCCTCTGCACTGCTGGCAGGGTGTCTTGATGACCGTACCTCTGCCGTTACATGTGGGGCAGGACTTGGTTACCATCGTCATACCGAACAGGGTCTGCGTCTGCTGCTGGACTCT
Organism: Saccharofermentans sp.; assembly: GCA_024695565.1. Next base: position 7,445 of record JAILHX010000061.1, on the reverse strand, counting down.
TCCCGCACCTCTACATGTGGGACATGTCTCAGGTGTCGTTCCGGGCTGAGCGCCTGAACCGTTACAGGATTTGCAGATATCTTCCTTGGTCAGCTGGAATGTCTTGGTGCAGCCGAATGCCGCCTCCATGAAGTCCAATGCCATGTGGTACTTAAGATCGGCACCCTTCTGGGGACCTGTACGTCTTCTCGAACTCCCTCCGAAGCCGCCTCCGAAGAATGAGCTGAAGATATCGCCTAAGTCAACGTCGTAAGCATTGTATGCTCCGCCGCCGCCACCGCCGAATCCGTTGGGATCGACACCTGCGTGACCGAATCTGTCGTATTTAGCTTTCTTGTCAGCATCAGACAAAACAGAATAAGCTTCGTTTACTTCCTTGAAGTGAGCCTCAGCCTCTTTATCGCCCGGATGGAGGTCAGGGTGATATTTCTTGGCCTGCTGTCTGAAAGCCTTCTTTATCTCGTCATCGGAAGCATCTTTTGATACTCCCAAGACCTCATAGTAATCTCTTGGCAAGGGTAACCCCTCCGTTCTTATTTTCGAGTCCTTAACATACAGTTATCCGGCACATCCAGAAGACGTGCCGGACCATTGTATCAGATTTTGAATTAATTAGAAGTCGCCGCCGGCATTCTTGAAGCCGTCACCGTCAGGTCCCTGATCAGGGTTAACGGACTCTGTGCCGTAGCCTGCGAAATCATCGGGATTAGGCTGCTGTGCCTGCTGGGCACCTGCTGCAGCTGCATCTCCGCCTGCTGCCTGATAGATCTTCTCGCCGAGCTTCATGAGAGCCTGCTGGAGATCCTCAGTACCCTGCTTCATAGCATCTGTGTCATCCTTGGAGATAGCATCCTTGAGCTTGGAGATCTCGGCATTAACAGGAGCCTTGTCGGATTCGGAGATCTTGTCTCCTGCATCCTTCATTGTCTTCTCGGCCTGGTATACAGCTGTCTCAGCCTGATTCTTGATCTCGACCTTCTCCTTGTTTGCCTTATCCTCAGCAGCGTGCATCTCTGCTTCCTTAACTGCCTTCTGGATATCTTCCTCGCTCATGTTGGAAGAAGACTGGATAGTGATCTTCTGCTCACGGCCTGTGCCCTTATCCTTGGCGCTTACGTTAACGATACCGTTAGCATCAATATCGAATGTTACTTCGATCTGCGGAACACCGCGGGGTGCAGGTGCGATACCGTCGAGGATGAAGTTTCCGAGGGTCTTGTTGTATGCAGCCATCTCACGCTCACCCTGGAGTACGTGAACCTCAACCTGTGTCTGGCCGTCAGCTGCCGTAGAGAATACCTGGCTCTTCTTTGTAGGGATCGTTGTGTTACGCTCGATCATCTTTGTGCATACACCGCCCATTGTCTCGATACCGAGTGAGAGAGGAGTTACGTCGAGGAGAAGGAGTCCCTTAACGTCGCCTGTGAGGACTGCTGCCTGGATAGCTGCGCCGATGGCAACGCACTCGTCAGGGTTGATGCCCTTGAAAGGCTCTTTGCCGAAGTAATTCTTAACTGCATCCTGAACTGCAGGGATTCTTGTGGAACCGCCTACGAGGAGGATCTTATCGATATCGGAAGGAGATACTGAAGCATCGCTCATGGCACGCTTAACAGGATCCATTGTCTTCTGAACGAGGTCTGCTGTGAGCTCATCGAACTTAGCTCTTGTGAGTGTAACGTCAAGGTGCTTAGGACCTGTAGCATCAGCTGTGATGTAAGGGAGATTGATGTTGGAAGATGTAACGCCGGAGAGCTCGATCTTAGCCTTCTCTGCTGCTTCTCTCAATCTCTGCATAGCCATACGGTCAGATCTTAAATCAACACCTTCAGCCTGCTTGAATGTATCTACGAGATAGTCAACGATCTTGTTATCGAAGTCGTCACCGCCAAGTCTGTTGTTACCTGCTGTTGCAAGAACTTCGAAAACTCCGTCAGCAATATCCAGTACGGATACATCGAACGTACCGCCGCCTAAGTCGAATACGAGGATCTTCTGGTCGGATTCCTTATCAAGACCATAAGCCAGGGATGCTGCCGTAGGCTCGTTGATGATTCTCAAAACCTCAAGACCTGCGATACGGCCGGCGTCCTTTGTAGCCTGACGCTGTGAATCCGTGAAGTAAGCAGGAACAGTGATAACTGCCTGTGTTACGGGTGTTCCGAGATAAGCCTCTGCATCGCTCTTGAGCTTGGAGAGGATCATTGCGGAGATCTCCTGAGGTGTATAGGTCTTATCGTCAATGGATACCTTATAATCTGAACCCATCTCTCTCTTGATGGACTGGATAGTACGGTCAGGGTTTGTAACAGCCTGTCTCTTTGCTACCTGTCCGATAAGACGCTCCCCTGTCTTTGTAAAACCTACAACTGAAGGTGTAGTTCTGTTACCCTCGGGATTCGGGATGACTACTGTCTCCGAACCTTCCATAACTGCAACACATGAGTTTGTTGTACCAAGGTCAATACCAATTACTTTTGCCATATTAAATTACCTCCCGGTCCTTATGGACCATCAATTTTTTCTATCTCTTATTAAGCTTTCTTGCTGTCAAGGATCTTGTCTACGATGCCGTATTCAAGTGCTTCCTGAGCTGTCATCCAGTGGTCTCTGTCCGTATCGTTCATCAATGTCTCCAAGTCCTTGCCGCAGTTGTCTGCGAGGATCTGGTTTAATCTCTTTCTCGTATCCTTGATGTGATCGGCAGCGATGAGGATCTCTGTTGCCTGACCCTGAGCTCCGCCCAAAGGCTGGTGGATCATGACTTCCGCATTAGGAAGGATGCATCTCTTACCCTTTGTACCTGCTGAGAGAAGGACTGAACCCATGGAAGCTGCCATACCCATGCAGATCGTCTGGATGTCGGGCTTGATAAGACGCATTGTGTCTAAGATCATGAGTCCGTCAGAAACAGATCCTCCGGGGCTGTTGATGTAGAACTGGATGTCCTTATCGGGATCCTCTGCCTCAAGGAAGAGGAGCTGGGCCGTGATAAGGCTTGCAGTTACTGAATTGACCTCTTCGGAAAGAATAACGATTCTCTCCTTGAGAAGTCTTGAATAAATGTCATAAGCGCGCTCTCCGCGGCCTGTGGTCTCGATTACTGTAGGAACCAAACTTGATCTGATTAAATCCATTTTCTTTCTCCTTTATCTTCAATATTTTTACTTAGTTAGCGACCTGGACCTGAGCGTGTCTTACGACTCTGTCCTTGTACTTATATCCCTTGGCGAATACCATCGCTATCTCCTGCTCGCCTAACTCTTCGTCGTCTACGTGCATCATCGCATCGTGAAGGTTCGGATCGAACTTTGTTCCGCGCTCTGCGGGTATCTCCTCAACACCGATCTTGCTTAAAGTATCCTGTGCCTGTCTTTCAACGAGTTCCATTCCCTGGATGACTTTGTCGAGAGAATTCTCGTCTGACTTCCTGGCACCGTCCACTGCTCTGTCAAGGTTATCTATAAGTGTTAAGAATTCCTTTGTTACTTCTGCGACAGCGTCAGCGTAGAGGTTTTCTTTTTCTTTCTGTGTACGTCTTCTGTAGTTGTCGTACTCTGCGTAGAGGCTCATGTATCTGGCTTCAAGTTCATTTGTTGCTTCAGAACTGTCAGCAGGAACTTCCTCTTCGTCCTCTTCGTCTTCTTCTGCTGCTGCCTTGGCAGCTTCCTCTTCTTTGGCCTCTTCGCTGTTTCCTTCCGCAGAAGCCTTATCGGATGCTGCCGCATCTTCTACGGCGCTGCCCGCTGCCTCGTCCTTTACAGGCTCGTCGTCAGCCCCGAAAAATAACTCTTCATCGCTCATTCTCTTTATCCTTTCCCTTTTGTTATTTGTTTATTTATCAGGTAAATTTCTGCATCTCGCGGTTAAGCTTCTTCTTAACAAAGTCGATCTGTGATATTACCTTGGAATAAAGCATTCTCTTAGGTCCTATGACTCCGATGTTACCGGAGACGGAATCTGTAAGATTATATGTGGCAGTAATAAAACTGCAGTCATCGAGGCCTTCGAGCGTTATCTCCTGGCCGATCCTGATCATGAAGGAATCTTCAGAACCCTGCTCTCTTGCCGCATTCTCCATCTCGTTGATGTATCCTGCTACCATGCCTGAATCAGACAACGTGCCGAGCAGATCCCTTGCTCTTCCCAATGAACTGAAGTCAGGAAGGCTCAGCATCTTATGCTCACCTTCAAGATAGATATTAAGTTCATCAGCCTGCTTGATGGCTGCGTATGCTTCATACAAAACCTGCTTGAGCAAAGGCTCGGGGACGTCCGTGCTCTTGCCTGCACTCTCAACGGTCACGAGTGTGATCTCATCAAGGGGCTTGCCTGTAAGATTCTTCTCGATGGCGCCGGAGATCTTCATGATCTGCTCATCATTAAGGAAGTTAGGGATCCTTACGACCTTATCCTTAACAACGCCCGCGGAAAGGACCATTACAACGAGAGCTTTGCCGGGCTCGATCATGAGGATCTTGAGCTGCTTCAAAAAGCTCTTCTTAAGTCTCGGACTCATAGCCAGAGATACGAAGCCTGTTGTCTCAGAAAGTGTATGTGTAGCATTCTTGATAAGGTCAGTTACTTCATCAACGCTGGAATCGATCCTCTTCTCGATCTCGAGCTGTTCCCTGGGTGATAACTCCTCGATCGTCATGAGGGAGTTAACGTACTCACGGTAGCCCTTGTCTGAAGGAATACGGCCTGCTGAAGTGTGGGGCTTCTCGATAAGACCCATATGCTCTAATTCAGCCATGTCGTTACGGAGAGTAGCGGAGCTTACATTGAAGCTGTGTCGCTCGATAAGACTCTTCGAACCGACAGGCTCATTAGTAGAGACATAGTCATCTACGATAGCGTGCAAGACTTCTTTTTTACGGTTATCCAACAGCATTTTATCAGCTCTCCCTTCTCCGATTAGCACTCTACCTCTTCGAGTGCCAACAACAATATACTCTTAAAGTCAAAAATAGTCAAATGATTATTTGAGTGAAATCTGAGGCTTCGTAAAAAGCCCTGTTTTCGGGCATATACAGCCGAATGATCTTATGTTTGCTATTGATTACCAAGCGTTAACGACTAAACCCTGTTCTTTAACTTTAGGTCGGTAAAAACTGAGTCAGTTTTATTGTTTTGCTTTTCGAAAACACCGACTAAACAACAAATATCTGGTTCTAGTCGGTATTTATCGGGGCTTACTCAATAAAAACTCCAGTGAAAATACCGACTTAATCTTTGTTTTCAAGAATAAGTCGGTATTACTTCATCCAAAGTCCTCGAAAACAGCCCTCAGGATACCGACTTAAAACTGTTTTCCGTATTTTAGTCGGTATCTGAGTTTTGCCGATCGGTCACCAATGCCAAAGCTGCATATAGATAACAAAGAAAACTGTCAAAACAGCTCCCGCTATTGAGACGACGTTATAGATCTTGCGGATCACGGAAGATTCTTTGCGCGGCGTCGTAATGAACTTAAAGATACTGAAAATAACCAATGCCGCGAGGATCACCGTAAGCACGCCTACAGCATAGAAGAACCACATATATATGGTGTGAGGCAGCCATGCCGAGATCGATAAGATAACGCCAAGACCGCAAAGGCCGAGCAGAAGTTCAGTAATAGCGATGAAACCCGTTGTCTTGCCGAGCATGATCTTCTTTTTGCTCTTCTTGATCTTGCGGACAATTGCTCTTATGCCCTTGACTATGAGGCTTATGAGAGCAAAAGCGAGGAACAGCATCCAGCCGTAGAAAGAAACGCAGTCGAGGATCACAGCTGCGGTGTCAGCGAGATAGTAGTCGCCGTAAGGCATCTCGATCTTGGGAATGCCGTCCTTCTCGTTATATGTCCAAAGGAACTCACTGAAGGTATCAGGCGTTACATAGCTGGCGCCCATGATCTTAAATCTGCCCTCGAGCACTGTTCTGGCCGGATGATACATTCCCTGTGCATAATCGGCATCAGGATATATCTGCCAGGCTGATCTGCCGTAGATCGAGAGGAACAGCTCACCGTTGTAATCTGTCTCGCCTGCCTGGTTGGTCATTACGACGCATCCGATCTGCTTCTCGGGATCGAAAGTAATGTAAGACGAGCACGCCTGCGTATTGCCGCCGTGACCAAATGTGTTGTTACCGTAAGGAAGCGCCCAGAAACCGTGTGCATTCTTCGCGACGACGGTATCTCCGTAATAAGATGTCGCAGACATCATTACGTCAAATGTCTCCGGGTCCTCAAAAAGCGGAAACTCATCCATTACGAAGCAGGATGCATACTTGATATAGTCATCGAGCGTGGATACGCAGGAACCTGCAGGATAAAGGCTGATCAGATAGAAAGCATTGCCGACCGGTGTTGTTCCCGAATAGCACATGAGCTTATCGCGCCTCTCCCTGACGCCCGGATTATCCGAGAGGTCCGGAGCCAGAGCGGAATCATTCATGTCCAAGGGCTCGAAAATATGGTGATGAACATAATCTGCAAAGCTCTCACCCGAAATGCGCTCGACGATGAAGCCTGCCAGAGCCACGCCCCAGTTGGAATATGCCGTGATCGTATCAGGCTCGAAGACCTGAGCCGGCTGATCGAGCTTTAACGCTTCTTCGAGCGTGTAAGCTTCCATTGAGGCCGGAAGGAACATATCCGTATAGTATTCCTGGAAGCCTGCCCTGTGATTCATGAGATCGGTCATGCGGACAGGCTTATCGTATCTGATATTGGTGAGGAAACCGTCGGGAAGATATTCTCTTACGTCTGTTTCCAGGTCGATCTTACCCTGCTCCCAGAGCTGCATGACGCTGATCCAGACCAGAGTCTTTGTGGTTGAACCCCAGTCGATTACTGTATCCTCATCGGTCTTGATCCCGTTCTCGATGTCCGAATAACCGTAATAGCCTTTAAATAAAACACCGTCTTTATCGAATACTCCGACCATTGCACCTGCTGTGGTGTCTTTGTGGTCTTCGTAGAAAGAATCGATCTTCTCTTCATAAGATCCGGTGTAGATCTTAGGTTCCTGTTCTACGGGCGGCGTGGCCGAGCATGAAGCCAGGAAAGACAGCGTCATTAATGCCGCGACAGCAAGCGCGAGGCTTTTCTTAAGTGTTTTCATAAAAATTCTCCCTTATTCCATTTTCTTGAAACTGCTTTATTATAGTACAAAGATTATTAACTGATTATTAAATCGGAGGAACCGGTGAGAGGCATCGTTTTCGACATCGACGACACACTATACTGCAGACAGGACATGCTGGTCATCGCGGCCGAGCAGGTCCTGGGCGTTAAGGTCAGCAACTGGCCGGAGTTCGTGAATATCTTCTATGAGAAGAGTGAGATCAATATGGCTGAACTCGAATCAGGCGAGATATCAACCCGCGATATCAACGGCTGGCGTTATAACGAGACATTCAGGCTCTTAGGTCTTCCCTACAAGCCGGAGGACGGC
>JAILHX010000153.1 GCA_024695565.1 Saccharofermentans sp. | reverse complement strand
CTCTGCGGTGCTCCGGGCGAAGTCACAGAGCAGCAGCTCCGTGAGACACACATAAAGATTAGAGCCTGACCGCGGTTACATGATGTCCGGCATCAGGTAAACTGCGCGGGCAAAATTCGGGCGTTTTTTGGCTTAAAAACGCCCGGAAAAATGCAAATCAGGTCCAAATGGCGTTTTTGCGGGCGGAAATGGCTTCGAAAACGCCCAAAATCTGCCCAAATGTTGTTTGGAAGAGAAGGCTGCGATGAAAGTATACTTTCTTACATTAGGATGCAGAGTAAACCAATACGAGACGGACGCCGCCCGGCGCCTGTTTCTTGATAACGGGCACGAAAATGTTGACTCCCCCGAAGATGCTGACGTATGTATCGTCAACACCTGTTCGGTAACGGGTGAAGCTGACCGCAAGTCATCCCAGATGCTAAGGAGAATGGCCAAGAACAACCCTGATGCAGTCATCGTTGCGATGGGGTGTGCTTCTGAGCTTAAGAACGGCGAAGTGCCGGCGGATATCGTTATAGGCACGCGAGAGAAAAACACCGTCGTCACTAAGGTTGAGGAGTTCCTTGCCCGCCGCGACAAGAACCTCTCACACAGCGCGTCCCACATAAGACCTGAAGTCAGCAAGACCGACGAGTACCATGACTTCGGCACGGTCTTATCGCCTGAAGGCACCCGTGCATTCATTAAGATCGAAGACGGCTGCAATAACTTCTGCACATACTGCATAATCCCGTTTGCAAGGGGAAGGGTAGTATCACGCCCCGAAGAAGCCTGCGTAAAGGAAGCTGAATTCCTTATAGAGAGCGGCTTCAAGGAGCTCATAGTATCCGGCATTCACCTCTGCTCCTACGGTAAGGATCAGGGCAAAGACATAGGTGCTCTTTTGCAGCTGCTGAAGAGAATCGACAGTATTAAGGGTATTGAGAGACTGAGATTAGGCTCCCTCGAACCCAAGTCCATTACACCCGAATTCATAGCAGGACTTAAGGAACTTCAGCATCTGTGCCCGCACTTCCATCTGTCTTTGCAGAGCGGTTCTGACACTGTCTTAAAGCGCATGAACAGAAAGTATACTTCTGCCGAATATGAAGACAGGGTAAATGCCTTAAGGGCTGAGTTCCCTGACATGTCACTGACGACTGACATTATCACCGGTTTCCCCGAAGAGACCGAAGAAGAGTTCGCTGAGACGGTTGCGTTTGCAACTAAGGTAAAGTTTGCAAAGATCCATGTTTTCCCATACTCAGAGCGCGAGGGAACCAAGGCGGCATCAATGCCCCAGATCAACATGAGCATCCGCAAAGAGCGCGCCAAGAGGCTGATCGAAGTATCTAACGGTCTTGCTGCGGATTTTGCAGCAGCCCAGGCAGGCAGGGAAGCTGAGATACTTGTAGAGAAGATCATTGAAAAGAACAGCAGGCTTGTTGCGGAAGGCTACACTGCCAACTATATAAGGACTTTTGCGGATATAGGAGACAGGGAGTTTTCGAAGGGGGACATCATAAGAGGCATTATCTGCGGGTATGACAATGAGACATGTCTGATGAAGACTGTTTGAGCTCGTTGTATTTTTTGCTTGATTTTTCCTCGGAATAATACAGAGATCTCCGGTTTTCTGTATTTTTTTTATGCCTTTTTCGACGGTTTAATACAGAAATCATATTGGCCCGGTAGGTTTTGCTGTTGAAGCCGCGCAAAAAGCGCAGTACTTTCCTCCCCAAAAGCCCCAAATGGCTTTGTTTAAGGCATTTTCGTAATATTTTAATCAAATCTTAATTTTTTTTGTGAATACTTATGTTAGAATGAATTATCGAAGAAAACTTCGGTGGAGGTTCAAGTGGAAAGCAACACTGCAAAATTTGATTTATCCGGCGACAGAACCGCGGACGTACATGCTCTGATGTCCTATGTTCTCAGCGCTTTGAAGGAGAAGGGTTATAACCCCATCAATCAGCTGGTCGGATATTTTATCTCGGGTGATCCTACATACATCACCAACTATAAGGGTGCGAGAGGATTAATCAAGAGGATCGACAGGGATGAACTCCTTGAGGTCATCATCAACGATTATTGCTCAAGACTCTAAAAGGGGTTAAGATACCGTAAGTAAGCATCAATGGCGGCTTATGCCGCCTTGTTTTTTTTGTCGAGAGGAACAGTTAATGGGTAAAGCAGCCGGAAGAGTAATGGGAATTGACTTCGGTACAAGACATATAGGCGTTGCCGTATCTGACGAGTTAAGGGTGATCGCTAAGGGAATAGAGACAGTCAACTGGAACGGTGAAGACCCCGAGTGGGCCTTAAACCGCATATGCGAGATCATCAAAGAGATGGAAGTAAACGCCATCGTCATCGGCAGACCTGCGAGGACTGACGGCACGAAATCTGAGACCCAGGATAAGGCTGAGGCATTCGGAGCCTCGCTGGCCGAGAGATGCGGGATCGAGCCGGTGTTCAAGGACGAGCGCTATACTACTGTGCTTGCCTCAAGATATCTTCATGAGAGCAATATCAAGGCCAAGAAGCAGAAGAAGGTAATCGACCAGGTCGCTGCCGAGATCATCTTGCAGGACTATATAAATACCCTGTAATTGTCCGCCAAACTCTTCAGTTCTTTATAATATGCTATAATTAGATATTATGGTTTTTTCTCGAAAACCGAAACTTCAAGGAGAATTATTATGGCTGAAGATAACAACCTCAACCCCGAGATCGGACCTAAGGACGAGCTTATTGATGCAATTGCCCAGTTGGATGACGAGGGCGACAGAGTGATCGAGCTCAAGGATGAAGTTACAGGCGAGACTACAAACGCCGTTGTTGAGAGCACATTCCTTTTTAACGGAAACACATATGTTGTTCTTATCATCGATTCCGATGCAAAGGATGAGGATGGTGAGGATGTCCAGGAGTATGTCATCATGCGCTTTGTTGATAAGGGCGGAGAGGTCCTCCTCGAGAACCTGATCGACAAGGAAGCCGACGTGATCTACGACTATTACGATAAGCTCTGTGAAGAGCTCTACGGCGACGATGAAGAATCAGAAAACGAGTAATAAGCCTTCGGGTCTCAAGAAGAAGATTGCCTTGGAGAAGGACCGCAAGGCCAAGCTCGCCGGCAAGCATCTTAAGGAGAACCGCGGAGAAGAACTGATGGTAATGCGCGATCCTTACAGCAAGAAGGATTACTATATGTCGCGCATCGATTCGTTTACGCTCATGAAGACCGAGTACGTCGTCATGTATAACTATGTGCCTGATGACGGCAGCCACACCAAGCCCGAGTTTGTGATCATGCGCACGGCAATAGGTGAGAACGGCGACAGAGTTTATTATTCGATCAAAGACGGCGAAGAGCTTGAGAGAGCGTTCGTGTTCTTTATGAGAAGGTACTACGGCGCTCAGGCTGCCGAGACCAGAATGAAGAACGGAGTAGCCTCCGGAGACATAAAGTAAATGACTTTTTGGGAGAACGTCCTTCACAAGGGATCAGCGATCCTCAAAGCGGCGTTAGGGCTCGCGATCTTTATCAGCGTTGAGTATGCGATCTATTCGGCATTCGGATACTTAGGTATCAGCCGTGATATCTACAGGGGCTGCTACAACTTCCTGGTCTCAATAGCCAACATCGCGGCAATGCTCATCATCTGGAAGATCTGTAACAGGAAAGACGATCCCTTCATCAAGGTCAACAAACTCTCTCCGGACCAGTTTGCAGCATTGATCATCATTGCGATCGGAATGCTCGGATTTGTCACGTTCTATATCATTGCGGCAGACATGATCTCGGCTTATCTTGATTCAATGAAGGAAGCGATGGCAGAGTACCGTGAGAATGTCGACAGATATGCCGAGACTCCGCAGATAGTAATACCGCTGTGGGATTCACTGCTCTACATATTCACGGTAAGCTTTATCGTTCCCGTTTCAGAAGAGCTGATATTCAGAGGTGTTATTTTCGGGCACCTCAGAAGAGCGTTCAGACCGTGGATCGCAGTCATTTTGTGTGCGGTATCATTCGGAATCTTGCACGGCGTGTCGATCCACATCGGATATGCCTTGGTATGCGGCTTCATAATAGCAGCATGCTACTATCTGACAGACAGCATCGCAGCTCCGATCCTGCTACACATGGTATTTAACGTATTCGGCTCAGGTATATTGAACTTCATGACACTTGAGCAGCTGAATATCCCGGAGGATGTCTCAAGCGCTATCTCGACGGGCCTTAACGTATCATCGCTCCTGTTTATGCCTGTGGCAGTTCTGGCATTTGTATATCTGATAAGCGTTAAGAGGAAGAAGACCGCGGCAGCTAAGCAGCTGGAAGAAGCTTCTACAGCCCGCGAAAACATAACAGAAGAAACAACAGAAGAGATAACAGATCCGGCTGAAGAAGCCGCTAAGCCTTCAGAAGACGGAAAGACAGAGGAAGACGAATGAAGAGACGCGGCCGTCCGATATTCGGAATAACAAAGAGGACACGTTTTGCAGCGGCAATGGTAGTCGTTGCTGTGGTCCTTGTTATGGCCATCGGCGTCTTGGGATATGTCGGAATATTCGGTCTTAGGTCCGAGCTCTTTGAAGTTGCGGTAACAACCGACGAAGCCGGCGATACGTTCGGAGGAACGGGCATAAACTGCGATGTGATCCCGAACATCAATCTCATAAGAGACGCGTCATTCGAGAGTTCCACGGAATATTCGAGCATGCTGATTGCCGGCGCATCTGACGGAGGTATTTATCTGACACCTGATGCGGTGGCAACTGCAGGCTATGATACTTCAGAATGCACTGGCGATGTAGCGAGGATCATCTCGATCGACAGCGAAGGTGTTATGAGTGAGAAGTTCACGGGTGTCATCACAGGCTTTAAGCCTGCAAGACTCGGCGTCGTAACTCTCATCAAGGATGACAAGGATATCTGGGATGAAGACCGCCTGATCGATCTTACGTTTTACGGCAACACTGTTCTGGCGCTGACAGACAGCGGAAGGATCATTACAGATGTTACCAACAGTCAGCTTACGGGAATCTCCGAGATAAACGAGAAGATCGCTATGATCGATTCCAATGATACCTGCGTTATCGCCGCATCAATCAACGGCTCGATCTATACATCAACAGACGGAAAGAACTTCACTCTCGTATATGAAGCTGAAGACCAGACCAGCAGGGAAGTCTGCGGCATAGGCAGCACTGGTTCGGTTCTTGCAGTCTGCTATAAGGACGGTACGGTCGTTGCAGTTACAAACGGAAGGGTCTTAACATCCGAGCTCCCCGGTTCTGATGCCATTGCATTCGTATCTGACGGCAGCAAGTTCATGGCAGCAAACAGCGAAGGTGAACTCTATACGTCTTCTAACGGAATGGTTTTCGAGAAGATCGGAAATGCAGAACTCCTGAAGAATGCCGGACAGCCCTTGGCAAGCGCTGAAGGCGGAGTGTTCTGCTTTGTCGTCGGCAACTCGAAAGCGGTCATCGTCAGAGAAGGTGAGACAGGTCTTGAGATCGAAGAGAATAATCTGACGCAGGTTACGGGATCTGAGATAAAGACTGTTGAACTCACGGATTCAAGCCTCATCATCATCGGAACTTCAGATAAGAAAGCTTATGCCATAAACCTTCTTACCGGAACATCAACGGCCCTTAACGCTGAGAACACCGTAGTTGAGAAGATCATCGGTGTATCGGGTGATAAGGTTTATTACGATTCGGGCAAGGATATCTACAGATCGCAGATCCTCTCAGAGCTCTCTGTTGAGGGCAGCCTTGATGGTATTGATATCATCGCCGACGATATCCTCATAATCGGACATTCTCTTAAAGCTGCAAGCGGTTCGATCGACTTATCCGCAGCAGAAGACGACATCTGGTTTGATGCCGAGAATTCTTCATGGGACGTATATGGTACAGGGACAAGTGTTGTTGCGACCGACAGATCCTACGGCGGAAGATACGGTGCGAGAGTTACGGGCAGAGGAGAGGGCGTTCATGCCATGACACAGACCCTGCCGGGTGCTGCAGGAGACAACTTCATTGCAGGAACTTTCTACCGTTTGAGCTTCTATGCGATGTCTGACGATCTGCCGGAGAAAGCTTACTGCTGGATCGAGGGCGAAGGCTTCGGAAGAATGGGCATGGAGCTTACGCAGCTTGGCAGTAACTACAAGTATTACAGCTATGTTTTCGCAGTTACGGATATTATGGCCGAGGGCGCCGGGATCACATTGAATATTGCATTCGAAGGATCAGGCTCAGTACTTGTCGATGACTTCTATTTAGGTCCTGACAGCTATGGCTCGGCAGGCGTCCCACAGTACTATGCGGACACGCTGGCATCAGGAAGTCCAGCTGCCATGAGACTTAACAATCTCAACATCGGAAACTCCGGTTTTGCGGAAACTTCTATGTATCTCATGAGCGCAGATTCAGTATCCCGCGATATTACGGGAACGGCTTCTGCAACAGGATATGCAGCAGGCGAAGACGAAGAACCGGTATTTGAGGCCTGCCAGTCTGCGACAGTATCCCTGGAAGACAGCCTTAAGCTCGTAAAGCAGTGCAATTCTTCGCCCTGGTTCGTCATCGGACCTTATGTAAATCAGAGTGATATCGATAAGTTCCTCGAGTATATGTGCGGATCAGTTACTTCCGAATACGGCGGCCGAAGGATCGATAACGGCACGGCGCTTCCGTGGAGCAGACAGTTCTCGAGATTCTATATCGAGATCAATGACAGCGGCAAAGTCTTTACCAGCGATATCCAGAAGGCATCTTACGTCAATTACGTTATCTCGATGTTTTCGCAGTCCGAGTACTTCAGCGATATCAAGGATAAGACAGTATTTCTCGACGGCATGACATACGACAGCGGAACGATGACTTCTGATGCGGATAACCACACGATGAACGTCAGCCTTACTGCCAGCGATTATTCAGCTACTTACATCGACAATATCGACACAAGCTACATTCTCGCGCGCTATAACTCACCTCATGTCGTATCAGGCAACAACGGCGGCGAGTACATCTACACATTGAATACCAACGGCAGCAGCTGTGCGAGGATAATCTCTGCGATAACTACGCAGGAAGCGGATTTTGCCGAGATGTTCCTCTTTGACGCTGCAGTAAACTTCGTGCCGTCAGAATACACCGGCAGCGGGATGTTCGTGGGCAACGAGGAATTCATTCACATGATGACCGTATCAGGCCTCATGAGTGAAATGACCGGATTTGACGAGCTTTACATTAATCTCAAGGAGCCACTCGATGAGTCTGTAACCATAAGCACAGAGCAGTTCATGTCAAATCTGACCACTGCGTGCTTTAACAAGGGTCCGAGAACCTATATCGTTATCGCAAACGCGTCCAACACGCAGCAGAGCTTCCTTATCAATGACAATGCGCTCGGCCGTACTGATACGACTGTCAGACGTTACGATGAGAACGGCAGGCTCATTAACGAGAAGACTCTGAGATATGAGCATATGCGTAACATTCTCCAGCCCGGAGAATTCATGATCGTTGATATAAAGGGAAGAGAGATCTGATCAGTCGCCCTTGATAAGGCGGATGATCTCATCAGGAACCTTGGCGCAGTTGTCCTTCCACTTCTTGCAGAGCATCATGGCAGTATCCTCGTCATCCACTGTAATGGTAGCGGAGAAAGGCTTTCCGTCGTTAATGCAGCCGAGTTTAACCGTGAATCTGTTGTCTTCTGTGAGCTCTAAACTTGCCGTGATGCCGGAATTCTTAGCCATCTCGTCCTGTATCTCCTGAGCTGCCTCGTCCAGATGCTGGATCAGCGACGCTGACAGGGAAGAGATGAGGTCGTTTAATACGGCTCTGCCGCCGTCTGTTAACGTGAGATTCTCTGTAGAGCCGACCGCTTCGCCCGTAAATGCACCGGACTGGCTCTTATCCATGAGATTGCCTGATATCAGTTCTTCATAAGATCTCGAAAACGTGAAGAAGTCCGTATAGAGCGATTCCATGCACTTTTCCATCAGAAGATGGTAGCTCACGCCGGGCGCACGGCCGACAAGATACAGGATTTGAATCTTTGATTCAGCTATCGAAATATCAGACATCTTTTATTCCTTATTATTTGTAATATTTACATGTGTAATTATACTCGAAAAGAAAAAATTACGGGTGTATACTCTGTATGATTTTTGAATTAAACCCTAAGGAGAACCAAACAATGATTACATTTGATTACCAGAACGCCCTCGATTTTATCGGAGGTGAAGAGGCAGTCGCAAGAATGGAGCCCCAGGTAAAAGCCGCTTCTGATATGCTTCACAAGAAGAACGGCCCCGGAAATGATTTCCTCGGATGGCTCGACCTTCCCACAAATTACGATAAAGAAGAATTCGCACGCATCCGTCAGGCAGCTCAGAAGATCAGAAGAGATTCTGACGTCCTCGTTGTTATCGGTATCGGCGGTTCATATTTAGGCGCACGTGCCGTAATCGAGCTTCTCGGCCACTCTTTTGCTAACGCAGCATCCAAGAAGGTTAGAAAGAGCCCCTTGATCCTCTTCTGCGGTAACTCCATAAGCGCTACATACCTTGCAGACATGATGGACATTATCGAGGGCAAGGATATCTCCCTCAACATCATCTCCAAGTCAGGCACAACAACAGAGCCTGCCATCGCTTTCCGTATTCTCCGCGCTTACATGGAGAACAAGTACGGCAAGAAAGAGGCTAAGAACAGGATCTATGCCACAACAGACAAGGCTAGAGGCGCTCTTAAGGGCCTCGCAGACGAAGAAGGCTACGAGAGCTTCGTAGTACCTGATGACGTAGGCGGACGTTTCTCCGTTCTTACAGCAGTAGGACTTCTTCCTATCGCAGTAGCAGGCATCGACATCAGAGAGCTCATGAAGGGCGCTAAGGACGCTTCCAAGGCTTACAAGAAGCTTCCCTTTGCAGAGAACCCCTGCTATCAGTACGCAGCAGTCCGTAACTGCCTGTTAAGATCCGGTTATTCAACAGAGGTTATGGTCAACTACGAGCCTTCTTTCCACTACATGACAGAATGGTGGAAGCAGCTCTACGGTGAGTCCGAGGGTAAGGACAGAAGAGGAATCTTCCCGGCAGGCGTTGATAACACAACAGACCTCCACTCAATGGGTCAGTTCATCCAGGACGGTGCACGCATCATGTATGAGACAGTAGTCCAGATCGACCAGCCCAGAAGAACTTTCGAGATCCCTAACGATAAGGACAACCTTGACGGCCTTAACTTCCTCTCCGGCATGGACATGAACGAAGTTAACAAGAAGGCAATGCAGGGTACTGTTCTTGCTCACGTTGACGGTAACGTACCTAACCTTGCTATCCACATGTCTGAGCAGAATGCTTATGCATTGGGTGAGCTCATCTACTTCTTCGAGAAGGCTTGCGGTATCTCCGGTTACCTCCTCGCTGTAAATCCCTTCAATCAGCCCGGCGTTGAGGCTTACAAGAAGAACATGTTCGCTCTTTTGGGCAAGCCCGGTTACGAAGACCAGAAG
>JAILHX010000095.1 GCA_024695565.1 Saccharofermentans sp. | reverse complement strand
CTTATCTACCAGTTCCCTACCATCACGATGAGCCAGATGATCTTCCTTGGATTCTCTTTATTTGCATTATTCTTTTCCGTATTCCTTAAGAGGATCTTCGAAAAGCTTGGCGCCAACATCAGCTTTAAGCAGGAAGATACAGACAAGATGTGATCTTGTATTAAAATTTTAAATTGAAATAATAATGGGGTTGATCATCAATTTGATCAGCCCCATATTAATAATAAATACTAATCTTAAGAGATCAGAGCGCAGCCTTGATCTGGTTGTAGATTCCCTCTGCGTCGAGCTGGAACTCCTTCATGAGTGCACCGGCCGGGCCGCTCTTGCCGAATCTGTCATATACACCGATCTTCTTAACCTTAACAGGATAGTTCTCAGACAATACATCGCATACTGCGCTGCCGAGGCCGCCGATTACGGAGTGCTCTTCAACTGTGAATACCCTGTTTGTCTTCTTTGCGAACTCAAGGATCGTATCCTGGTCGATAGGCTTAACTGTGTGAACGTTAACAACTGCAGCGTTGATTCCGTCAGCTGCAAGCTTTTCTGCTGCACCGAGTGCCTCAGCTACGCAGACACCGTTAGCGAAGATAACCATGTCTGTGCCGTCCTTAACAACAACTGCCTTACCTACTTCAAACTTGTAGTCAGGTCTGTCATTGATTACCGGAACTGCAGCTCTGCCGAATCTCATATAGAAGGGACCCTCAGTCTCAGCTGCTGCCATAACTGCAGCCTTTGCTTCGATATCGTCAGAAGGAACGATAACTGTCATGCCGGGGATCGTTCTCATAAGAGCAACGTCCTCGAGGCACTGGTGTGAAGCACCGTCCTCACCTACTGTGATACCTGCGTGTGTAGCGCCGATCTTAACGTTGAGGTGGGGATAACCGATTGAGTTTCTTACCTGCTCGAAATTTCTGCCTGCTGCAAACATTGCGAAGGAAGAAACGAACGGAATCTTGCCGCATGTTGAAAGACCTGCAGCGATACCTGTCATGTTAGCCTCTGCGATACCGCAGTCGATATGACGGTCGGGAAATTCCTTCTTGAATGTGGAAGTCTTTGTTGCGCCTGCGAGGTCAGCATCAAGAACAACTACGTTGGGGTTCTTCTTACCGAGCTCTACAAGAGCGTTACCATAACTTTCGCGTGTTGCGATCTTCTTTACTTCACCGTCTGCCATACTCATGCCTCTCCTATCTTTGCAATCTGCTCGTCAAGCTCTTTGATAGCCTGCTCGTATTCTTCATCGTTAGGAGCCTTGCCATGCCAGCCAGCCTGATTCTCCATGTAGGAAACGCCCTTACCCTTGGTTGTCTTCATGATGATAGCTGTAGGCTGTCCCTTGCATTCCTTTGCCTTAGCGAAAGCATCTCTGATCTGATCGAAATCGTGACCGTCAATGCAGATTACGTTGAAGTTGAATGCTTCGAGCTTCTTGTCGATCGGATAAGGTGAGCAAACGTCATCGATCTTACCGTCGATCTGGAGGCCGTTGTTGTCGATGATAACTGTGAGGTTATCGATCTTCTTAGCGCCTGCGAACATGAATGCTTCCCAGATCT
Source organism: Saccharofermentans sp. (assembly GCA_024695565.1). The sequence goes on along the minus strand of JAILHX010000095.1, from coordinate 1,805 downwards.
GGCCTTCCTGGAGCTCACCGTCGCCTGTGAGAGTGTAAACTCTGTAGGAATCGCCGTTGAGCTTTGCTGCGAGAGCCATACCAACTGCTGTTGAAACGCCCTGGCCCAAAGAACCTGTGCTCATGTCAACACCGGGAGTCTCTGTCATGCAGGGGTGACCCTGGAGATAAGAACCGAGCTTACGGAGTGTTGTAAGGTCTTCAACAGGGAAATAACCTCTGTTAGCGAGTGTGGAATAAAGACCCGGAGCTGTGTGACCCTTTGAGAGAACGAATCTGTCTCTGTTGGGATCCTTGGGATTCTTAGGATCGATATTCATCTCTTCGAAATAAAGATATGTGAACATATCTGCTGCGGAAAGTGATCCGCCCGGATGACCGGACTTTGCACTGTGAACAGCAGTAACGATGCCCTTACGGACATTTGCTGCTGTGAGTTGAAGTTCTTTATTAGTCATTTAAGAATTACCCTTTTCTATAGATTTTTTCTTATATTCCGAAAAATTTGTTTTCATAGGTCAGCCTGACCTCCGGGAGATCAGGCTGCTTATTTATGAATTCAAACTGTATCAGATGAAAGGTGCGTTGAAGGGATTTTCCTTCGGATACTTATCGCCTTCAGCCTTGTTGTAGCCGATGTCGCAAGGGCAAATGCCGAGGTATGTGAAGAGGTTGTAGAGAGCCTTTCCATAGTGACCGAATGCAACTGCGCCGTGATGAGGGAAGTTCTTCTCGATAAGGAAGTATCTGTAGAATCTGCCCATTTCCTTGATTGCGAATACGCCTGTACCGCCGAAAGACTTAGTAGCAACAGGGAGAACCTCACCCTCTGCAACGTAAGCTCTGATCTGTCCGTCAGATGTTGACTGCAGTCTGTAGAATGTGATGTCGCCGGGAACGATGTCGCCCTCGAGTGTACCGTTTGTAACCTCTACGGGGAGAGCACGAGCCATGATCATCTGGTTCTTCATCTCGCAGAAAGCAAGCTTCTTGGAGCATGTGTTACCACAGTGGAAGCCCATGAATGTATCTGTGAACTTGTAATCGAACTTGCCCTTGATTGACTCATCGTACATATCGTGAGGTACGGAGTTGTTGATGTCGAGGAGAGTAACGATATCTTCGGAGATAACATATCCGAGGTACTCAGAGAGGCAGCCATAGATATCAACTTCGCAGGAAACCGGGATACCCATACCTGTGAGACGGCTGTTTACATAGCAAGGAACGAACTTGAACTGTGTCTGGAATGCAGGCCAGCACTTTCCTGCGATTGCAACATACTTCTTTGAACCCTTGTGAGCCTCAACCCAGTCAAGGAGTGTGAGCTCATACTGAGCTAGCTTCTCGAGGATCTCAGGCTTCTTATTGCCAGCGCCGAGCTCTTCTTCCATTTCCTTAACCTTAGCAGGGATTCTCTCGTCGCCTTCATGATTCTTGAAAGCTTCGAAGAGGTCGAGCTCTGAGTTCTCTTCGATCTCAACGCCCATTCTGTACAAAGGCTCGATGGGAGCGTTGCATGCGAAGAAGTTCTGCGGACGAGGTCCGAAAGAAATTATCTTGAGGTTCTTCATAGCGTCGAGAGCACGAGCTACAGGGATGAAGTCCTTGATCATGTCAGCGCACTCTTCTGCGTTTCCGACAGGATACTCAGGGATGTAAGCGTTTACGCCACGGATCTTGAGGTTGTAGGAAGCATTGAGCATACCGCAGTAAGCATCGCCTCTGCCGCCAACGAGGTCATTCTGTGACTCTTCTGCAGCTGCGCAGAACATAACGGGACCGCCCCACTGCTGAGCGAGCATT
>JAILHX010000028.1 GCA_024695565.1 Saccharofermentans sp. | reverse complement strand
TTTCAAGTTTGCAGTTGATATATTTGAAGCAATGTCCTTTTCACTGAATTTATTCTTCCCGCTCTTTCTGCACATCTTCTTTAAGAATGGTGTCGTCATTGCATCCTCATAATACCTGGTAACTTCATTCACATCAGGTTTGTGTGGAAGATAACTTAAGAATGAGATCAACATAGCGCAATTTACGATATTGGTCTTAAATCTGTCTGCCTTCTCGAATTCTGGAAGCTCTTCGATAATCTTTCTGTATTTCGGCTTAGCTTTTATCCTTACCGTTTTTGCTTCATCCTTTGTCAATCCAAGATCAGATACAAGATTCTTTTCAAATGAATCCTTCAGCAAAATCCACATACCCATCGGCAGTCCTGAATATTTCATACAATCTCACTGTGCCGTTACTTCTTATAGAAATGGAAGTCGCAGCATTCTCCTCCCTTTCCAAGTGTCTGCGTTCTAGTAAACCCTATTTTTCTCAGATTCCCGTAAGTAATATCATCGACATCACAAAAGGCCGGACACAATTCAGGGCATCCGAAATCTTTACAGGCGTTATGCCAGAGACAGTTGGTTATCGTTATATCGTAATAATCTTTTCCCTCGAACTGAGTACTCTTCTGAAGATCCGTTGTTCTCATGATCTTAAGAAAAGACCTGCTGTATATCCTGTAAAATCCGGGTATGATCTCAAGTGCTCTTGTACTCTTATGCTTCTGCATTCCGATTACTTCAACCATGTACTTGTGAGTCAGATCATAGGCCTGAGATGACAGTTTGCTATCTGCCTTAAGAGCTTTATATAGTGCAACACGAGGCAATATGGTTTTGGTCAGAGTTTTATACTGATTAGGAGTCTTACCTTTAAGTGATGAGACACAATCGCTGTAAATAGAGGATTGTGAGGAAAAGATCCTCTCAGCATCATCTTTAATAACTGCTCTAAGCCATTTGTGAATCTGTTTTTGCTGATCCATCCGATACCTCACACCATATTGTGTTGGCATACTGCCAGAGCAATTATATCACGATTAGTTAGTTCTTCCTAACCGTTTTGCCGGGAACTGTCAGTACGTAAAAAATACAGTAAAAAGAAACTTTTACTGTACTAAATACGTATTTACGGGCAAGAATACATAAATAGTACAGTTATTGAAGCAATTTACTGTACTTTCTACGTACTCATGAAATTACTGCATCCGCTAACGATTTTCAGTCAGTTATAAAATTACTCCGTCACGCGAAAACAAAACAGGAGGCTGTCACGCACCCGCAAGACAGCCCCCCAATGATGTTAAGTAACTAAAAGAACATCATCCAAATTGAGGTTTATAGAAGTGTTGTTTACTCAACACGCGCTATAGATCCGGATTCCTACCTGTTTTCAACAACACCAGACCTATGTCGTGCACCTCTATTTGGTTTTTATGGCACGTTTTTGATTATACAGATTAATCCTATTCACTCAATAGGGTATTTTTAGATTTCCGACATATGTCGCATACGTTGTTCGAAAACGACATATGCCGGTTACTTTTATCTCATTAATCACATCTTCCAGTTAGTTGCTTCCTCTCTGAGCCTTATGAAATTACTGTATTTTGCACTGGTCTTCAGCAATTCGTCATGCGTACCGCTGCTTATTGCACCGCCGTCGAGCACAACGATCTTATCGGCATTCCTGATCGTCTTAAGCCTGTGAGCGATCATGATTACTGTCTTGTTGTCAGTAAGAGCATCAAATGCCGAAGTAAGCTTATCTTCATTCTCCGGATCCACATTTGCCGTTGCTTCATCCAATATGATTATCGGAGCATCCTTGAGTATCGCTCTCGCAATGGATATCCTCTGTTTCTCACCGCCGGACAATGTCGCTCCGCCCTCACCTATCACTGTGGAATATCCATCCGGGAGCGACATTATGAAGTCATGACAACATGCTTTTTTTGCAGCTGCCACAACCTGCTCATGACTTGCATCACTCATTCCAAACTTGATGTTGTTTTCGATCGTGTCCGCAAAGAGATATACATTCTGGAACACCACGCTTATCTGAGACATCAGGCTCTCCAATGTATAGTCTTTAACATTTCTTCCTCCGATGGAAATGCTTCCTTTATCCACATCCCAGAAACGCGCTATCAGCATCGCCAGAGTGGTCTTGCCCGCACCGGAAGATCCGACAAATGCCGTCATGGTATTCTCAGGAATTTGCAGACTCACATCATTCAGGATTTCATTCTCACCATAAGAGAAAGATACATGATCGATCGTGATACCATGATCCTCAGGTGTAAAATCTTTTCCGTTCTCATCCATGACAGGAAGAAGATTTACCTTTTCTGCTTCCTCTATAGAACTCGAAACAACTCTTAATACAGTGAGTCCTGCACCGGTCTGTTCAATGTCCGCAAAAACCTGTAACGAGATGATCACAGCCATCAGAGCGTAAGTTATCGTCATGTTTCCTGTTACAAAGAGAACTACCGCAACCAGGAGCAGCAATGCCTTAAATACACCAAGAACAACGCCCTGAAGCTCTCCATAGGGGATAAACAGTCTCTCCAAAGCCATATTACTGTCCCTGTTATCGTCTATGGCTTTCTTCAGAGCCTCATCACCCTTGCAGGTCAGATTAAACGACTTGATCACACTCATGCCCTGAAGGCTCTCTAGCACCTTGGATACCAGCGCAGCCTCGTTCTTCTGTCTTACAGGAGACAACGATCTGCTCTTCTTTTCCATTGAAGATGTAATGAGCATATAAATGATCATTCCGGCAAGCTCTATCAGTCCCAGTCGCCAGTCAAAACACAGTACGCAGATCAGAAATACAACTGAATTCATTAGTCCGCTCAGAATAAGCACAAGAACATTTGCGCCCTGATTCTCGACAACATCCAACACCGTGGTTGCAGTACCTGTAATCTGCTCAAGATTGTTGTCATTGAAATAACCCATAGGAACTTTCTTAAGTCTTTCGGCTATTTCAAGTCTCTTAAATGCACTCATAAAATAACCTGCATGTACAGCCTGGAGATCCGCAACCATCTTTAAGATCAACTGTCCTACTATGCTTACTCCAAGAAAAGCCAGTGCCGTCCAGGCCGGCTTCATTGTGGCATTACCCTCTTCAAAGGCCAGGAGCACAAAATAGATTGCAGCCATCCTGAACATCGAGAAAAGAGACTTAAAGAAAGATATGATTATTGCCCTGTAGATCTTGCGCTTTTCAGGGCCTGAAAAAGCTAATATTTTTCTGATTGCTTCTAACATTACGCTGCTCCTCCTTCGCTAATGTGTGCCTGCCACATAGTGTTATAAAGCTCACTCTTTGCAAGGAGGTCACTGTGAGTTCCCGTACATTCAACAGTACCGTTGTTGACCAGTACTATCTGATCCGCATTCGTAACCGTGGACAGTCTGTGAGCAATGATAATGACGGTCTTATCCTTAATGAGTCCCGTGAGAGCACGCTGTATCACTGCCTCATTCTCAGGGTCGATATAAGCCGTGGCTTCATCGAGGATTACGATCGGAGCATCTTTAAGCATTGCTCTGGCAATGGCTATTCTCTGACGTTCACCGCCTGACAGATGTGCTCCGCCGCTTCCAACTCTGGTATCATAGCCTTGCGGAAGCGCGGATATAAATTCATCACAGCCTGATAATCTTGATACTTCCCTGACCTGTTCATCTGTGGCTTCAGTATTACCCATTCGGATATTATTCATTATCGAATCATCAAACAGCCAGTTGTCCTGAGATACATATGCAACCTGATCATAGAGTTGTTCGAGCGGTATCGATTTCAGGTCTTTTCCGTCCATTTTTACGACACCTTCTGTCACATCCCAGAAGCCTGCAACCAGTTTTGCGATCGTGGATTTTCCGCTTCCGGAAGGACCTACAAGTGCTGTGAAACTCTTCTCAGGAATTGACAGATTCACATTATGAAGAACTTCCTCACCTTCATGATATGAATAAGTAACATCACAGAGTTCTATGTTATGTGTTGCAAACTCAACAGGAGTATCGGCATGATCCTGTTCTTCACCCGACAGAAGTTCATCAACAGTAGCAACCGTAGTGGATACTTTTGCAGATGAATCAGTAAACTGTATTGCAGACAGGATCGGTCCGACAATGCACATCGAAAGCATTATCGATGTCATGAATACATCAGCAGTTATACTGCCT
>JAILHX010000135.1 GCA_024695565.1 Saccharofermentans sp. | reverse complement strand
CTCTTCAGCCAGAATAGCACTTATTGAAGGATCTGTGGATTGAACTCTTGAGCAGCTCAGAACTATCTGCTCAAGTTTGTTGATATCATTTTCGGAGAACATCATTCTGCTACCATTAGAACCGCCGTCAAACATCCAATCGCCTGATGGCCCGTTAAAACAATCTACAGCTAACATTCCATACTCGCGGAAAGATTCTCTGTTCAATACAAAATGTTCACTTAAGGCAAGTTCTTCCTGGATCTCATCTGATAAAAGGACATTAATGAATTCTACACATGCATCAATATCCGCAGCATCAGCTGATACAGCAACAGAAGTATATGCTTTAGCCATTGGCCCGCGCCCGTCAGAAGAAGGCAGACCCAAGATCGTTGCATTACCATTTTGCTTGGCTAACCCGCTAAAGTAATCCATCATTCCATAGAAAGTGCTGAAAGCTGCAGTGCTATAGTCAGTAGTTATCGCTTCATCTTCAGAAACAGCCTTATCAGAAACGTTCTCATTAACATATTCTGCAAGTTCCCTGAATTCGGGACAGTTAAAATCAACTTTCCCGTCCTTAATAAACTTATCGTTCATGCCTGTAAAAAGCGAATTGAAATACGGGACCTGCCCTGTTCCAATGACATCTGTTCCATTCATCGGGCCACTAACAAACGATTTGTATTCTTCGAATGTAAATCCTATGCCTGTATTCCCTGCATATTCCTCATTGCATAATATGCCGACGATGCTGAAACATATTGGCATCTGATAAAGCTTGCTGTCAAACCTCGAAGCTTCAACGACATTAGTAAAATATTTATCAGCTGAAAGGTCACTGAAATATGGTGTCAGATCAACCAGATAACGGTCATTATTGAGCTGACCCAGTCCACTCGTATTGAGGAATATATCCGGTCCTTCGCCATTGATAATATCCATAGCAAGTTCATTGCTCATGCTGCCGCCTGCATTAAGTATGGACGTGTTGACAGTCGTATCATTATAGCTGTTTGATTCGTCATACTTATCCGTTACAACAATATAATAATCACTGCTTGTCTCGTTGTACTTTAATATCGCATCATAAGTAGCTGCATTGATATATTCGCCTGCATATAGATTTAAGATCGTTTTGCCGGCATGAGGATTTTTGTCAGCCCTGGATAACTGGACTATGTAAAACTCTGACGCCTGCTTGGAATTGTTGGTCGCAAGCATATAGTTGGCATTAGTTTGGCCGCAGAGAAGGAATGAATCATCGTCAGCATCTTCAAGCGTCAGAAATTCCAAGGTCATTTTATTTACGCCGCACCAATCGTAATCTATGGCATTTTCCATTTTCTTATTGACGGTATCGATCACCGATATGCCTTCAGGTGTGGTGTAATAAGTTTTTCCTTCAGTTCCGTAACGGCAATCCCTTAGTTCATCAACCAGATTAAGATCCAGCCATTCATAGTCCCCGGATTCAAGGCTCTTAACTTCCATTGTTTTCAGATTCAGCTCGAAAAATCTGTTTCCGTCATCTGTGATGACAGGTACCAGAGCAGAAGATTCACTGAGTGACAGTACTATCGGAATATTATAAAAATCTACACCTTCTTCTTTAATTACGATCTCTTCGGGATTTCCGTCCGTAGAATCAACTACCACTCTGCCATAACCATGCTTGAGTTCATCAGTCATAATATCAACACCAACCGCATATTCTCCAAGATCAAAAGACACCTTAGAAGGCTCAGGATCATCCTTGGAAATCTCTCTGGTATCAAGAACGTTGCCTGATTCAATATCAACATCTTCCTCGATACGGGTCACATCATATGTCTGCGGATCACAATAATTACCTTTGAGCGTAAGTTTACCGCCGCTGTAAGAAACACTTTCTACATAAGACCACCCTTCAAGAGCAGACATCAGATCAGTTGTCGTAATCTCTTCTGTGCTCCTGTTGAAAGTTTTTATATAAGCAAAAGATTCATATTCATCACTGTTTGTATACTCACCATCCACAAAGACAATGACATTATTCTCATCAGAACCAACAAGCATAACTGAATAACTCGAAATGGGCTTTCCTGTATTGATTCCGAGGTCAATCGTCTCAACCTCACTGTCATACCAGGGTGCATCTTCCGGGATCTTCTCATTCTCATGACCGCTTGCATCATCCTTCTTACCACATGCGAAAAATGACAACGCTAAAGCGGTGATCATCAGAAGTGATACAAGCTTATGCAGTGACTTTTTCATAACGCATTCCGTTTCCCCAATTTTCGAATAGCAACAATATAAGAGTTCGCTGCTCAATGTTCATTATCACGTCATTCGGCATAATAACACTAGGTTTGTTCTTATATCATCCTGCAATATTGGCATCAGAAAATGTTCCGTCTGATTCAGCACTTATCTCGATGACATGGCCCCAGAACATACCTCCATCATGGTAAAGTAATGAAATACTTCCATCGGGAGAAAATGTTATCTCTGATACTTCCATCACATCCATAAACATTTCTCCTGTTATTTCATCGGGCTTGTCTTCACGTTCATCATCTTCAAGCCATTCGTTTGCCAGATCCAAAAGTTCTTGTGCCGCATATTCTTTGGCCTTTTTATCGAATTCAGCAAACCCGTCAGCCATTCTAATGAAAGCCTGCAGAGCGCCATCTGCTGTGTTCCCGTCTTCTTCATCTGTTTCAAGGTAAACAGAAGGAGTAAATCCTCCTAATTCGATTTCAGCTGCAAACCAGGAATATTCTCTTTCCAATTCAAATTTCCCATATTTTGTTTCGATCAAAACAGGTTTTGAGAATTGCTTCTTGAATTCAAGGAGCTTCTCGTTCTGAACATCTTCTTCCAGGACTTTCACAAGCATATATGTGTCTTCCGAATACACGCTTTTACGGACAAGAAGCTTGTAGATCCCGTATTGTTCAAAATCATAGCCGAAACCTTTTCTATCCGGATCTCTTTTAATGAGCCACTCGAGTCTTCCGGATTCTTCCTTTACTTCTCCGGTCTCATCATCATATAAAGCGGCAAAATCGGCAGAAGGTCTGAGCCACTTGTCATCCAGAACCGAAGCTCCGTTGCAGCGGTCTCTCATCAAAACCGTGATTTCTTTTTCTTCATTTTCAAACTTGCTTTCAAATTTCTTCAGCATCTCTTTTTCCTCCAATATTGAACTCATAACCTTCTCTGGGATTCTTATATCCTTCAAAGCCTTCAGTTTCGGTCAGTTCAAATTGATAACCGTAATTTACTGCCTTCCGGTCAACGATTTCCTTCTTAGCATATCCTCTGATCGTGAGCAGATATTTACCTGAAGGAATGTCGCACCATACATCTGAGTAGACCTTGGTCCCGTCAATTGTGGTATACCATCTTTCCTTATTCGAATCATAATGAACCATTCCGAAATTGCCTGTGGATTCTTGGCCTTCACTGCGGTATAAAGCCTCGTCGAACTTCAAAAATGAGCCTGTATCCGATATCCAAATACCATCTTTAACCTCAAGATTGAACCCGTCATACTCCAGAACCTTTTCCCACTGGTCATCAAATTCTTCATTCAGGTTTTTGATCTTGATAACATAAGTAACGCCATCGATCTCAGGTAAAGGAATCCAGATCCCTTCTTCCTGCATCTTGAGAAAAGTCTTCTTATCTTTCTGAAACAATGCTAACAGCTTCTTGGACTTGATCTTCTCTCTTTTCAGGAAAGAGGTAAACGTGTCCATAGAATAAATGCTTAATCCGTATTCTGACGTATCGATCGTTCTATCCATGTTATCTCCTATGAATTGTTTATATGCACACCGGTTATTTGGGAGATGCTCATCGCGTGCCGCATCCATGATAATCTTATTGAGTTCGCCCTCTTTTCGCCATTTGATCAGATTCGTTACGAACTCATCAGTTCATCAAACCGATTCTCCATGCTGTTTGACCTCCAAATACATTAATTGCTCACATTATTCTTTTTTATCACCCATTATGTCGGCCCAGGAACACAATTTATCATAGTCTGTGTCAGCTACGGCGTGCCAGGGCTGGGTCTGCCTTTCATCAGCCGCCTCATAAAGGCGCCTTCCTTTTTCCTTGATAAGGTTCTCGGTCTTATAGTCATCGTCTTCAAAGGTACCCGCCTGATCGAACACATCCTTATCTATCTCATATAGCGATTGGCTCGCTCCGCCTGCGCCCATGTAATAGAGTTCGGCTGTATACACGCCTTTTTTTGTCATGCATACGGTCCAGCGGCTCGAGGAATCACCTGTGCCTTCTCCCGTCTTATACAGATTGGCGCTTCTTTGGTCCTTGTAGGTGTCGGACAGGATCTCTATAACTTCCCCGATGTACATATCATGGGGATCGCCGCCGTTATAGAACTTGGTTCTTATTTCCTCCGGCATGGCGTCCATGTCCAGCTGCTGCTTAAAAAGCTTCCTGCACACAATGATCATCCTGGCATCGGCAAAGGAAATTCCGCAAGGACGCTCGAAGATTTTAAATCCGGTCTCCCTCAGCTTGTCTATGTTCCTTCCGGATTTCGCTCCGAGAAGTTTAAGTTGTTCGTTGTACCACATGCGGTCTACAAAGGTGAGGGTGAAGTAGTCCTCTTTGTCCATGAACTCATGTGTGTAACGCGATCCGCGCACGAAAACGCTTACAACGGGCTTGCCCCAAAGCGTACCCATCTCGCCCCAGCTGATGGTCATCATGTTGAAGCTGTCCTTATTTCCGGCCGTCAGTATGGGCCAGCCTTGATCAAAAGATTCGAAAATTTCTGTTTTGAGTTTCATGTGTTGATCCTCCTTACGTTACTTCTGCGGCTCTACCACAAAGACTTTATCTTCACCGTTCCCGGCAGAAACATATTTGATCTGACCGTTATCGAGATCAAGTTCATAATCAGCAGTATCTGATAGATCACTGAACCTGTCATCCTGTGACTTGAACTTCCCGCCTTTGTCCTCATACAATTCAAAACCGTATGTAAAGGGAGCCTTCTCATAGTTGTCCAAAGCAGATCTCATCTCATCAGTAAATCCGAAGTACCTGAGCGTTCCGGGATTTGATAACGCGAATGTGGGATCCGCATGATAGTATTCTCCGTTTATTCTTATGAGAGACCAGGTATGCGGGACCTGATTATTAAGCATCGAATTGCAGACACAAGCATCTATTCCGACCTGACCGAGCAGGTAGTCATAAGCACTTGCAAAATCCTGGCAGACACCATTGCCCTCCATTATCACAACATAAGAAGAAGTGTAGGTCGTGTAAGTAAAGTTCTTCGCGAAGTAATCATAAATGGCAATTGCATTCTCAGCGTCAGAATAACCGGCTTTGCAGCTCTCATCCAGGATCTGAATTACCTTATTCTTAAACGCTTCAAGTTTAGCAAGGAACTCATCAGCTGACAGGCCGTAGTCGATGTGAGCAACATTATCAGCATCAATGGTCGTGATTTTCGCATACGTATAGGCGAGCGGCATATATTCACTTGCAAGCATTTTCAGGCGGGTTGTGATCATAAAATCATCACTCGCGCAGACGAATTCAGTCTCACCCTTGCTCACAGCTTCGCAATAAGCACGGAACGTCTCTTCCGTGGCTTCGTCATATATTTCTCTGTAAAAGTCTGAATAAACAAAAGCCTTGAACTCATGTTGGACCGCATCACCTTTGTTTGTTGCTTCAGTCTCAACTGTGGAAGCTTCAGGATTTCCGCTATTTAAACTACTGCAGCCCGCACAGATTCCAGAAGCCAGAACAACTATTGCGCATAACAAGCAGAATAATCTTCTCATCTTTTCCCTATCCCCATAAATACTTGCTTTGTTATAGCATACACATATCTGTCTTTCCAAATCGGGTATCCTTCAAAACGGATCATCTTTTCGCAATGGCGTAAAGGTATTCACCGGAAAAGACATCACGCTTTGGATAGTATCTTATTGCCGTATCATCTATCAGAGTCATGCCGAGTTTTTTCATGAGACTCTCGGATGCCTTATTCCTGCTGTCGCAGTGTGCCTGTATTTTCTCTGCGTTCAAGACATCGAAAGCATAATCCATCAATGCTTTTGCTGCTTCGGCAGCATATCCCTTTCCGCGCATATTCTCTCGGATGATCCACCCGATCTCATATTTCCCGTCATTCTCATACTCCAGATTAACAGCGCCAATGATCTCTCCATTTAAGAGGATCACAAATTCCATGTCTTCCGGTTGTTCCTTTGCCCATTCAGATACGGCAAACTCCACGAATTCCTTTGTCTCTTCATAAGTCTTCGGAAGGAACATCATCATATCTATCGATGGATCACCTGCATATCTGTAAATTGCATCTAAGTCATCAACCTCAACAGGCCTGATCACCAGCCTTTCTGTGGTAATAAGACAGGGGCGGATCCACAGCTGGACTTCAACATAAGCATACTTGCCTAATGACTTTTTGCAGTATTCTTCAACTGAACCGCCGCATGCGCTGATTCCATCAAGCAGCATGGCTTTGGTCAGAACAACAGGTTCCTCTCCATGAATTAAAAGAGCACAACTGTCACCAAGCGTAAAACTGATCTGATCTTCCGGAATCTCCAATAGGTCTAATACTATTTTGCAGTCTGTATCAAACCAATCCTTAAGGTATTCGCTCTCTCCTAATACAAACGAATACGGATGCATCAGTTCAGGTTTTCCGCCAAGCTTAACAAATGCTTCGCGGACAAATCTATCTGCCTTTTTCCTGTTGGGATAGTAATTAACAAAATCCGCAAAACGCCCGAAGCTCGTCTTATCAGGGTATTTGGCAGCCAGCTCTGCCGCAACGCGGAAAGCCTCCTGCTCAGGAAGATTCATAATGTTTTTCCAGGGATCCGTTCCCGGATAAAAGTAATGAGTTATCGGTATTCTATACATACATACGCTCATAGTATTACTCAAACCGTTTTGCTTAAAGCATCAACCATTGGTTGCTTTTATATATTACTTTCCGTCAAATCTTACATCGATCTGAGGATCGTAATACGGGCAGCCAAACTCTGCCATCAGATCGATTATCTTATTCAGTTCTTTCTCGGACATTCTTAGGCTGCAATCAAAAACTACGGACTGCGGCTGGGTATAGATAGTAAATGATCCTTCCAGGCCGCCGTAATTGTAGTCATCAAGTCTCTCGTATTCGCTGAATGCTTTTTTCGCTTTGCTCAATATAGCTGCTATAGGAAGTTCTGCAAGTCCTGATACGGTTTCACCATTGCCGCATGTCTTTTGATATACTTCCTCGTTATTAAGATAAATTCCTTCCTCATACTTCCAAAACGCTAACTGTCTTCCCATGGTAACTCCTTTCTTTGGTTTTGAACTTCTTACCTTCATATGCAGGATTAGCAACAAGAAGGAAGCTGTCAAAATCCATGTAACATTTTATCTGCTTGCCCATAATCTCAATAACTGTTCTTTACTTAAACCAGATCGTGGCTTCCGGACTCTCCTCGGCCGTGATGTGGAACTTGTTCTCGCCTATCTTTTTTATCATGTGCATATATGTATATTTCCAGCTGAACGAAGCTAATTTTTTCCTCTTTTCATCCTTAAAATATATGAAAGAGATATCAAAATCCGGGAAAGGCTTTTTAAAACTCAGGACCGGACTACTCATCACTACTTCTGTCTCAACTCCGTCCTGCTCAATGATCACCGGCTTCTTTTCTTTATATGAATCACGGAAGTGCTTTAAAAACTCGACAAAATCAGGTTGGTTTTCCTCCTCACCCCACTCGATCATAGTATTAAAATCATCGTCGATT
>JAILHX010000043.1 GCA_024695565.1 Saccharofermentans sp. | reverse complement strand
GGCAGAATAACAGGATATATGGCATCTTGGCAAAATAGCCCAATATCAAATAACTAAGGCTAAGAATTGCCGTAGGTGTGAAGATATACAAAAGCGTTTTCTTTATAGTTATTTGATTCATGTTAGTTCCAAATACTGTTGATATGCTATCTGCACTAGAATAAACGCTCAGTTCAAGAGCATTGTAGAATGAGCCACACATTATCAAAATTCATGTTAGCAAGATCGCTCTTTCTGATCCAGAAATAGATGTGTCCGCAGTCACCGAACATCAACTCATAATGCTCTGATTCCACTGTTCCCATTTGGAAGAGAAGCATCCATTCACCCGCCTTTGCTTTGATATCGGCTTTCTCTTCTTCAGGTATCTTGGCAAAATCTTCCTTGTTTCCCCTGCGCCATCCTCTGGTCACTGCTTCGCACTCTTCATACATCGGATTTTGTATGGTATCAGGATAACCGAGGAGCTTGGTGTTGACTGCCCATTCATCCACTTCATATCCGGCTCTGTAAATGCAATCCACGGTCTCATCCCAATCCAGATCATGATCGTCTTCGATCTCACTGAAATCGGGAACGCTTATATGCTCTTTAAAGCTCATGGAAAACTCAGGGATCCTAAAATCCTTATCCATATCAGAGGGAATGTCTTCGAGATGAAGTTCCGCGCCCTCAGGGAAATAAAAGACTCTGGCAGAACCCTTGTCCTTGGGGTCAAATCCCCAAGTCAATGTATCCATCTCATAGAAGAAAGAGAGAATTCCCGTCTTCGGAAGAAGTCCTTCTTTATCAAGTGAAGATACATCCTTCATGTTTATCTGAGCCATGAATGACAATGGTCTGTTCTTCGGATCCTTACGATCCATCCCTACGCCTTCATAATATGGCCATTCAAAACCTGCCGGAACAGCGGGCTTGCCGCCTACCCTGCTGGCTGTAAGATCCGTGACCGTAGACATGCCCGGTTCAAACGTATCACCTTCATACTTAAAACTTGCACGGATCTCGTTTTTTGCTACAGACAGAAGCCATTTGACAACTTTTCTCTTTGCTTCCGCGTGTTCATCGTTAAGATCTCTTTTGTCCCAGGCATCATCTATGAATTTCGAGAGGTTGTTATAGTAATCCTCATCATAGGGGACAAACAAATACGCCTCATTCTTGAATTCGGGACTGTGATATCTGCTTCCAAAGTAATTCTCAGCATTCTTATCAACACAAGCCGGATACTTGTCGCTGCCGGTAAACTGGTAAAACTGTTCAGTAAAAGCTTCGCCTACACTATTGAAGTTATTTGAACAGATCTTACCCTTCATATATTCGCTGGTGGCAATTACTTCACGCAGATCCAATTCCCCACGCAAAGCCTCTTCCAAACGCGGTTCCTGCTTCAATAAGTTCGCTGACAGCAGGTTTTTTTTGTAGGCCCATCTGACATATACGGCAATATGATTAAAGCCTGACAAAGGAGGACAATCCAAAGCCTTTGCCGCTATTTTCGATTCATGCCGTTCACCAACATCAATTATCATGTTGTATCCTCCTTCGAAAACAATTCGTATAGTTTGTCTTGTAATCTGATTTCATTTTCTATTTATATCCAAAAACAGTAAAGACACCGGTATCTTCTTCATACTCATAATAGATCGAATGCTTTTGAAGAATCCCTTCGATCTTGTCTTTTATTTTTTCCTCGGATATTTCCGGGTCGAGCAATAATCCTTTTCGAGAGCATCGTCTGGTCACATCATTAATCTTAAACCATTCAATTTCAGAAAGCTTCATATATCGAAGGTGCTCATCTTCTGAGATCTTCCATGAGGATTCCGGTTCAGTCTCATCAAATAACGACTTATAGCTGATCGTCAGATCCGGAATCTCAGAGATGTCATCAAGCATCTCACGCCATTTAGTATTATTCATACATGACGTGAGGTGCCTAAGCTCTATCTCATCCCGAATTCTTTCTGACAATGTCTTTTTGTTGTTGTATTTTCCTGCGTCCGCTTCATCTATAAGGTTCTGCATTATTCCTATGTCTCTTGAATCCGGAGTATTGCGATAGTGAAAAACAGACGAGACTACCTGATGATTTCTCTCAACATAAAACCAACCGAATCTCTTATTTTCGCAAACGGTAAAAGCAATATTGCCTGGCCATTTGATCTGAAATATCTCATCAGATTCTTTATTGGGCTCCGGAATTCCATGGCGCATATTCAAGGAGTTGCTCAAACTGTTATATAGCTCTTCATTCATAGTTCCACGGCTTTATAGATAAACAAGATAAATCCCACTTGAAGTTATTCTATCAATAAACTCAGCTTAAAGCGCAAGAACATAATCACGTGTGATCTTCATAACATCATCTATTATTTCCAGGTTTTTCGAATCATCCGCACACTCCAGGGCATGGTCGCAATCATCACATTCGTCACATATCATCACATATTCAGAAAGGAACTTATCATGAAAGACAAAGGGCGTCAGTCCGCCTGAGAAAAAGATGTTTTTTCAGCAGGTGTTCTGCTACAAGATTATTTTCATTATCATCTTGCAGAATAATTCAGGTTGTTATTGCTTGCGTTCATCAAGAGCTTTCTGAACCCTGTCCTGAATAATAACAATTACCGAATCAAGATCCTTCTGGCCAAGGAAATATGCCGGCATCTCTTCAATAAGAATCATGCTCATGTCCGAATTCTCGCTGTTCATGGAAGAGCAACTCAAGATGATCCTCTCTATGTTATCGATGTCTGCAGAAGTATACTTCTCATCGTCGCTTAACTCGTTGCCTGAACTGTCACCATAATTAAAATAATCGGTCAGGGCTTCACCTGCACTTCTGAAAGCACTGCGGTTAAGGACAAAGTTACTTCTCATGGCAAGGCCCTTTTGAACGTCTTCAGATAGCAGGTAGCTGATAAATTCACCGCAGGCA
>JAILHX010000040.1 GCA_024695565.1 Saccharofermentans sp. | reverse complement strand
TCGGGTGAAAAACGCCCGGAAAAATGCAAATTGAGTCCAAATGGCGTGATTCCGGGCGGAAAGAGCGTCAAAAACGCCAGGATTTTGCCCGAGCATCAATCGCAACCCGCCATCGTGGTTTTACAGATCAGCCGCATAGCCGTCAAGGCTGCCTTCGGCACATTCTGACGAATGCTTGCGGCCTTGACTGCAACGGCTGATCTGTGTTGGGTGGATAGGCGGGTTGCGAATAATGGCGATTGGCAGGGGGAACTGACCGTGGCGGAATTACGATTGGCCGATGAAGAGAACTAAACCGACAAGGATTGTCGGTTTTGTAGTGATTTGTCAGTTGTTTACCGACAAAGGGCACGCTCATAATTTGTTTATGGTAATTACAAATTCATACGTCCCGAGAGAGTATCTTGCTCTTAAGATAAATTTCCTTCGTCAGCAGCTTGAGAAGATGCCGGTTATTATTCTGCATAAATATAGTTCGGACGACTGCAATAGTGACAGGGTCGTGCTTAATAACCACAGATACAGTTCCTCTTCAGATAAAGGTAAATACTATATAAAAGTAAAGGAAGCCAGGGAGAAACTTGAAGACGAGCTGCGTGTATACGAAGCGATGTGGAATATGTACTTCAAGGGCGATCTGCCGGAAGAGTGTGTGCCGGTTAAGGCGAACCGAGTTTTGTATGTTGATACTAACAGTCCGGTAATCATGAACAAGGCGTATTTTGACAGCCTGAAGATGTGTGAGAATCCGAAGTATCCGAGACCGGATAACCACATATTCAGGGGAGTGCATTACAGGTCGGCGGCTGAGAAGGAGATTGCGATATTCTACACGGAGATGGGGATACCATTTGTGTATGAGCCGGATGTGATGATAAAGGGATTGGTGAAGACGATCAATCCGGACTTCGTACTGTATATAAAGGAATTAGATACATGTAAGTTCCATGAGCACTTCGGCATGAGGGATTACTCTGACTATTTGTCAAATACGAAGCAGAAGTTTTCCAACTTTGCCAATGCGGGGCTCGTTCAGGATATAGACGTTCTGTTTACCTATGGAATGGATGACACGTGGTTTGATCCGTGGCACATGATGACCATTCTGAATTCTGCTATATGCGGGACGATATGCATGGACAGGCAGAAAAAGATTTTGGAGTGAATGTCAAATATCTTTGAACAAAATTAGGGATTTTTTGAGTTTTTAGCACAATAATGACTTATTTGTGGGATGTATTGCAAGATTGTGCTAATTTGCCACAGAACCTTGTGACAACTCGCCAAAAATATCAAGAATCTCGATATGCAACTCCTATATGACCAATGTTAAGTTGTATGTGGCAAGAATTGCCGATATTACTTAATAGGAGGAATTTCTCAATGCTAAAGAAAATTCTTGGAACAGTTCTTTGTGCTGCAATAGCAATTACAGCATTGACCGGATGCGCTGGTTCCGGAAAGAAGAAGGTTGGTATCTCAATGCCGACAAAGGATCTCCAGAGATGGAATCAGGACGGCGACTACATGAAGCAGAAGTTCGAAGCTGCTGGCTACGAAGTAGATCTTCAGTACGCTGCTAACAAGGTTGAGACTCAGCTTTCACAGGTAGAGAACATGATCAACTCAGGTTGTAAGGTTCTCGTAATTGCTGCTGTAGAAGGTTCTTCACTCGGTACAGCTCTTGATAAGGCTGCCGCAAAGAACATTCCTGTTATCGCTTATGACCGTCTCTTGATGGACAACGAGAATGTAAGCTACTATGCAACATTCGACAACTACAAGGTTGGTACAATCCAGGGACAGTTCGTTGAAGAGAAGCTCGGCCTCAAGGACGGCAAGGGCCCTTACAACATCGAGTTCACAGCAGGCGATCCTGGCGACAACAATGCCGGCTTCTTCTTCTCTGGTGCTTATGATGTTCTTGAGCCTTACTTCGCATCCGGCCAGCTCGTTTGCGTTTCCGGCCAGACAGATTTCGACTCTGTTGCTACACCTGAATGGTCAACAGCTACAGCTCAGTCCAGAGCAGAAAACATCATCTCTTCTTACTATGCTGACGGCACAGTTATCGATGCATGGCTTTGCTCCAATGACTCTACAGCTCAGGGCGTTGTTAACGCTATCGACAAGCTCTATGACGTAAGCGGCGGTTATCCGATCGTTACAGGTCAGGACTGCGACATCGTTTCTGTAAAGAACATGATCGCTGGTAAGCAGACAATGTCCGTATTCAAGGATACACGTACACTCGCTGAGAGAACAGTTACAATGGCTACTCAGATCCTTGACGGCGCTACAGTTGAGACAAACAACACATACGACAACAACAAGAAGCAGGTTCCTTCTTACCTCTGCGATCCTGTATTTGCAGATAAGGATTCCATCCAGAAGATCCTGATTGATTCCGGCTACTATTCAGCAGAAGAACTTGGTCTGTAATTAATAGCTGATCAGCCCTAAGCAGGCGGGGGAAACCCCGCCTGTATATTGGGGTTACTCCTTTGCTTTGAACACCAAACAAACATTAATTCAATTCTTACGAAAGAGGCAGACAAATGGCAAAAGTTTTGCTTGAGATGAAGAGCATAACCAAAACTTTTCCGGGCGTTAAGGCTCTCGATAACGTCAACCTGAAGGTTGAAGAGGGGGAGATTCACGCGCTGGTCGGCGAGAACGGTGCTGGTAAATCAACATTGATGAATGTTCTCAGCGGTATTTATCCGATTGGCACCTACGAAGGCGACATCGTTTACGACGGCGAAGTATGCGAATTTCATAACATCAAGGATTCCGAGAAAAAGGGAATCGTAATTATTCACCAGGAGCTCGCGCTCGTTCCTTATCTTACGATCGGCGAGAACATGTTCCTCGGTAATGAACAGGGAAGTAAGTGGTGTATCGACTGGAATAAGACCTATGCGGAAGCAGATCACTATCTCAACATGGTAGGTCTTACGGATTCCTCGAAAACACTCATTAAAGATATTGGTACAGGTAAGCAGCAGCTCGTTGAGATCGCAAAGGCACTGGCAAAGAATGCCAAGCTCCTTATCTTGGACGAGCCTACATCTTCACTTAACGAGACAGACTCAAGAGCTCTCCTGGATCTCATGAAGAAGCTCCAGCAGGAGCAGGGAATGACGATGATCATCATCTCCCACAAGCTCAACGAGGTCTCCTATGTTGCAGATAAGATCACAGTCGTAAGAGACGGTTCCACGATCGAGACACTCGATGCGAAGACCGATGATATCTCCGAGACAAGGATCATCAAGGGCATGGTAGGCCGTGAGATCACCGACAGATTCCCGAAGCGTCACGACGTCGAGATCGGTGATGTCATGATGGAGGTCAAGAACTGGACCGTTTACCATCCTGAGTTCTCAGAAAGAAAAGTTTGCGACAACGTTAATATCAACGTCAGAAAAGGTGAGGTCGTAGGTATCTACGGACTCATGGGCGCGGGAAGAACCGAGCTTGCGATGAGTATTTTCGGACGCTCATACGGAATCGGTATTTCCGGAACACTTAAGATCAGAGGTCAGGAAATGGTCCTCAAGAGCCCGAAGAAGGCGATCGAGGCAGGACTTGCTTACGTAACCGAAGACCGTAAGGGCAACGGACTTGTTCTTACGAATTCGATCAAGATAAACACGACGCTTGCAAATCTCGGTGCTGTCAGCAAGGCAACCTTTATCGATAAGGATATGGAATATAAGGTTGCAGAAGAGTATGTTGCAAAGCTTCGAACAAAGACACCTTCCGTAGACCAGCTCGTAGGAAACCTCTCAGGCGGTAACCAGCAAAAGGTCCTCCTCGCAAAGTGGATGTTTGCGGATCCTGACATTCTTATCCTCGACGAACCTACAAGAGGTATCGACGTAGGTGCTAAGTACGAGATCTATTGTATTATCAACGACCTTGCCAAGGCAGGTAAGTCGGTCATCGTTATCTCTTCCGAGCTTCCTGAAGTCATCGGAATGAGTGACCGTATCTACATCATGAACCAGGCAAAGATCGTTGGAGAAATGAAAGCTTCCGAGGCAACTCAGGAGAACATCATGTCTTGCATCGTAGGTGTAAGCGGTGAGAGCAGCAGTTCCGGTGCTGTAGGAAGTGAGGGTTAAACATGGAAGGCAACAGTGTAGTTAAATTCTTAAGAAAATACATGATGCTCATCGCCATGGTCATCGTAATGGTCGCTTTCTCGTTCATTACAAATGGTAAGACCTTGCTTCCGATGAACATCACAAACCTGATCTCCCAGAACGCATACGTATACGTGTTGGGTACAGGTATGCTCCTATGTATCCTCACAGGCGGTAACATCGACCTTTCCGTTGGTTCTGTCGTCTGCCTCGCAGGCGGTGTCGGAGCCATCATCATGGACAAGAACATTCCGTGGCCGATCGCAGTAGTCGCAATGCTCATCATGGGACTTCTCGTAGGTCTGTGGCACGGTTTCTGGATCGCTTACGTTAAGGTTCCTCCGTTCATCGCAACACTCGTAGGCATGCTTGCCTTCAGAGGTTTGGCAAACATCATCATGCAGGGTTATGCATATGGTATCGATGACAAGGGATTCCTGGATGTTTTCGGCGGCGGAGCTACATGCTATGTTCCGGATTTCCTGGCTAAGGTCGGACCCGAGATCGAACTCGGCGGTTACGTACTCAATAAGACCTGCATAATATTCACGGTCCTTATTGCGATCGGCTATGTGATCTTCACATTCTACAACCGTACAAGACTCATCAAGAAGGGTTACAAGGTTGATTCTCTTGTAGCAGTTATCGTTAAATCAGTTCTTATCTTCGCGGTAATCCTCTGGTTCGGTTATAAGCTCGCTTGCTACAACGGTATCCCTACGGTTCTTATCTGGATCGCACTTGTACTCGGAATCTTCGCTTACATTACAACTAAGACAACATTGGGCCGTAACCTCTACGCTGTCGGCGGTAACGAGAAGGCAACAAGGCTTTCCGGTATCGACACAAGAAAGGTTATGTTCAGTGCTTACACATTGATGGGTGTTCTCTCAGGTTTCGCAGGTATCCTCAATATCGCAAGACTTGCAGGTTCAACTCCTACATACGGTGTCGGTTATGAGATGGACGCTATCGCAGCATGCTTCATCGGCGGCGCTTCCGCATACGGCGGTACAGGTTCAGTCGGCGGTGTAATCATCGGTGCTACGCTCTGCGGCATCATCAACCAGGGCATGATCATTGCAGATACACCTGTTAACTATCAGAAGGTAGTCAAGGGTCTCGTTCTTATCATCGCAGTCCTCTTCGACGTAATCATGCAGATGCGCAGAAAGGGTGCAAAGAAAAAGGCCGAAGCCTCAAAAGCAGAAGCAGAGAAAGGAGGTGCTAAGGCATGAATGATTTCAGCGTAAAAAATGTTCTCAAGAAGAACATAATGACCATAGCACTTTTCGTAGTCTATTTCTTGTTTGTAGGTTTGGCATTCGGCATCAAGGGCACCAACATGCTCGATCCGTCCAACGTGGCATCTCTCATCGAGCAGAACGCTTACGTATTCATTCTCGGTACCGGTATGCTCATGTGCATGCTTACCGGTGGTAATATCGACCTTTCAGTCGGTTCAGTAGTTTGTTTCGCAGGCGCCGTCGTAGGTTTGTTCTCCGTCGAAAACCTCCTCCTCAACGAGTGGTTCGGCAAGTGGGAAGAACAGGTCCTTGAGAACGGCGACACTGTAAGAGTTCTTATTGAACCCGCAAAGCCTCTCAGCACCCCGCTGGTCCTCCTCGTAGCATTCGGTATCGGTATCCTCTACGGTGCGGTATTGGGCTTCCTTATCGCTTACGTAAGAATACCTCCGTGGATCGCAACACTTGCAGGTTATCTGTCATTCCGTGGTCTCGGTACACAGATCCTCGCTAAGGCATCCACAACAAATGCTATCTCTAACTTCCCTACATCGCTTACAGGTATCTTCACAGGAAAACTGTTCCCGACGCCTTGGGGTCAGCCAAACATACCATGTATCATGCTGGGTGTAGCAGGTGCAGTAGCTGTCATACTGATCAGCGTCCTTGGCAGACAGTCCAGGATCAAGAAGGGCTATTCTGCAGATCCTCTTATTTATGTAATCGTTAAGTGCACACTTATTACGATACTCATCATGGCAATTGCCATACTGCTCTCACTTGATGGCGGTATCCCTAAGGTCCTCCTTTGGATCCTCGGCGTGCTCATCGTCTATGGAATCATCACAGAGAAGACAACCATCGGCCGTCACTTCACGACAGTCGGCGGCAATGCCGAAGCAACAAGACTCTCAGGTATCAACAACAAGCTCATCCTGTTTGCTGCTTACCTCAACATGTCGATCCTTACCGTTATTGCATCACTTATCGTTGCTGCAAGATTCGGTTCTGCTAACTCTTATGCAGGTCAGGAATTCGAGCTCGATGCTATCGCAGCTTGTATCGTCGGCGGCGTATCCGCATACGGCGGTTCAGGTACGGTAATCGGAATGGTCGTCGGTGCTGCCTTGATCGGTGTTATCAACCAGGGTATGTCACTTGTCGGCGTTGACCAGGACTGGATCAAGATCGTTAAGGGTCTGGTCATCCTCGCAGCCGTAGTATTCGAGATCATGTCCAAGAAGGGCAAGGGAGTCAAGAAATAAAAGAAGGCAATATTTACCCGTTCTTTTCATAATACTGTTTTCCGGTCACCCGAATACCCGGAATGCACTTTACCTCCAGCCGCCGCGAGCCACCCTCTCGCGGCGGTTTTGTTTTGGGCGGGGAGATAGCGGCCGCGGGGGTGGCGGCAGCGGGGGTGGCGGCAGCGGAATTTAGAGGGGCGTTTGTCGGTTATCTGAGGTTGCTGGAAAAACATATCATAAATGATATGGAAATCAGACTTTTAAAATATAGGTGTGCGAAGCATAAAAACCTTGAAATTCGGGCGTTTCTCGTATATCTTTTTGACAGTAAACAAACTCCCGGAGCAAATAATTTATGAGCATTCTTGATTTCATCACGCAGGTAAATGACGCGATCAATTCTTTTGTATGGGTGAAGATAGGCCTTGTCCTTCTTATCGGAACCGGAATCCTGATGACAGTCGTGACCAAGTTCTTCCAGGTAACGCAGGTTGAGCACTGGTGGAAAAAGACCGGCGGAGGCGTGTTTGATAAGAAGAGCCACAACAAGAATGAGAAGGGAAGCGTATCCCAGTTCCAGGCGCTCTGCACGGCGCTCGCAGCTACGATCGGAACGGGCAACATCGCAGGCGTATCGGCGGCGATCTGCTTAGGCGGCCCCGGAGCGGTTTTCTGGATGTGGGTTGCGGCTTTCTTCGGCATGATGACAAACTATTCCGAGAACGTTCTCGGTATTTATTACAGAAGAAAGAATGAAGAGGGTGAATGGTCCGGCGGTGCGATGTACTATCTGCAGGACGGCCTTGGCAGTTACAAGAACTGTAAGATCATCGGCAAGATCCTTGCGGTACTGTTCTCGATCTTTGCGGCTCTTGCATCGTTCGGTATCGGCAACATGGGCCAGATCAACAAGATCACATTAAATATCGAATCGGCTTTCTTCTCTGACGTTACGAACAACCTTACGATTTTCGGAAACATCAAGGTGATCCCGCTTGCGATCGGAATCGTGCTGATGATCACTTCGGGCATCATCATTATCGGAGGTCTTAAGAGGATCGCTGCGTTTGCCGAGAAGATCGTGCCGTTCATGGCAGTCGCTTATATTCTCGGTGCGCTGGTTCTGGTCATAATCCATATTTCTTCGATCCCTGCTGCTCTCGTTGCTATCTTCAGATTCGCGTTCGGCGTTAAGGCGGTTGCAGGAGCTGCAGTCGGCATTGCAATCAAGGAAGTTATTACACAGGGATGCAAGAGAGGCGTTTTCTCCAACGAGGCGGGCCTCGGTTCATCAGTTATGGTCCACTCCAACTCCGATGTTAAGGAACCTGTTAAGCAGGGCATGTGGGGTATTTTCGAGGTCTTCGCAGACACATTCGTCGTATGCACGATGACTGCGATGGTAGTTCTTACGTCAGGGTTCATCAATCTTGAGACGGGCATGGTCAGGGAAGGCGTGGACGATGCGACGCTCGTTGCGAAGTCGTTCAGCAATATCTTCGGCAAGGGCGGAGAGTGGTTCATCGCAGTAGCCATATTACTGTTTGCTTTCACGACGGTGCTCGGCTGGTCACACTATGGCAGCAAGGCGGTCGAATATCTGATGGGCACCAGGGCTGCTAAGGTGTATAAGGTTATTTTCGTGCTCATGATAGTGGCAGGCGCTCTGATGGAGAGCTCGCTCGCGTGGGATATCTCGGATACGTTCAACGGCCTGATGATGATCCCCAACCTGATCGGCGTTATCGCGCTCTTCCCGCTCGTTAAGAAGATCACGGACAACTACATTGTCCGCAAGATCAAGAATAAGAAGGGCGTAAAGCCGCTCCTTTCCTTTGACGAGAAGATCCAGAAAGAGCATGAGAAGCTGGTTAAGAAGGGTGCCGAGTAAACGTGCAACAAACCCCTGCTAATATCTGTATATAAGGGTAGGCGGCGCTAAAAGTGGCGCAAATGTGAAGCATTCACACAAAATTCTTTAATTTTCCGCCGCTTAGATAGTATAATAGGCAAGTCAAATTATTTTTACGTTAACACGCGACGTGCCGTATAAGGGCGGCAAAAGCGTAAAGAATGAGAGGTTTATATGGCTGAACAAATCGTAATGAGCATCAATGTTGATGAGCTTGCAAGAGCAGGCAGCATTATCAACAACATCAGGACTTACTACAATTCAAAGATCGTAGGTCAGTCGCAGCTTGGAGTATCACTCCTGGTCTCCATGATCGCCAATGGCCACATCCTGCTTGAGTCTGTTCCGGGTCTTGCAAAGACAACTGCTGCGAAGGTAATGACCGAAGCCGTAGGCGGATCTTTCTCAAGAGTTCAGTGTACTCCTGACCTCCTGCCTTCCGACATCATCGGTACGCAGACATTCAACATGACAAACAACACGTTCGAGACAAAGATCGGACCTGTTTACGCTAACTTCCTTCTCCTCGACGAGATCAACCGTTCAAGTGCGAAGACACAGAGCGCCATGCTCGAGGCCATGCAGGAGAGATCGGTAAGTATCGGAGGCCAGACATACAGGCTCCCTCCCGTATTCATCGTTATCGCTACACAGAACCCGATCGAGCAGGAAGGTACATACGAGCTTTCCGAGGCCCAGCAGGACAGATTCCTTCTTAAGGAAGTAATTACATATCCTAACGTTAACGACGAAGTTGAGATCTTAAACAGGATCGAAGGCGACGTTTTCACGGGCTCCAAGTCTGTTGCAACGATCGAGGATATCGAGTTCCTGCAGGACCTCTGCAAGAAGGTTTATATCTCACCTGCGATCAAGAAGTATATCGTTGATATCGTTCAGGCAACGAGAGACCCTTCCAAGTACATCGCACCGAACCTCGCAAACTATGTTGCAATGGGTTCTTCTACACGTGCGGCTATCGCGTTCATGGAAGTATCCAAGGCAGTAGCACTCATCCAGGGCAGAGCTTATGTTACACCTGACGACGTCAAGGCTATGAGACACGAAGTAATGCGTCACAGGATCATGCTTAACTTTGCTGCAATCGCAGACGGAGTTAAGGAAGAGACGATCGTTGATGCTATCGTTGGAGCTATCGTTACTCCATGAATCTAGATTACGTCTCCAAGATTAAGTTCGGGCTTAAGCGTTACAAAACGATAGCCACGGACAAGACCACGAGCAGGGTTCTCGACGGTTCGTACAACTCTATCTATAAGGGTAGAAGTATGAACTTCGATGAGCTTCGTGAATACGTGCCCGGAGACGACATCAAGGACATCGACTGGAAGGCAACGTCAAGAAGCCAGAAGGTTCTCGTAAGACAGTATATCGCCGAGAAGAAGCATAACATCATGCTCGTCATGGACGCCAACAGAAGAATGCTCGCGCATACGAAGGCCGGCGAAGACAAGGGCGAAGTTGCCCTCATGGCAGGCGGTACTTTAGGTTATCTCGTAACTGACAACGGCGACTATGTAAGCGGTCTTTACTATAACAACGAGAAGATGGAAAGATCGCCCTTCAAGACGGGATTCCTCAACCTGGAGTTCCTGCTCGAAGGCTATGCCAAGTGCTTAAACCCTTATAACAAGTCTGATCTTAACGGCATATTGAGATACATCATGGGCAACATCAAAAGGCGCATGATCGTCGTTATGGTCACTGACACTGAGGGGATCTGCAAACTCGAGGACAACCTGTTAAGCCAGATCACGATGGTCCACGATGTGCTCCTCGTAAATGTCAGCGATGCGGACATTTACGGCAAGAAGGTATATAACGTTGAGACTTACGGATACATGCCCGCGTTCATCGCGCAGAGCAAGTCTTTGCAGAAAAAGCAGAAAAAGCTCATGGAAGACATGGCAAAGCAGGCTGCCGCTAAACTTAACAGATATGGTATTCCGTGGGTCGAGGTCGACACCGCCAACAGGATCGACGGTAAGATCGCAGAACTATTAGAGAAGAATAAGCTGGTTAATTGATATATGGAAACAACAGTTAATTTGAGAAGATTATTTGATTTTTCCCAGCTTCCGATAATCATTACGGGAGGAATCCTTGCTGCGCTCACAGTGACGATCATTCTCATGTTCGTATACAGCTGGCTTAAGAAGTATCAGCCCAAGGAGAAGGTCGCTCCCCAGCCCGTATTCGTTAAGCCCGACATGACAAAGCTCAAGTCAGAGTATCTGGCACTGCTTGACGGCATCGAGGCTAAGTTTAATGAAGATCCCACAAATATCAGACCTGCTTACGAAGGCATGAGCCGTGTCGTAAGAGACTTTGTTTACAGGGCAACAGGTACTGAGGTAGATAAGTTCGCTCTTTATGAGATCTGTCAGACAGAGTTCAAGGACTTGGCAGACCTCGTCGGCGAGTACTATCAGCCGGAGTTCGACAGCATCTCTGAAGGTGACGTAAGGGCTCATTTGGCAAGATCAAGGAGATTAGTGTCTGAATGGAATTAAAGTACGCTACAGCGCTATATGTTTGTGCGGGTGTTGCAGCCCTCTTTGTCATCCTTACCTTCATCACTGTCAAGATGAAGAGAAAGTACAAGGGCGGCAAGAAGGCTATCCTTCCCGATTACCTGAAGAAGCTCCCGGCATTTAAGTCCAGAGTCATCTGGTACAACATCTTAAAGTACGTTCTTATCGTGCTCATCATCACGAGCCTTCTTATGTCAGGTTTCCTTATGGCAAGACCGTTCAAGACGGAGACCAAGGAGATTGAGACTTATAACAGAGACATCATGATCTGCATGGATATCTCAACTACATGCGACGAGCTCAATGCAGTCCTTATCGACAAGCTCGAAGACGTAGTAGAAGAGCTCGACGGCGAGAGGATCGGCATCGTTATCTTCAACACTTCACCGGTACTCCTCTGCCCCTTAACCGATGACTACGAATATATCTTGGAGGTCCTCGAGAAGGTCAAGGAAGGCCTTGAGATGAGGATCGACTATACAAACGGCAAGATCATCTTCTCAGACAGACTCTATGAGGCCGAAGCTTATATCCAGAACGGTACGCTCGTAGATAACGCTGAGAGAGGTTCGTCCATCATCGGTGACGGACTTGCCGCTGCCTGCCTCGACTTCTATGACGTCGAGGAGAAGCCCGACCGTACGAGAGTAATCATCCTCTCAACGGATAACGAACTCTACGGCGAAGAGATCATCACGCTGCCCGAAGCAGGCCAGATGTGCCAGGACAGAGACATCATTGTTTTCGGTGTCGGCACAGAGAAGATGGCATCTGCAGACAGACAGATGATGAAGGAAGTCGTTGAGGATACGGGCGGAACGTTCTATTACGGTGAGGACGATGACATCGTTGAAGACATCGTCTCGGACATCAGGGCACAGATCGCAACTCTCGACGAGACGAAGTATGAGATCGTTGAGACGGAGCTCCCTGAGACGCCGTTCAAGTGGTTACTTTTCTCCATTAGCATGATGCTGCTTCTGGCATTTATATTGAAGGTGTAAGGGAATGTTTTTAGACGGATTGAAGTTTGAACCGATAATACCGATATGGTTGATGGTCATAATCTGCATTGGTCTTTTGGCTATTAAGCGAAAAGGCGTAATACCATATATCAGACAGTGCCTGATCGTGGTATTGCTCTTTGTGATCAACTTAAGACCCATGATCATGACAGACGACGTTAAGGTCGTAAAGCAGAAGCTTAACTGCTACTGTATCTTCGTTTTCGATGACACACTGAGCATGATGGCCGAAGACTACGACGGCGACAACCCCAGAATGGACGGCGCCAAGGCTGACGTCTGCTACATCACGGAGCGGCTTAACGGCGCGAAGTTCTGCATCATCGACTTCAACAACGACGTTAACCTCATCGCGCCTTTTACCGATGACGCGTACTTCATCAGATCATCGATCAATTCCATTTATCCGCTTGCAGATTACCACGCAACCGGAACGAATCTCAATGTCTCGAAGAAGCTCCTGGGCCAGATGATCCAGGATGCCGTTAAGATGGATAACGGACCTGTTGTCGTATTCTTTATCTCCGACGGCGAAAACACAGACCGCCACACGCTCGACTCTTTTGCAGATATCTCTGAAGATATCGCAGGCGGCGCAGTAATGGGCTACGGCACGGACAAGGGCGGACAGATGCATTACTACGACGAGCTCTACGATGAAGTAGTACTCGTTGAAGATAAGAGAGACTATCCTTACAGGCCGGCTGTCTCCTGTATCGACGAAGATAACTTGGAGCAGCTTGCAGACGATTTGGGCGTCGAGTACGTTCACATGGACAGTCAGGAAAAGATCGATCCTATTCTTGATGACGTCCTCCAGTATCTCGACGGCGAAGAGGAAGAGTCTTACGAACACGGTTATGCGGACACATACTATTACTTCGTAGTACCGCTTGCCTGTCTTGTAGCTTATGAGTTCATAAGCGTTAAGAGGAGGGCATAAGGTATGTTAAAGAAGATAGCTATTGCGATCTGGATCTTGACCGCTACATTCCTCGGCATCCTGTGCCTCAATTACTACGGCAACAAGAAGCTGATCGACAAATACGGACAGGGCGTTTACCAGCAGAACGAGTTGGGATTCTTAGGCTTTACACAGCCTTACATCAACCACTACAACCGGGGCAACGTCTACTATCAGCTTCATGATTACAAGAAGGCCCAGGTAGAGTACCAGTATGCGTTAAACCTCATGCCTCAGGATCCGTACGATTGTAAGATCAGAGTTAACTATGCCCTGTCTTACGTAACACCCATCGATGTTAACGAGATCACCGAGGATAACTACGAAGAAATCATCGAGATCTGCGAGCAGGCAAAATCGATCCTCGCAGAGAAAGGGTGCGCTACTGAAGACAACGACGGTCACTACTACGCAGCACAGAAGCTCTATAACGAGATCAACGAGTTCATCGAACAGCTGAAGAACCAGTTCGAGAACCCGCCTCCGGAACAGGACGATCCGGACAATACGGCTACCCCTACGCCTACTCCGCCGCAGGGCAGCCCGAAGCCGGATGCAGACCATACGGATACACCGACACCTACACCTGAGGGCGGTACGGACACTCCTACACCGTCACCTTCCGGCGGAACCGATACTCCTACGCCGACACCCGGCGGACAGGGTACAGATACACCTACGCCTACACCGGGCGGAGAAGAAGGAACCGGAACACCCACACCTACACCGGGCGGAGACGGGGATACAGGAACACCAACGCCTACTCCGGGCGGAGACGGGGATACAGGAACACCGACGCCTACTCCGGGAGGAGAAGAAGGAACGGGTACACCGACGCCTACTCCGGGAGGAGAAGGGGGTACAGGTACACCGACACCTACACCGGGCGGTGAAGGAGGAGACACACCTACTCCTACGCCGGGCGACGGAGATTCCGGCCAGGGAACACCTACGCCTACACCTTCACCTGAAGACAGGATCAGAGATGTTCAGGACAGAGCCAACAGAGACCGTTACGGCGGTTCGGGCGACGACAGCGGATACGGCGGCGAATGGAACTTCGGTGACTCTGCGAGCTGGTAAAGCTTAAAGACTTAAGGGATCTGACCAGGTGGCCTCAGGCAAAGTTTACAGGGAAAAGCCTATAGTAAAAGTGCTAAGCGGCGTTTGTATAACAAGCGCGTGCCTTAGCACTTTTCTTTATCAGATAAATCTGTGGTTCATAGCACTTACGGTGGCGCTCACCATAGCTTCATTCGTTCTGCCGGGCTTTTTCGCGGGCTTTGTCAAGGCTTTTAGACTTAAGGTCTGCGCTTACGGCAACTGCATCTTATCGGCGTTCCCGTATACGCTTCTGGCCGTCATTCCGGTATTCATTGCTTCGTTCTTCTTCATGGAGCACATCGAGTGGGTATACATACTTGTTTATGCGCTGGTGACGATCGGGCTCCTTAATGCCTATTTCTGGACGGGAATAATTATCGTCTATCTGACGTCAAAGCAGCTCGGGATCGACAAGAGACTCTTAGGCATCTTCTGCGGCATGATCCCCATAGCAAACCTTTTTTGCCTGCACATGATCGTCAAGGTCGCAGGAAGAGAGATCCGCGAAGAGACCGACCGATACTGGAGAGACTATTTTCGCAAGGACCAGAAGATATGCCAGACCAAGTATCCGATACTGATGGTACACGGTGTGTTCTTCAGAGATACGGAGCACTTAAACTACTGGGGAAGAGTACCGCAGGAGCTCATCACGAACGGAGCGACCATCTACTACGGCGGTCAGGAGTCTGCAGGTGACGTCAGGACCTGTGCAATGCAGCTCAAAAAGTCTATCGTCCAGTGCCTCGAAGAGACGGGCGCAGATAAGGTCAACATCATTGCCCACAGCAAGGGCGGCCTTGATTCCAGATACTGTATCACAATGCTCGGCATGGCACCTTATGTCGCATCACTTACAACGATAAACACGCCTCACAAAGGCTGCGAATTTGCAGACTACCTCATGACTAAAGCACCTGAGAAAGCAAAGCTCGCGGTAGCTGCAACATACAACAAGGGCGCTAAATTATTAGGCGATTCCAACCCTGACTTCGTAAAAGCCGTAATGGATCTCACGTCTTCAGGCGTTGCAAGACTCAATGCCGAGATGGAGCCCATGCAGCACCAGTTCGACGGCATCTACACGCAGAGCTTCGGAAGCAAGCTCAATCACGCTGTAAGCGGCAAGTTCCCGCTCAACATGAGCTATCACCTGGTCAAGTACTTCGACGGACTTAACGACGGTCTTGTAGGCGAGAAATCATTTAAGTGGGGAGAGGACTATCACTTCCTGACCAACGCAGGCTTGCGCGGCATCTCACACGCCGACATGATCGACCTGAACCGCGAGAACATCGAAGGCTTTGACGTCCGTGAATTCTATGTAGGTCTCGTGCAGGGGTTGAAGGAGAGAGGATTGTAATTAACAGGCCGCCAATGATCACACATCCGGCGGCCTTGATCTTTTATTCGTTTGCGCTCTCTTTGGCAGCGAGATCGGCTATCGTGTACTTCCTGAAGAACGCCTGCATCTCATCGCTGAATTCCTTCCACATCGGAAGCGTTACGCATTGGTTGACGCGGTCGCATTTGGGCGCATCGGGGTTCATGCAGGATACGACGTAGAAGTCGTTCTCCGTGATCGATATGATGTCCCATGCCGTGATGTCTGAAGCATCTTTGGTGAGCTTGTAGCCGCCGTTCTTGCCGCGCAGACCCTTAACAAGGCCGTTCTGCACGAGCATCTTGATTATCGATTCCAAGTACTTCTCGGAAAGTCCCTGTCTATTTGCGATGTCACCCAAGGCGACATAAGAATCCTTGCCGTATTTTGCGATGTCGATCATTACGCGGAGAGCATAACGTCCTTTTGTAGATACAACCATACCGGTACCTCCGTGAAGCAATAAACCTATTATACGGGAAGGTTAATAATAATGTAATTACACTTAGCAGGAAGTTTGCTTAATTTTGCAATGAAAAATGACAATATGTCAGTATCAGTAGATGCCCTTGATCTCTTCGTCGTCTCTGTACTGCTTCCAGGGGAGTTTTCCCGTGTATGCGAATTCGCTCCAGTATTCTCTCATCTTCTCGCCGACGCGCTGTGATACGGGATCGTCGATGTTGATGTATGAATTTGAATTGCCGAACAGCAGCGGGAGCTCGCTTGCGTGGTAAACTCCGGTCTTCTTCTTTTCCTGCTCGGGTGTCAGATACTGGTATTCGTAGACCCATGACGGACCCTTGATCTCGCGGGCAAGCTCTCTTGACGGATCCGAGTAGAACGTCGCAGTGAAGCTGTCAGACATTATCCTGCGCATGTTCCTTGACCACTTGAGCTTGAAGTGGAACCACTTGGCTGCAAGAGGGAGAGCAAGTGTCGGGATGCCGCTTATGAATGCATCGCCTTCCTGCATGCATGTTCCGATGAGGATGGGCTTGTTTGAATTCTTGGCCATGTCAACAGGGCGGCCCTTGATGATCTCGCCGTCTATGACGGGCGAGAATGCACAGTTCGATTGGCCTTCTCTGAATACGAACTTTTTGATCTTCTTGTTGGCTTCATGGATCGTATAGACCGGAACGTCACGAAGGCTCTTAAGGTCAGTAGGTTTTACACCTAAGAACTTCAGATACTTCATCGTGTATCGTCTGCTCTGCTCTTCGCTCCAGAAGGATTCAGCGCATGCTGACTGTATTATCGCCTTGTCGAAAAGAGTCCTTGCCTCAGGCATTCCCAGAAGCGCGATTATGCACGCGGCACCTGCAGACTGACCGAAGACCGTAACGTTATCTGCGTCACCGCCGAATTTGTTTATGTTGTTCCTTACGAACTTCAGAGCAGCCATCTGATCAAAAAGACCGTTGCTCCTGTCGAACTGCTTCCTGTCGAGGAAACTTAAGTTGAGGAATCCCTCTAAGTTAAGTCTGTAGTTGAACGTTACCGTGATGGTCCTGGTCTCTCTTGCAAAGCGTGCCATGTCGTAGACCAGGGCATCGTCGTTGTTGCTCTTTCTGCCGCATCCGCCGTTGGCATAAGATCCGCCGTAGAACCACACCATGACCGGTGCATTGGCCGGAAGATCTTCAGGAACGAAGACATTGAGATAGAGGCAGTCCTTGCCGTCGATCGCGATAGTAGCCGTACCCTTGCCCTGAACAGGGTTTACAGAGCCTCTGGAGGCCTCCATGACGCCGTCCCAGGGATCGGGCTTAACCGGATGCCTGAAAGCGAGCTCGCCCGTAGGAGGCGCAGCAAACGGGATTCCGAGGTACTGCCCGCACCCGTCCTTAATGATGCCCTTGACCAGTCCGTATTCAGTTGCTACAGTCCGTGAGTATTTCATAAAGAAATTTTAACACGGCCGCCTTTTATGTTTCAACGGAAGAATAATACAGATTTGGGGAGTGTGAGTTGTATAGGTGTTCTGACAGGCGGATTTGTACATCCGTTTGTACAACACCTGCTGTGCTTTTGCTGTACATATGCCCTCTAAAACGCGATTTGTACAAGTGCTTGTACAGCACTGCCGCACATTTGCTGTACATATGCCCGAGAAACAACACTTTGTACAACTGCTTGTACAACACCTGCCGTGCTTTTGCTGTACATATGCCCGATAAACAGCACTTTGTACAACTGTTTGTACAACACCTGCCGTGCTTTTGCTGTACTTATTTTCAAAAACACGGATTCTTACGCACAGCCTTACATTTCAAGGATTCGGCAGCCATCAATAATTCAAGATTTGAAAAATCACCCCGTAAAATCGAGACTTTTGGGTAGTAGTTTGGGACTGGAGTGTGGGTGCATAATTAGGTCAGACAGAAACAAACAAGAGGGAACTCATGAACGCAATAATCTATCCCATGAAAGTACACGCTGTAAAGCTTGAATACAGAAGGCTGGAACTGGAGAGGATGCCTCACGGCTATTTTACTGATTGGCGCGGTAAGAGCACCGTAGTAGTGACCTATGACCCGGAAAGGCCTGAAATCTCTTCCAGGCACACCAGGAGATTGAGGGTGACGTCAAAACATGGGAAGATATACACGGATAGGATCAACTTGTACATAAAGAAAAAAGCAGAATACGAAGACCTTCTTAATAGCTGGCGTGCTATGTACAGTTTTGAGCCGCCCGGAGTAAGATTCCCGATAAAGCAGTATTCGGACCCGCACGGAATGAATAACGGTTACTTCAGCAGGCAGGCTGAACACTGTGGTTATTATGAGTCCAATACACCAACTGTCAGTGATCACGGAGACCTGAAGTCCAAGAATGAATTGTTCGGTTCTGACCTGCTGAAACTTATGGACATTCCGTTCAAGTATGAGACAGAGATCTACCTGAAGGCAATAGATCAGACTATTAATCCGGATTATCTTGTTAATTTTTATGAGATAGACAGATGTGCATATCTTGAGCTGCTGGGCATGAATGACAAGGCGGATTATTCTCTGAGATCGGCGACGAAGATAACCGGATTCTCAAAAGATATCTACAGACCCGGCAGGGAAGTTATCTATGTGCATGTATATGATAAGTACAATTTTGACAGAGAGTATTTTGTAAGTCAGGTCCTGTCCGCTTATAACGACATGATCCCTGATGATGCTTTGGAATGGGAACCGTTGAGACAGGTTGTATAAATATCAGCTTACTTTTACCACAACCAGTTCCGGATAGTTATTTATCCTGACAGGCAGGATGCTGTTGCCTAGGCCGCGGCTGATTACAAGCTTCATACCGCCGATCGAATGTATGCCCTCGTAACGCTCGGGGAACAATTCGAATTCAGGTGATATGACGCCGCCAAGTCCCGGGATAATTATCTGTCCGCCGTGGTAGTGACCTGTAAGAACGAGGTCAGCACCGAGGCTCGCGTAGAGCTTATCGTACTGCGGTTCGTGCGCGAGCATTATTACCGGTTTCTCATCTGAGAATGCAGGATAAGCATTGAAGTTATCGAGTGACTTGTCAGCGATTCCCGCGATTATGTATTCGTCAGTTTCTATGTATTTGTCATCCAACATGACGACTCCCAGATCCTCCATCTTTTGGCAGAAGTCATCGTATTTTGCACCGCGCAGGCGCACTTCGTGATTGCCCGTAACGTAATAGACGGGAGCGATCTTTACCGCGCCCTCGATGAAGTCTAATGCGATGCTGTAGGAAGTGTGTGTTGAGTCAACGATGTCACCGGTTACTACAATGATGTCCGGATCGGCAGCTTCGATCTGCTTAAGTAATGACGACTCCTTAATCCCGAAGAACTGGTTATGGAGATCGGATACCTGGACAATAGTTATGTCTTGTTCAAGTCCTAAGTCAGCAGTGTATTCAGTCTTTGTCAGATGGTAGTTCTGGAACAGACAGAAGATACAGATCACGATCTCAAGTACCATGAGCGCAGGGACCGTGATATAGAACTTCGGCTTCTTTGTCTTGTGACGAAAGATCTGCATTCCGAGGAAAGCACCTATAGAGCCGCCAAGCCATGCCCAGAGCAGCAGTGTCTTCTCGGGTATTCTTCTTGCACCCTTCTTGGCGAAAGACTTATCCGCGCCATAGAGGATGAATGCAACGAGGTTAACTAAGATCAGCCAGTAGATGAGTATCATGAGAATGAATATCAGAGTTCCGTAGGAGATTTCACGCCGAAGGCTTTGCAGAAATCCTCTGTAAGATCAGCATCAACACCTACAGAGATCATTATCAATACGGTGTTTCCTCTGAGATAGACGCCTATATTAGTTTCTTTGTCTCCTGAAGATTCACCTGAATATATGTAGTAGGAATAACTCTTTTCATCGCCGTCTTCGTAGTCATCGGGGAGTGCCTTTCCGTATTTTTTTAAGAATTTCTCAGCATCCTTGATATCTTCGAAAGACAGCAGATATCCCTGTGCAAATCCCTTGCCGTCACGGAAGCAGAAAGTTGTGGCTTCCTCGACATCGTAATCAGGGTAATTTCCAAAACGGTTCGTAATCCTATCGTAGACTTCCTGCGCATCTTTACCTTCGCAGTGTACATATGCACCGTCATCGTCCGTTCTTCCGTAAGTGATTATATCCGAATAATCATAATAGTAATCTTCCAGTTCTTTACTGTCGTCGAAGTCCTGGTCTTCAAGGAAATCGATCAGCTTCTGATGTTCAAAAGTCTTAGGCGCGCAAGCAGTAAGTCCCATTACGAGACCAAGTGCCAAAACAGAACAAGCGATCTTCTTAAATGTCTTCATATTATCCTCCCGCCCAAAAGATATATTTAGAAAAACACAGAATAATCTTAATTACAACACGTGGGACTCGAGATAAGCGATAAAACCTTCCAGGCCTTCCTTGATATCCGAGTATGCCTTATCGAAGTTATCCGTATACCAGGGATCCGAGATGTCTCTGGGGTTACTAGAATAATCCAGGAGCAGATGGACCTTATCCATGGGATCGTCCGGAATGATCCTTCTTAAGTTCCTGATGTTATACTGCTCCATGCAGATGATGTAGTCGTAGTAATCGTAATCGGAGGGACGTATCTGCCTTGCGCTGTGGCGCGTATAGGGCACATTCATCTTATCGAGCTGCCTCTTTGCCGGCGGATACATATCATTGCCGATTTCTTCTCTGGACGTCGCAGCAGAGTCAACTTCGATCCTGCTGTCCAGCCCTCTTTTGACCAGCATATCCTTCATAATGAACTCAGACATTACCGAGCGACAGATATTGCCGTGACAAATAAATAAAACTTTTATCATAATTACGATTCGTGACGTTTTACTACGAAATACTTGATTTTATTGAGGTTATACGGCTTTTATTCGATTCAGTGAAAACCACTTATCGTAGTGTATTTTCACTTATCTTATCCCGAAAAAGGTTCAAAAACGGGTTCAAATTTTGAGTTTTGAACCCGCAGTTTTTTATTATCTCGGGCACGCGAGTCGTTAAACCAAATACAATTAAACTATTTCGTGCGATTTTACACAATACCAAGTCGAGTGACTTCAGCGACTGCATCTTCAAATCCTACATGTGAATACGTATTAAGCGTAACACTTATATCTGCATGTCCCATGAGATATTGTAGAGTCTTAGGATTCATTCCGTTCTTAGCCATA
>JAILHX010000036.1 GCA_024695565.1 Saccharofermentans sp. | reverse complement strand
AATCATCCGTACATATGGAATCTTACAAACGAAGATTGGATAACAAGAGAGGATTCGCGATATACAATTGGATGTATTCATACCACTCAAGGCTATGATATGAATTTTGTAGGTGTAATCTTCGGTGAAGAGATTGACTATAATCCCGCCACGAATGCTTTGGAAATCAATCTTGATAAATATATGGATAAGAAGGTTAAACAAAGCACGGATGAAGAGACTTTGAAACAACTGATTCTCAATACATACACAACAATATTGACCCGAGGGATCAAAGGTTGCTATGTGTATGCTTGCAATTCAAATATGAAAAAGTATTTGCGTCAGTTCATTGCACGCGCAAATAAAGTAACGGTTGGTGAAACAGTATGAAACAAGAAACTATTGATATGATCCTAAAATTCAGAGATGACCGCGATTGGAAGCAATTTCATAATCCCAAGGATTTAGCTATATCGATCTCATTGGAATCTGCGGAACTTCTAGAAGTTTTCCAATGGAGCGGTTCAGATGTTTCCGGAGAGAATAAAAAAGACAAGATAAAAGAGGAATTGGCCGACGTGATCAATTACTGCGTTCTTATGGCTGATGCTTGCAATCTTGATATAGATCAGATCGTTCAAGATAAGATTAAGAAGAATAACGAGAAGTATCCAGTTGAAAAGGCAAAAGGAAAAAGCGAAAAGTATAGCGAATTGTAACGTTTCGAGATTGGAATAATCATGGCTGATAGCGCACGTTGTTTGTATGATAATTATATCAAGGCTTTTCTGGAGACGGACAGAGAAGCAGTTTTAGGACGGCTTAGTGGCGGATACCACGGGTCTCTTCAGACTACTCAAATTGACGCTTGGGCTGGTGAGATAGATATACTTCAAGCTTGCCTAACACCATGGAAGGAATCTAACAGCAAGATAATCTTCGAATATGACATTCCGAGATTAGGTAAACGCATAGATGTTGTCTTATTACTGTGCGGCATTGTCTTCTGTATAGAGTTCAAAGTCGGCGAAACTGATATTAAAGTTGGTGACGTTGATCAGGTATTAGATTATGCCTTAGATCTGAAAAACTTCCATAAGTTCAGCGAAGACAGGATCATTGTTCCTATACTGGTTGCTACCCGTTACGACAAATCTTCTTCGGTTATACAGTCTTCCATATACGATGACCGAGTGCTCAACCCACTTATGACCGGTTCTTCCGGCATATCAAAGCTTATAACCGATGTTCTTGAAAGATTCCCGAATGAGAGCCCTGTTAATGAGAATTGGATAATAAGCCCGTATGCTCCTACGCCTACAATTATTGAGGCAGCTAGGACGCTTTATGAGAGCCATTCTGTAAAGGACATAACCAGACATGAAGCAGATAAGGTTACGACAGATACAACAATCGCATATATTTTGGATGTTATTCATCAGAGTAAAGCAAACGGAGAGAAGAGTATCTGTTTTGTAACAGGTGTTCCCGGTGCAGGAAAAACCCTTGTAGGCCTTGAAGTTGCAGTAAAGCAGACATATCAGGATCAGGACAAACCTATAGAAGATGAAGGTGCAGTATATCTGTCTGGTAACGGCCCTTTGGTAGCCGTTCTAAACGAAGCTCTTGCACAGGATAACTACAAGAAATGCAAGGAAAGACAAGAACCAAAGAAACTTTCAGATTCCAGGCGTGAAGTAAGCAAGTTCATTCAGATAATTCACCGTTACCGTGACAACATGCTCGAGAAGATTAAGATTCCTGTTGAGAACGGAAAGCTTGAAATCGATCCTGAGAAAGCCGTGAAAATGCAGGGTTCTGGTTATGGTGAGGTTGAGCATGTAGCAATCTTTGATGAAGCTCAGCGTTCATGGACTCATAAGAGGATTGCAGATTACCTTAAGCGTGGTGGTACATACGGCAACAAGAAGAAGGTCGACAAATTCCCGATGTCAGAAGCTGCATTCCTCATTTGGTCTCTTGATCAGAGAGAAGACTGGGCAACAATAGTTTGCCTTGTCGGTGGCGGCCAGGAGATCAATACAGGTGAAGCCGGAATTACTGAGTGGATTAGCTCTCTGAATAACATGTTCCCGCATTGGAAGGTATATATCTCACCCAAATTAACTGAGCCTGAATACGCAGAAGGCAAGGTCAACGAGCTACTCAAGAATAATCCGAACGTTATCTTTAACGAGAAACTTCATCTGGGAGTCTCTCTGAGATCTTTCAGAGCAGAAAAACTATCAGCTTTTGTTCATTCCCTGCTTGCGATAGACGGCAACGCTGCTTCGATTTACGAAGAAATAAAGGATAGATATCCAATTGTTCTTACCAGAGACATGGAAAAAGCAAAGAGATGGATCCATGAGAAAGCCAGGGGCAATGAGCGAACAGGTGTTCTGATAACAAAGGAATCCGCAAGATATAAGCCATTAGGTATTCATGTCTTACCTTCTGACGATGACAA
This sequence comes from Saccharofermentans sp., assembly GCA_024695565.1. Next base: position 5,235 of record JAILHX010000036.1, on the reverse strand, counting down.
TGCAGTTCATTGGTTCCTGGATGATATTACAGATACCAGATCTTCTAACTATCTTGAGGATGCAGCAACGGAAATCCAGGTCCAGGGATTAGAGTTGGAATACACTTGTGTTCTTTGGGATGCTGATATGCGTTTTGAAGGTGGAAATTGGAAATACTACACATTTAACCGTAAATGGAACGAACTTAAAGCTGATACCGAGAGCAAGGCTGACCGAATGAAGTACATGCTCAACGCTTATAGGGTACTTATGACACGCGCAAGATCAGGAATGATCATTTGTGTCCCGGAAGGCAACCCGCACAAGTCAGAAAACGGATTCTGGGAAGATGAAACACGTCTCCCTGATTACTACAACGGTACATATGAGTATCTGAAGAGTATAGGGTTAGAAGAGATATAGTTATGAGCATTACCAATCAATTCTATGAGACTCATGCAAAAGATTACTTTGACTCTACCGTTAAGGTGGATACAAGTCGTTTGTATGAAAGATTTCTAAAATATGTTCCGGTTGGTTGTCGAATTTTGGATTTCGGATGTGGTTCCGGTAGGGATAGCAAAGCTTTTGTTGATATGGGTTATCAAGTCAGTGCTATCGACGGTGCTGAAAACCTTTGCAAACTGGCAAGAGAATATGCTGGTATAGATGTTAAGTGTGTTGATTTTTTGTCGTTTGGCAGTGACCAAAAATATGATGCTGTATGGGCATGTGCATCATTACTTCATATTCCAAGTTCTCAACTGCCCACTGTTATTAACATATTGAAGAATGCTCTTGTAGACAACGGATTAATGTATATATCCTTCAAATCCGGTAACTTCGAAGGCGAACGGGATGGGCGATACTATACAGATATGACATCTGATCGATTCAGCAATCTACTTGTAAAAGGGCTTAGAATTGTTGAGGAATGGTATTCTGAAGATGTTATAAAGGGCAGAACCAATACTTGGTACAACGTAATACTTCGTAAGGAATAAAAGATGGACTATTCATTTAGCATTGACGGAAAATACTATAACACGCTCGAGGTAGAGAGTTTTTCAAGAATGATGGAGTCTCCGTCATATTGTTATAAGTTCTATTGGCTTGATGCTATTACAACGCTTATTCTCGAGAACACCACGCAGACTACATTTAACGACATCATTGACGAGATGATAGCTGATGCCTGGTATTCTGTTGTTGAGTTCCATATTCATTTGAGTGGCATTGTATATAAAGACAAGGATAATCTTGAAAAAGCCGTTACTATTTTGAAGGAACATTCAGATCTTAATAGCAACGCATCCAGAACGGAAATTAAGAACGCAATCGAAGAATTCGATCAGTATATTCTTAAAGAGAAGAAAACTCTCACGAACATGGTGCCTTATAAAGCCCTGTCTGGATTCTTCATTAATCATGACCTTGGTCCTCTGGATGCATCTATTGGAAGAATGGTTCAGCAGATCCAAGATTTTAATAATTCAAAGACCAAACTTCCATATATACTAGGCGAAAGTAGCGGTCTGGCAAGAGAAGTTGTATTTGATGCAGATTGGTCTCAGATGATCAAGGATAATGCTGTGGCTATAAAAGGATGGATCAAGCATGAGAAAGTCAAATGGCTTCAAAGAAATAATCCTGAAATTCCCGGCATTGTTTATAAGCTGGCTCCATTAGACAACAAAGCGCGTAAACTTGAGTCAGTTCGTAATCTTTGGAAAGGCATATTCCCATATGCTCATATTGATGATGTATTTACAAACAAACCGATAAACATTGCAGATTTTGATATCGATCATTTTGTTCCGTTCTCATTTGTAATGAATGATGAATTGTGGAACCTTATGCCAATGGATTCGAATCTGAATTCAGGCAAAAACAACAATCTTCCTTCATGGGATCGGTTCTTTGGAAGATTTGCTGATAACCAGTTCGTTATGTACGAATTGATTCATGCGAGAAATGATGTTTTTGAGCTGTATGAAAAGTGTTATAAAGACAATCTTCATTCTGTTTGGGCAACACAAGAACTGTATCGCAAAGGAAACACCAAGGAAGAATTTGTCAGAATCCTATCAAACAATATGCGCCCTGTTTATGACTCAGCCTTCAGGCAGGGATATAGTTTGTGGAAATACGCCGGTTCATAAGCTGATATAAGGATAGTTTGTTTTGATGAAATCAATAAAAGTCGTAGCGGCAATTATCAAACGTGATGTCAAAATCTTTGCTACTCAACGAGGTTATGGTGAATATAAAGATCGTTGGGAGTTCCCGGGCGGAAAAGTCGAGTTTGGCGAGACTCCGCAGAAAGCACTTGAGCGTGAAATTCGAGAGGAATTAGCCGCTGATATAGTAGTTGGCCCATTGTTGACAACAGTTGAATATGACTACCCAACATTTCATCTTTATATGGATTGTTTCTGGGCTGAACTTACATCTGATTCAGTGATGGAATTGTTGGAACACGAAGCCGCGAAGTGGTTATCGATTAATGATTTAGACTCGGTTGATTGGCTACCTGCAGACAAAATTGTTGTCGAAGCAATAAAGCATTTAGGAAGCATATAATTATTTCATTGAGGCATGTGATTTTTCAATTTAATTTAGTCATTTGGCCTTAAATGACTAAATTGGCGCGCAGTTGACCAAATTAAACATCGGCAGATTCCGTAACAGGAAACAACCCCTGTGTTCTGCGGGGAACACAGGGGACATCATTATCTGACACGTGTATTTGTTGGTTTTGTCTTCGCCAGTTCCTTTCTAAACTGCCTCTTCTGTTCTTCGTATACTCGTTGCTGAACAAGGTTTATAGCATTTACACGGATTGCTGGTTCTGTCTTCAAAACTTCATCGCACATACGGAGTTTTTGGTACAATGGCCGCATTGCATTTGTCTTTTCCTGTGCCGCTTGTTTCCAAAGATTCACATATACAGGCACACCATCTCTCTCCCATAGTCGCTGTTGCTTGCGGCAATAGTTGCGCTCTTCGGCCAATTGGGTGATATTCGATCTTATTGCTGTTTTCAGCTGCTCAACTTGGGCAACACTATCAAGCTTATATTCCCTGCAGAAATCCATTAGCTGTATATATTTGTCCAGCTTACGAATCTCTTTTATCAGTTCAGGAGAGTATTCACGATATTTACGTCTTCGCTTACAGGATCTTAGCTGCATTCCATGATATGTGATCACTACGCGGAAACCAGCATTATTGAGTCTTGTCCTATAACGATCAACCACCGCCGGCTCCTTAACATCCTCTAAGTCCTTGAAGGGATATTCCGATGATCTTGTTCTGAATACTCTTTTACAGCAATCATCAAAACTATATCCCGGGCCCAACGACTTGAACCTAATACATTTGTCAGATCCTGGAAGCTTCAGCTTCGGATATTTGAGTTCTTTACCGGTTTCGCTCTCGAAGATAAATTCATATCCCATTGACCGCATCACTCTTCCGAACTCTTTTGTGGTACTTGCGTATGCTACTGCAGCGTCTATATCGGCCCTCACTTTGCTTCTAAGCGTCGGCTTGAACTCTCTTTCGTCTTTAAGTTCACGATAGCTCCTGCGCCTATCCTGGTCGATTCTGGAGCGTTCTTCAATAGACAATCCGTATCTTCTGCAGATATTATCTGAAGTGTCCCGCATAAGCCTGATATCTTCCTTCGTATCGTGATACTTATAACCGTCAGCGAAAGATACAGAATTCAGGCAAAAGTGATTATGGTAATGATCCGTATTAAGATGTGTTGCCACGACAACCTCAAACCTGTCACCCCATAGCCGCTGTGCAAGTTCCACGCCGATTTTGTGCACCGTTTCCGCATCGACTTCTCCAGCTCGGAATGATTGATACCCGTGATATGCCATCCTGCCGCCTTCCTTTCCCCAGAGCTGTTTTGTCTGCATGAACTGTTTGGCTGCTATCTCCGGTTCACAGTTGATTCCTGTTACATACATCATCTGCTCAGTCTTATCGGCATCCGTGATATATGTCATGACTTGCTGCATTTCTTTGGGAGTCGTCTTTTCCGGGTTCTCGATATACTTAACGACAGTGGACACACTTCCTTTTACTGCCCACATATTTGTTACTGCCATATCATTTCACCACCCTTTTGAATGTTTCGCACAGAAGATCACAGACTCCGTGGACTTCGTTCTTGCTTTCCTCAATATCTACTTCAGGTACTATCCCGTAATAGTTGAGCTGGCGAAGAAGCTGATTAAGGTTGCTCCCGACACGGCGGACCTCAAAGATTAGCGATACATAATCCGCATCCGGCGGTGCATTAACTTTAGCTCCGAGAAGGATCGCTCTGCAAAACTTCTCTCTTGGCAATTTTGCCTTTTTCACCTTGTCGTTTAGTGACCGCCATTCATCTTCGGTGAAGCGGATGACGACGGCTTTGTTACGTCTGCTCATGATTATATTTACCTCGTGATTTCATAGATTTACGTCCCGTCAGGGACGTCTTAAGGGGTTCGGGGACTGCCCCGAAATGTGCTTTTTGATATCAAAAAGCGTAGCCTGCTACTAATTAGGACAATTGTATGAGAACGTTGTCAGGAGATAGACGGGAACCCGGGAGATGCACAGTTGTATCCCCCGAGTCTCCGCTTGTGAGCAAGGTAATCAGCCCACTTTTCTGATGTCGTTATAGACTTCAGGTAACTTTCCTTCAGCTCTAAGATCATTCTCGATCATGGCCTTAAAGTAGGCGTATTTATCCTTTATCTCCTTATTGGATATCTCCCGTTCCAACTTCCTGAACATGATTGCAAAATAGTCCTGCATCCACTCATAGCCGGAGCCGTCTGGATCGTGCTCTGTCTCACGCGGAATACCTTCAAGCATATCTGCAAGCTCAACAAGAAGCCTTACATCGCCTTTACTAAAACCATACTTATAAGCAAATCTGTCCATAACATATGGAATGACGTACTCTTCTTTGGGGTTGAAAACATAATACCCACCCCTGTCATCCTCTTCATCCAGCTCGTCTTCTTGGACTGATTTGGATTGACCTGAATTGCTTTCTCTTTCGTTGGGTTGGATTAAGTTACATTCGGTTTGATTGACTTGAATTATATTATGCTGACAGTCCGCCGCATTTTGCGGACACATGTCCGCGATCAGATCATGGAACCTCGAAGCCTTTACTCTGTCCGATCTGAGCGTGTTTTGTTCAAAGAAATCCTTGACCAATACTACATCATCCTCATTCAGCC
>JAILHX010000032.1 GCA_024695565.1 Saccharofermentans sp. | reverse complement strand
AGATCACGTACAGGGCCTGCGACATCATAGGCGAGGTAATGGAAAAACACCTGATGGATATCCAGAAGATCAACTTTGATTTCGGCTCTCTTGCAGTGAACAGTCCCGAGAGGATGGCCAAGATCATGGAAGGTGCTTCAGGACAGGGCATCACTGAGAAAATAGGGATCTATATCTTCCCCAAAATGGTGGAAGCTGCCATGAAGCAGGGATACAAAATGAACGGCACGCCTGAAGAGATCGGTGTCTTCATTTCTGCGGCGTTTTCCGGCATTGAGAAATGCTGCATACTTCAGGCAAATTACGTGACCGGAAGTCTCGGAGTAAAGTTTGAACCCAAAGCCGCTTTCAGAACACTTGCCAAATCGATAATCCTGCTTTTCGGAGGGACAGTCAATGAGTAAAAAAGTAATAAAAACACCGCTCCCCACCGGAGAATATGCAGTGGGCGTCTTTACTTATACAGTGCATAACGACCGTGAAGAGACGATGTATAACGCCCTCGGAACAATGAGATCCATACCGGTAAAAGTCTACTATCCTGTCACAAAGGAGTCTGTGGAAGGCCTTCCCAAGGCGCGTTATATGAGCAAGGCGGTCGTCGATGCCATCAGAAAGAACTTTTATGTTCCAATTAAATACGAGAAGGTGGAAAGCAACGGAACGAACCGTTCCGAGTGCTATGAGAATGCACCTTTTATCGAGGGTGAACGTTTTCCCCTTATCCTGTTCAATTACGGTTACGGCTCGTTTTTGGAAGCCAATACATATCTTTTGATCGAACTTGCTTCACACGGCTACGTTGTTGCATCTGTGGGTCATCCTTATGAAGGCATGATAACCGAGTTTGATGACGGAACAACATTAAAAATGGCAAAAGGTATCGCATCAAAAGCGTATTCGCCCATGCTCCCTTCCATCATTGCCCTGTTGAAACTCCAAAAAGCCAAAGGTACAAACGAAGAGCTTTGGGCAATGTTTGATGCGGTCCAAAAGAAATACAACAGATTCATAATCGAGAGACTGCCGGAATGGAAACTGGATACGAAAGCAGCGTTAAGGGTTCTCAAAGATAAATATTCCGGCATTATCGACTTTGAAAACGGGATCGGCGTTACAGGTCATTCCATGGGAGGGGCAACAGCATTTGAACTTTGCGAAGACGAACCTGAGACCTTTACCTGCGGCATCAATATAGACGGCGGATTGTTTGGAATTCATGACGGAAAAGTGATCACGACACCTTTTCTTCAGATGACCTCTGAATCAAACAAAACAGCTGTCACTGTTGCATTTGTTAAGAACAGGAACGTTGCATACCAATCCGTATTGCGTGACATGCAGCATCTGGGCTTCTCGGATTTGAAGCATGTCATCCCGCTCAAATCCCAGGTTGGAAAATTAGATCCCGACATTGCCCATAAAACCGTATGCGGTATTCATCTTGAGTTCTTTGATGCTTATCTTAAGAAGGCGAAAGCCAAGCCGTCTTTTGATAGCAATGATGCAGTCACTTTTACGGAATATGAGCCGCAAAAGTTCAAGGAAGAATAACGGATGGATCGACTCATATTGATTTATAAAACTCCGACTCTGAATGAGTAGAAAGAGATTAAAAAGAAGATATGAGGTCTATCTTCTGTTAATTTACTTACTGTCACAGCGTTTTCGTGTATCTCGCAATCCTGTATTCTGGTGCGTTCTTCCGTTTGCCCTTATTCTTTCAGATTCTTCTTTTCTGATAAAAGTTGAACCCGTCCTCAACCTTTATGATACGGTATCCTAGTTTATTGTAAAAAGCATTTGTCCGCTCATTCCAGCATGGAGTATCCAGATTGAACTCATTAGCAAACGGGAACTGCTTTTCTATGCAATCCATCAAGAGGATCCCTTAACCTTTTCTGTGACAGACGCTGTCAATAAAAATCCTGCCAATGTATACGCTTTTTTCTTTTTCATCGCTTTTTGCTCTATGAACTCGGCTCTGTCAAAGACCCGTATCATCCGGGTATTCCCAAAATCCGCCCTTATGGAAGTTTTCATTGCCCAGAGGCTTAGCTGTCAGTTTGAATATAACGCATCCATCGGGGCAAACGACCGTTTTTGAATATCTGCCGTCACCGCCAAGATTCTCGAGGTCACCGCCGCTTCTGACCGCTTCCATAAGCGGATACAGCATCATCATTGTTTTAGAACATATGCCGAATCCGTCCTTGTTAACAGGGCAGCCGTAAGTACACTTGTAGGTATCACCTATTTCCTCACCGTTGCGGCAATACCTTTCTGTATGATCACCATGCAGAAAGCCGGTAACTTCAATGGTGAATTCATATTCTTCGTCATACCACTTATGCATTTGACTCCTCCGTTATCATTTAGACTGAATAATACTGCTGATCGATGATCTCATTATTCCCACAACTCTATTATACCATCAGGCATATGAGTCCCGTTGACATTTTGAACAATGTTCAATATAATCATTTTGAACATTGTTCAAGGAGACTGGTATGAGCGACATAAAAGAACTTCTTATAGATCAGACAATAGCACTTATAAAAGAATCAGACGGCAAACCGGAAAGTATTACAGCCAGAGCAATAGCCCAAAGGAGCGGCGTGGCTCTCGGCCTTATCAATTACCATTTCGGCAGCAAAGACAATCTGCTTGCGGAATGCTCCAATAAGATCATCAATGACCTGCTGAGCGGCATGAAGCCGGGTCTCATGAAGGCAGAAGACGATGGGCTTTCCGACCGTGAGCGTCTGACCGGTTACGCGAAGCAGACGTTTGAATTCCTTTTCGCAAACCGTGCAATAGTTAAGATGTCTATCCTGTCAGACTTCAGATCTTACAGGGCCGACTCCAATTCAGCTCTTACACAGAAAGGTTTTCAAATGGCTTTAAGGGGTGATATCCCGGACAAGAGCAAACGCCTGATAGCATTCAGCCTTGCCTCATCGATGCAGACTGCTTTCCTCGCGGCAGATGAGTCCAAAAAGATAACAGGCTATGGTCTTAATACCAGAAAAGGCCGCAGTTCTTTTATCGAAGACACGGTAAATATGCTCATGGGAGATATAGTATGAGCAAGAAATTTCTCCCCGTTCTCATGCCGCTCAGAAGCATCATATTTATTACCGTGTTTATCGTCACATCGATGATCGCAGGCAAGGAACTGTCTGATATCAGTAACACATGGTCAGTCACTGCAAGCGCAGTAAATATCATTACGGTCGCGGCCTTGATCTTACTGACTAAAAATGACGGCGGATTTAAAAAACTGATCAACTATGAGAAGGGCAAAACTGCACCCAAACAGGTTGTCGGCATGAGCATACTCATACTCTGTCTCGGTATGGGACTAATGTATCTGGCAGGCTTTCTCTGCTATGGAAAAATACCTTATGCGCCACCGATGATGATCGCCCCGATATCCGTTCCTCTTGCAGTGATCAATCTCATTGTTCTTCCCGTCAGCACGGCGCTTGCAGAGGACAGCATCTATCTCGGCTGCGGAGTAAACACGATCAATAACAGAAATTTATCAGTGATCCTTCCGTCTTTCTTCTTTGCAATTCAGCACAGCTTTATTCCGACACTGCCTGACGCAAGGTATATGGTCTACCGTTTCCTATCATTTCTTCCTCTGACGATAGTACTTTGCATCATCTACAGGAAAAACAGAAATCCAATGCCCATTATGATCGGCCATGCGATCATCGATCTTCTGACAGCCGGGCAGATACTGGCAACATCAGCAATTCCCGGATTCTATGACATGATGACAAGCCTCTGATCCCGCTAATCATTCCGGTCAGATCTCCACACCAAAGATAGTTTACATTTGGCTTCCAAGCGTTTTGATATTACTCCAATTCTACTGCAACTGTCGTTTGGTATAATTATTTCTATTAACGGATTAAGAGGAGAACTCCTTGGCGGTATTAAAGAGTTACACTTGCTCGAATTGTGCCGGTATCCTGATCTTTGATTCCGATCAGGAGTTTTTCGATTGTCCTTTCTGCGGAACGAGATTCAGTTCCATTGATTTTCACGGGAAAGAAATACTAAGTCAGGCAGACGCGTGTCTGAAACGCAGGGAGTTTATTGCGTCGAAAGAAAAATACAGGGCCATTCTGGCTGAGGATCCACGCAGCTTTGATGCATTACGGGGAATGCTGCTCAGCACGATCGGAATATCTTCGGAAAAAGAGCTTTCGGATTCCGAAACCCTGAGAAGGGCTAATCTTGACAGGGTCAGGAGTGAGCTTGATGATGTAAGGGGTTTTTCGAGCAAAATGAATGCAGAGTATTTCAATACCGTATCCCAAATGGCCGATCATGTTGAACAGTTAATGCATATCGAAAAGCTCCGTGACGAGATTGAATCGGAAACATCCAAAAAACTCTCCAAAGATATCTCAGAAAACCTGAAGGACCCCCGTGGCAGATTCTTTTCGCCGATGATGATCAGGGTCTGTGTGTACCTTGGTATTCTGATAGCGACGTATATTGCACTTGTTATTATCCTTCACGGCGACCCGTCTGCCTTTTTAATCGTAATCGGTCATTTCTTGATACACATCGGCCCTCTCATTTTGCTGGCAGCCGCAATAAGCAAAAATAATGCAAAACAACACAAGTCTCTTGAAGAGTTGGCAGAGAAGTTTGAGATCAAGAAGAGAGATATAGCTTCAAGGATCAATGAACTTGAAAAGGCTTATGCTGATGAATATGCGAAGCTGATATCGCTTAATCCTGAAACCGAAGAAGACGCGGATACCGGTGTGTCAGTGAAAATAACAGACGATACCTGTTCACATAAACTTTCCGGGAAGACAATCCAGTGTGCAAAATGCGGTGCTGATCTTAGTCTTGATATGGAAAAACGTGTTTATGAATGCGGTTCATGCGGTGTTGCATATGGCATCTCGCTTTTCTTCGGTCTGCCTCACGAGAAAGCTTTAAACGCAATGAATATGGGCTTTTTCGCTGAAGCAGACAAAAGATTCAGTCACATCCTTATGGCAGATCCTTCGGATTTTGAAAGTCTTTTGGGGCGCATCCTTTGTGCAGGAAGATGGGCAAAAGTAAGCGACATCTGCATATCCGACGATCTGACCCCGACACGGATAAGACATACACGGGAGAGGCTGATCAAGGCACTTTCAGATTCGATAGAAGATGACAGACCGTATTTCAAGTGTCTGAAGAGTTATATTGACGCGCTTGACGCACTTGCCGTGAACAAGCATAAGCAGAGGGTCATCAGCAAGGAGATGGACGTCATCAATGCGAAGATAAGCGTTTATTCTGATTTTGTTGATATGTATGAAGTAACACGTGTAGAACGCGAAGATATAATGTCACGCCTAAAGCCGTTTGAAGAAGCTGAATCCGGACTTGAGTCTACGTACGCTCTGGTCCGCTCAAGTATTAACTCAATGGCACGGGACAGCGTTCTTACTAAATAATCTGTGCAGTGATCCTATCTAACCCCTTTTTAAATCATTTTATCATCCGCGTAGTGCGATATATTCAAGAATTCATTACTAAGTCACCTCTGCTGTTGCTGTATCAGTTCTTCGTCGGATTCCCGTGACCGTAGTAGACCGTTCTGTCTCCGAGCGAGCGAATGAGACTGTATGTCTTATTCATCACATCTATGTCATAGAACAGATGACCTTTAGCAGGTCTTATCCAGTTGTCGAGAGCGTCGCCTGCGAGCAGGGCAGAATCCTGAACCAGAAGGCCGATCGACCCCTTCGTATGTCCCGGCAGT
>JAILHX010000021.1 GCA_024695565.1 Saccharofermentans sp. | reverse complement strand
ATGCCTAAGAGCTCCTGGAACTTATCGATAACGTTCTGAGCGCCCTTAACGTAGCAAGCTGTACCAAGGCAGCAGCCTACAACGTACTTTCCCTTCGGAGTAAGAGAAAAGAATGAGTAGAATGTAACAACTCCATAGATCTCTGCTACCGAAATACCTGTCTTTTGGGAAACTAATTCCTGAACCTCGAGCGGAATGTATCCGTACTCATTCTGAATGTCACTCAGGATCATCATCAAAGGAGTCTTATCGTCCTTGTGACGATCACAGATCTCCGTAATCTGAGCGACAGCAGCTTCTTGTAATTTTGCCATAAAAACCTCCTGCCTCTTTTGGGAATATTCCAACTTGTAGATTTTACTTTGCAAGGTGGCAGTTAGTCCATACTAACTGCCACCCATTATCGCCTGTTTATGTATCAAAAGTGTGTTTTTCTTAACGCTTTTGGATTTGTTACTCTTCCTCGACATTGCTTGCCGCAATTACCTTCTCTGCGACTTCCGGAGGAGCTGCCTCATAACGCTCGTGAGACATAGCAAACCAGCCTCTGCCCTGAGTCATCGACTTAAGGTCTGTAGCATACTCGAGCATCTCAGCCGTAGGAACTTCTGCATTAACTACAGAACCGAGTTCGTCAGCGTCGATTCCCATGATGCGTCCGCGTCTCTTGTTGAGGTCGCCCATGATGTCGCCCTGCTTGTCCTCAGGAATATGTACTTCAACCTTGCTGATGGGTTCAAGAAGTACGGGGTTGCCCTGAGTCATGCCGGCCTTGAATGCGAGGTTAGCCGCAATCTTGAATGCCATTTCCGAAGAGTCTACGTCGTGGTAAGAACCGTCAACCAGTGTAGCCTTGAGGTTAACTACGGGATAGCCTGCGAGGACACCCTTCTTGATGGATTCCTGCAATCCCTTCTCAACTGCAGGGAAGAAGTTCTTAGGTACGGCACCGCCGAATACCTTCTCTTCGAATACGAGATCTTCTGTCTCGGGGTTGGGTTCGAACTCGATCCAAACGTCACCATACTGGCCGTGACCGCCGGACTGCTTCTTATGCTTACCCTGAACCTTGACCTTCTTGCGGATAGCTTCACGGTAAGGGACCTTGGGTTCGCCTAATTCGCACTCTACGTTGTACTTATTTTTGAGCTGGCTTACAAGAACCTTGAGCTGCATGTCACCGATACCGGAGAGTACCATCTGCTTTGTCTCAGGGTTGGTCTCGACTGAGAAGCAATGGTCTTCGTCAGCAAGCTTTGTAAGGCCGGAGATGATCTTGTCTTCGTCGCCCTTCTTAAGAGGAACGATAGACTTGGAAAGGCACGGCTGAGGGAACTTGATCTTAGGCATCTCCAGGATACGTGCACGGTCGCAGACCGTATCGTTGGTGTCTGTGTTAGCGAGCTTGGAAGCTGCGCCGATGTCGCCTGCCGTGATGCAGTCAGTTGTGATCTGTTCCTTACCCTTGAGGAAGAACAGACCGCCGATCCTCTCATCCTTACCCTTGGTTGCGTTGTAAACTGTTGTGTTAGCGCGGAGTGTGCCTGCGTTAACCTTGAAGATACTGATCTTACCGACGAACGGGTCAGAAATAGTCTTGAAGCAGAATGCAACGAGCGGATCGTCAATAGAGCAGCCTACCATCTGTGTGCTGCCGTCAGGAAGCGTAGCCTCGAGAGCGGGCTTCTTGCCTGCCGGAGGTGTGTCCTTGGAGATGCAGTTGAGGAGGAAGTCAACACCCCAGTTCATGTAAGCGGAACCGCAGTAGATCGGGTGGAGCTTACCTTCACGGAAACCTGCATGTACGCCGTGACGGAACTCGTCTTCAGTGAACTTCTCACCTGCGAAGTACTTCTCCATCAGAGCATCATCTGCTTCTGCAACTACTTCATTAACCTTCTCCTGGAGTTCGTCAACGCGTGCATTGTACTCTTCAGGAAGAGGATATTCAACAAACTTACCCGTAGCCTTATCAATAGAGAAAGCCTTACGGTTCATAACGTCAACGATGCCTGTCATCTTGCCGTCTTCCATGATAGGGAATGAGAGCGGGATGACGGAAGGTCCGTAACGCTCCATCATACGTGCAGCAACTGCCTCGAAATCAGCATTTGGCTCATCCATTCTGTTCATGAAGAATAAGAAAGGAACCTTCTTGCCGTTTAATAATCTGATAGCCTTCTCGGAACCGACGGATGTGCCGCCCTTAGCCGAGATCATGATAACGCCGGAATCTGCGATTCTGATTCCGCTCATCTCCTCACCCAGGAAGTCGAAGTCACCTGGAGTGTCGATGATGTTGATCTTGCTTCCCTTGTACTCGCAGCAGGCAACAGAAAGGCCTACTGACATCTGTCTCTTGATCTCCTCAGGATCGTAGTCAAGCGTAGTATTACCGTCATTAATGCGTCCCTGACGATTTATAGCTTTGGTATAAAAAAGAATAGCCTCAGCTAATGTCGTCTTGCCGGAACCTACGTGGCCAAACAACGCGATGTTGCGAATCTTGTCTGCGGAATAATTTTCCATCAGTCATTTCCTCCTTCGAAGTCAAAAATAAATACTTTCCTATTATATAAGATTCGGTATGCTAATTCCACAAAAAAATCTATGAGGCGAAAACTTTTTTTGTGCATAGTTGTAATCCTGGTTTTCGAGGCCATTTAGCCCAATAAATCCGATACAAGCGTGCGGCGGGTACTAGACTTACGATCGTGCGGAAGCCGTTGTACATTTTTTGAGCCTTTTTGGACCTCAAAAGTGTACGGTTTGGTGTAAAAAGCTCATCATTCCTGAAACATTCACAAAATGACCCTGTTTTCGTGTATTTTTCAGGAATCACGCAGGAATCACGAGATAGCAAGGTTCTCGAAAAACACTGCCTCATCTTCCAACCAGACAAAAAAATGTCTCACAAGCGGAAAAACCGCTTATGAGACATTCTCCTTAGGATTTACTTAATATCGTTTATTACTGCTTAGCGGGTCTTGCGAAGATAAGAACCAGTCTGTCTTCCTTGTTCTCGAAAGGACTTGAAGCCAGGGATGACAGTGATGTTGTCTCTGAACCGCTGCCCATTGAAGAGATGAGCTTACCGCCGTCATCATCAATCGTTGATACGAGGATCCAGCCTTCTGCAGACTTCTTCTTGAGGATCTTGGTAAGTGCTTCAACGTTAACTTCGGAAGCCTTGTTGTGTTCAACAGTCTCAACCGAATATTCCATCGGGCCGCCGGCTCCGCCGCCGCCATTCCTTACCTTCTTCTCCAAATCTGCTACTGCATCGTCAAGTGCAGCAAGCTTCTTCTCAAGCTCAGCCTTCTCCATCTCTGTCTCCTTGATCTTATTGTTTAATTCCTGAATCTCGTTATCCTTAGCTTCGATCTGGTCAAGCATCTGACCCTTCTCGCTCTCGCTCAGAGCTGCCTGCTTAAGGAATACTGCACGCTTCTCAGCGTTAAGAACGATCTCCTGAGCTGCAGCCTCGGCAAGAACTGTAGCGTTCTTGGAGTCAGCGATGATGCTGTTTGCTTCCTTGAGCTCAGACTGGAGGCCCTTGATCTGATCCTGGATATTGGTGGATTCTTCCTGATACTGTGTGTATTCAGCCTCAGCCTTGGATCTTCTGTCCTCGGCTTCGGCAAGCTCTTCTCTGGCTGCCTTGAGGTTGTCGTCGAGCTCCTTCTGCTGCAGCTGTGCGCTCTTCTCGAAGTTGTCGATCTCGGCAGCGATCTCATCACGCTTAACGGCAGCAGCCTCAGCCTCAGCCATAACTTCCTTAGCCTTCTCGGTCATAAGATCAAGTTCTGCCTGAGCCTGCTTGTTGCGCTCTTCGAGGTGAGCTACGATCTGATCTCTCTCAGCCTGTGCCTCAGCGATGAGCTTCTCCTTCTCGGCATTGGCGATATCTCTGTCACGCTCTGCATCCTGCTTCATCTTGAGGACTTCAGCAGCCTGCTTCTCAGCGATCTTCTTGTTCTCTTCTTCGAGTCTCTCTCTTTCCTTCTCGTAATCCTCACCGAGCTTAACGATCCTGTCTTCGGCTTCCTTGATCTCTTTTTCCTTCTCAGCCTTGATCTTGTTGGCGTTGTCCATCATTGCCTGGACTTCTTTTGCCTGGGCGATGATCTCGTCTCTCTTGGCGATGGCTTCTGCATATTCCTTCTCGACCTGGGCAGCGATCTGTTCTGTCTGCTTCTGGGTCTCTTCGTAGATCTTCTCCTGCTCGATCTTGGCAGCAGCGATCATGTCATCGTGCTCTTTCTGTGATTCCTTCTTGGCCTTGGCCATCATCTCGTTTGCTTCCTTACGGAGAGCATCACGCTTGTCACGTGCCTCGATGACTTCTTCTCTGATAGTCTCAACTGTATTCTCTAATGCCGACTGCTCAGCGAGCTTCTTCTTCTGGAAATCCGTGAATTCCTTGTCCAGCTTGCTCTTCTCACTCTCGAACTGCTGCTCAAGTGCTGAATACTCAGCCCTGAGTTTATCCAAAGCCTCAATGATCCTCTTCTCTTCTTCGGAACGCTTGGCTTCTGCACGGGCGATGTTATCCTGTTCCTTCTGGATCAGGACCTTCTTAGCCTCTGCTGCAGCTTCTTCGTTGTTACCAAGTGATGCTTTTTGGAAATCATATTTGCACATCGAGCAACGGGCAACGTTGTCACCCATCATTACTCCGCAAACCGGACACTTCTTCATATTTTGTTTCTCCTAAATAAGCGTGCGAAAAGACACGCACGCAAAATATATAACTTATTATATACCAGCGTGCAAAAAATTATTATCTATTCTTCAAAAGTATTTTATAAATTTTTAGTGAATTTTCGGAAAGACAGAGACTGTTTCCGCATATCTTTTTGTGAGCGTTGTCGTATATGTGAAGATGCCAGCCATCCCTATAATAAATTAACTATTTTGAGGAGGGGCAAAATGCACCGTAACATAAGAAAATCAATTGTTTGCGCCTTAACCGCAGCAGTCGCGGTATCTGCTCTTGCAGGATGCGCGAAAAAAACCGCAGCCGACAATTATGCCGTTGTCGGAATCACTCAGGAACCCGGCATTTTCGATCCGCACACAGTAGTTGCGGCAGGTGACGAAGAGATCATCTATAACATCTACGAAGGTCTTTACAAGTTCGATTACGAGGGCAATCTCAATCCCTGTCTCGCAACTGATGTTGAGATCTCAGAAGATGCATCCGTATATACATTCACGATCAGGGAAGGCGTCAAGTTCCACGACGGCTCTGACCTCGATGCAGCCGATGTCGTTTATTCACTCAAGCGTGCAGCAGGCCTTCTTGATACACAGGACGGCACAGCTCTCGTATCAGAGCTTGATCCCATAAGCGACGTTACCGTTACTTCTGACGGACGCGTTGAGGTAACACTCGAAGTATCCAACTGCGAGCTTCTTAGCTACTTCACAACAGGAATCATCCCCGAAGGCTACGACAACTGCCAGAAGGCACCTGTCGGAACAGGCCCCTTCAAGTTCGAATCTTACATGCCCGGCCAGAGCGTTGTCCTCGTAAAGAATGAGAACTACTGGCAGAGCGGTCTTCCTTATCTCGACAAGGTCACATTCAAGGTCTGCGCAGATATGGACGCAGGTCTCACAGAGCTTGCCAACGGAAGCATCGATATCTTCCCTTACCTCACAACAGACCGTGCTGACCAGCTCGATCCTGCCAAGTACAACATTCTGTCCAACGGTTCCAACATGGTCCAGATCTTCGCTCTGAACAATGCAGTTGAGCCTCTCAATGACGTAAGAGTACGTCAGGCGATCAGCTATGCCATCAACAGAAAAGATGTCATCTCCGTAACAATGGACGGTGCAGGCGTTGAGCTTACAACGGCAATGAGCCCTGCAATGGGAAGCTACTACGATACATCCCTCGACGGCACATACGATCAGGACATCGAGAAGGCTAAGTCACTTCTCGCAGAAGCAGGTTATGAGAACGGCTTCGACATCACATGCACGGTTCCTTCCTCTTACCTGATCCACGTAAACACCGCTGTTGAGCTTGCTTCAGAGCTCAAGGCTGTCGGAATCAACATGGAGATCAAGCAGGTAGACTGGGCAACATGGCTCGACGAAGTCTATGCAGGCCGCAACTATGAGGCAACAGTTATCTGCCTTACAAGTACATACGCTCCTTTTGACGTAGTAGGACGTTACGCTTCAACAGCTGACGGCAACTTCATTAACTATTCCAACGAAGAAGTCGACAGACTCCTTGAAGAGATCCCCATGACTTCAGACCTCGCTCTCAGGACTGAGCTCTATCACCAGTTGCTCGGAATACTCACTGAGGATGCATGTTCGGTATATATCCAGGATCCTACAACGATTACCGCAGTGTCCACCAGACTTGAAGGATATCACGTATATCCGATGTATGTTCAGGATATGTCAACAGTAAAACTTGTTCAGAACTGATTCATTCAGACTATTAAGTAAAGACAATGGGGCTCCGTTCTGAAAAGGCCGGAGCCCTTATTGATTGTGAATAAAACAAAAAAGCATATATAATAGTTTCTTACTATGAGAAGGGGGAATATGCGTTGAACAGCAAGGCCGGCTATCTTATCGGTAAACTCGTTGAACTGGTACTGACGCTTTTTGTCGTATCACTTCTTGTTTTCGCGGCCTTCTCGATAATCCCGGGTGATGCAGCCAGAGTAATGCTCGGTCCTGACGCATCAGAAGCCCAGGTGGAACTCCTGCGTGCAGAGCTTGGTCTCGACAAGCCTCTTATAGTCCGTTACGCATCGTGGCTTCTGGGGCTCGTCACATTCAACCCCGGCACATCTTACGCATATAACATGAGCGTCGGTGAACTGATTGTCCAGAGACTCCCCGTCACCATCGGCATGAGCGCCATCGCCATGATCATGGTTATCCTCGTATCTTACCCGCTGGCTGTTTTAAGTGCGCGAAAACCGGGTCGTCTGGGAGACCAGGTCTGCTCAGTCATCGGTCATATCCTGTTTGCGATCCCGCCATATGTCGCATCGCTCCTGCTGATCCTTATGGCAAGCTCGGTATTCTCTCTTCTTACTGTCGGCAACTATGTGGATCCGGCTGATGATTTCATCGGATATATCGGATGCCTGCTCCTGCCTTCGTTTGCCATCGCGCTTCCGAAGATCGCCATGAGCTTCAAGTTCTTAAGGTCTTCGATAATCGAGCAGAAAGCGGCAGATTACGTCCGCACGTCCAAGAGCCACGGCTTATCTGACCTCAAGATCATGATCCGCCACGTGCTCCCCAATTCGAACGTCTCATCTATCACGATAATATCCATAATCCTGTCTGACATCCTGGGCGGAAGCCTTATCGTCGAACAGGTGTTCAATCTTCCGGGCCTTGGAAGACTTCTCCTGTCTGCAATATCGAGAAGAGATTTCCCGCTGCTGTCCGGAATCGTATTCTATCTGGCACTTATAACGGTCCTCCTGTACTTCATATCCGACATCGCTTCAAGCCTTGCCGATCCGAGAATCAGGCTCAAGTAAGGGAGGCAAAGCATGGCACAGAATACCAGGAAATTAAAATCTCCCGAAGCATCCGTCTTCTACATGGCAGGCCTGATACTGCTTGGAATCGTCGTGTTGTCATTCATCGTCTCGCTGTTCTGGACTCCTTACGATCCTGAAGCAACAGATGCGGCAGCCAAGCTCATGGGGCCATGCCTCGAGCATCCGTTCGGGACAGACAACTTCGGGCGCGACGTCTTATCGCGAGTCATGGCAGCATCCAAATACACGATATTCATATCGGTTGCAGGTGTTGCAATAGCCCTCATTCTCGGAACGGTCGCAGGAATCCCCGCAGGCTACTTCGGCGGATTTGCCGACAGAGCGATAATGCTTTTGGGCAACAGCATAATGTGCTTCCCGGGTATCCTCTTGGCGCTCGTTGCGGTTGCGGTTTTCGGAGCCTCTGTAACCAATGTAATCTGGGCATTGGGTCTCGTATTCGCACCGACGTTCGCGAGAGTCTGCAGGGTCGGCACGATGGAGATAAAGGAACTGGATTACATAACGCATGCGCGCGTTATGGGAGTTAAGCCGGTGCGCTTAATGGCACTTCACATCTTCCCTAACCTCGTATCGCAGCTCCTCCCCGCAACGGTCATAGGACTTGCGAACATGACTTTGTTCGAATCCGGCATGAGCTATCTGGGACTGGGCGTCCAGCCGCCGGATGCTTCATTCGGCAAGATGCTCTCAGACGCACAGGCATATGTCCGCGTTGCTCCGTGGCTTATCATATTCCCGGCCCTGATGCTGGTCTTCTATATCTTAGGTCTCTACTTCGTTTCTGAAGGTCTGCGCGTAAGGCTTACGAAAGGAGGCAGGTGATGGCAAGACACATACACATCGTTAAGGTTCATCATCTGACCCTTTCTTTCCCGACCAGGAAGGATCCTGATCCGAAGCCCGTTTTGGACGATGTCGATTTTGGCATCAGGGACGGCGAGATATTGGGCCTTATCGGCAACTCGGGAAGCGGCAAGACAATGACATCGCTTGCCATAGCAGGCCTCCTTCCCGATAACGCAAGCATCACTGAAGGTTCCATCAAGTTTGCAGGAAAAGATCTGCTGGCGATGAACCCCAGGGAGCGCCGCGCGATGCTCGGTAAGGACATCGGCATGATCTTCCAGGAACCTTCGACCGCTTTAGATCCGCTCATGAGTATCGGCAGGCAGTTGGAAGAAGTCTTAACGGCTCATAAAGATCCGGAGAAGACACCGGAGATCCGTCACAAGGCAATAACCGACATGCTCGAACTCGTCGGGTTCAAGGATCCTGAAGAGATCATGACCCGTTATCCGCACCAGCTGTCAGGCGGCCAGCGCCAGAGAGTATTGATCGCAGGAGCAGCGCTTCTTAAACCGCGCCTTCTTATCTGCGACGAGCCGACTTCGTCTCTTGATACGGTTACGACCGTGTCCATATTGGAACTTTTAAAAGAGCTCTGTCACAAGCTCCGCATAACGATACTGTTTATCTCCCACGACCTGTCCGCAGTAAGAGGATTCTGCGACCGCGTCATGGTAATGAGAGACGGCAAGATCGTCGATAAGGATACGGCATCAGACATCCTGACAAGTCCCCGTAATGCGTACACGGCTGAGCTTCTGACAAACGCAAGACTTGATAAGAGGATCCTGGACTTAAAGCCTGCGAACGTTGATTACACGGCAAGCCCCGTACTTAAGGCAGAGGGTATTACCGCAGGTTACGGCAGATCTCTTTTCGAGCGCGTCAAGGCAAAGCGCACAGAAGAAAAAACGGACAACAAGGTCCTTCATGATGTATCGCTCGAGGTATATCCCAACGAGATATTAGGTCTCATCGGCGGCTCCGGCAGCGGCAAGACGACGCTCATCAGATCGCTCTTGGGACTCCTTCCCCACGAGGGCAAAGTCAACATCAAGAGCACAAGCATAGGCGCGATATTCCAGGACCCCGTGTCCTGCTTAAATCCCGCGCATACGGTCAAGTGGCATCTGGCTGAAGCATTAAGAGCGTCAGGCAAGAAAGCTTCCGGCAGCGATGCTCTCGAAAAAATAACGTCCGTCTTAAAAGAATGCGGACTTGATGAGAGATATCTTGCGCGCAGGCCTCACGAACTCTCGGGCGGCCAGCGTCAGAGGATCGCGATAGCAATGTGCCTCATCCAGGAGCCCTCGCTCATAATCGCGGACGAGCCGTTCTCGTCTCTGGATGCCAGTTCTTCGGCAGAACTATTAAAGCTCATGACCGACATCAACAGAGAGCGCCATACCGCTTTCCTTCTTATCACTCACAACATCCATATCGTCAGACAGATCGCTCCACGCATCATCGTAATGAGTGACGGCAGGATCGTTGAAGAAGGCCAGACACCGGAAGTCCTTAACAATCCTAAGTCTGAACCGACCAAAGCGCTGCTTGACGCAGAGCGCCAAATCCACGGTCTTTAATCCCCAAACATTAAGAAAGGCTGCTCCGCTCAGGGGCAGCCCATCTCAAGGGTGATCTATATAAAGTGAAAGTCACTTTTTATATGAAGCGCTATATTTAGTTAATTCTTCATTATGTTGTATAAGATTCAACGTAAATCTTGTCCATTCCATAATCTGTATTATTTGCACCCAGATAATCGTGTGAGACTCTCAATGTGGTATCCTTGTTTGTTTGCCAGGTAGCAGTGAAATCAACCTGGTATCTGTTATCTCCGAGAGGAGTTACTGTGTATTTACCGTCGTTGTTTACCGAGAAACCTCTTGATCCTTCAGGTACTACTATGATTGCTGACTGAACACCGTTAGGGAAGCTGATCGTTCCCTGATTCTGGTGATAATATCCGACTATATGTCCGTTCTCCCAGTAGTCATATCCGCTTCCGGAAGATCTGCTTACGGATGTACCTTCTGCAGGTTTACCATCGCCGCCGTTGACAACCGGAGTTGTATCATCTTCAGGAACAACCGGATCGGGATCTTCAGGGTCTACCGGATCGGGATCTTCAGGTTCAGGTGCAGGTTCTACAGGATCATCTGCAGGTGAAGCTGAACCACCATTTGCCGAACCGCCGTCTGCCGGAATAACTACTCCGCCGCCACCGCCGTCGCCGTCGCCACCGGGTGCAGGTGTTCCGTCAACAGGAGTTGCAGGATTACTATCGCCTGCCGGCTCTGTATTGGGTTCTGCATCATCAGGAGTATAGTACTCAACGTTTGCATGACCGCCAACAGGTACTACGTGTCTGACAGCGTCTCTTGCTTCAGCTTCAAAGTTGTAACCATTTTCAGCAGCGAGCTGATTCTGCGTACTTCTTGCGTTATTTAATGTTACTGCTACGCCGACAAATCCGGCTGTTGAAACAATTGCAATGATCGCAACAACTGTTACGACCTCCATGAGCGTAAAGCCCTTTTTTGTCTTCTTGATGTTTGTCATATAGATCACGCTCCCTTCACTCAGATTACCCTTTGCTTCTGATAGTTAAATTATACGGGGGCAAATTTTGACAAATCTATCATATAAAAGTTGCCAATGTGAGGGCGGTTTTAACAATATGTTACGAAGGCTTAAACTGATTTTTAAGAGGTCAGTTTCCGGGCATATTCTGTCAAAGATACCTTAGAATTCGGGCATTTTTCCTCAAGATAAGCTTCAAAAACCTGAGACAAAATCTTGCCTACAAGAGGCCCCTCTTTTACGCCCAAAGCGATGATGTCGCTGCCGTCTATCCCGAGGTCTCTGATGTCGAAGATCTCACCTTTAGTTTTCAGTTCTTCTTCTATCTTTATCAGCTCTTCAAGATGATCCAGGCGCTTAAGCCCTTTGGCAGAATGAGCCAGGATATCTGCCCTCTGCAGGATCTGGAGTTTGTCTATTATCTCTATAGGATATGCGCTCATGAATTTATGGACGTCGATCCTGTTTGTATTTACATATGTATCGTGAAGATTTACGAGAAGACACACGTCATGGATAAACTGCTTCGGATACTTGAGTTCTGTGAGGACCCTCTCGGCAATTTTGGTGCTGACTCTCGGATGTCCCTTCATGTGACCTGTTCCGCTATCGCTTAGAACGAAGCATTGGGGCTTGCCGAGATCGTGGAAGAGCGCCGCTATGGCAAGCTCGGTATCACGGCCGGTATCCTCCGAATAAGGAATGTTATCCAGCACGCAGAGCGTGTGCTCAAGTACATCTTTGTCATGGTAAACGGATCTCTGGTCGAACCCGTGGCAGACAGCTATCTCAGGGATAATGACGCTCATTATTTTCCAGCAGGTCCTTATCGCCTGCGGTGCATATCTTCCTGTGACGATGCCGTTAAGTTCTGTCGCTATCCGTTCGCCTGATATGCGCTTCAGTTCTTCTGCCCGGGATTCCATCGCGCGGAGAGTCTTCTCCTCTATCTCAAATCCCAATACCGAACTGAACCTTACGCCTCTTAATATCCTGAGCGCGTCTTCGCCAAATCTCGTGTCAGGATCGCCGACTGCTCTGATCAGGCGTTTCTTTATGTCTTCCTGTCCGCCTTCGGGATCGGATATCACGCCTTCGGAATTCATGTACATGGCGTTGACCGTGAAGTCTCTTCTCCTGACGTCTTCTTCGATAGTCGTCTTGAATATGACTTCATCAGGTCTTCTGAGATCTGAATAAGAGCCGTCTTCCCTATAAGTCGTAACTTCGATATTGCCTTCCGGCATGACGGCAGTTACCGTTCCGTGCTTTGCCGCGTTATCGAAAAAGTTCACGCCCGCATTCTTAAATATTTCAACTGTTTCTGAAGGCTTTGCCGATGTTGCAATGTCGTAATCGTGAGGAGTCTTTCCGAGCACGATATCACGCACTGCGCCGCCGGCTACGAATGCTTCGTATCCTTTTGCATCCAGAAGATCTAATACCGTCCTGACATATTCAGGGATGCGGTCTCTAAGCGTGTTGTTTTCGAGAACATGGGTTTCCATGCGTAAATTATAACAAACACCAAATAGTCATATTCTCGAAATAATTGAAATCATATTTATAGATATAATTTATTTGTTTAATAGTGCTTACTAATATGGGAGGATAATATGTTTTTCACCAGAAAGCCTTATCAGATCGATTCCGTTTATTTTGAAGACAACACCCTTAAGATAGGCTGCCAGTGCAAGGAGTATTCCGCATCGCTCACGGGCGGCAACGGAAGCTTTACCGATTCGAAGGGAAGGATCACCATATCCCTCTTCTCACCTGCAAATAAGATCATCTCGGTTAAGGTTACAAACCATCAGTCAGAACCCAGATCAAGAGCACAGTCAGTAATCGAACTGATCCCCACAGTCAACGGCGCGATCGAAGACAGGGGCGATTATCTGGCATTCAAGAGCGGTCCGCTGGAAGCTCATATCAACAAGAATATCCTGGATATCAAGTTCTTCTACTTCGGTAATGAACTTTTAAGTCAGACGGAAAACATGCCGGTCTACTACAAGACCGACTCAGGTTCAGAGAGCAGCTTCACAGTTTCCTCCAATGCTTTTACAGGCGCATCTTTCAACCTGGGTGCAAGAGAGATCATCTACGGTCTCGGCGGTTCAGGCGCATCCATCATCCGCAACGGCCAGCTCGTTAAGGGTGAGGACTTCGCAGGCAAGCCCGGCAGAGAGAACATCCCGTTCATCCTGTCTGACGCTAAGTATGGTCTGTTCGTAAACTCGGTCAGGCCCGTAACATTCGATATCGGTTCTTCCGCTTCGAACATCCGCATCGAAGCTGAGGGCGAAGATATCGAATACGACATCATCGCCGGCGACACGCTTCTCGAGATCATCGAGACGTTCAGCCAGCTCAACGGCCGCAAGCCCGTCCTGCCCTACTCAGGCGGCGGCATCGCTCTTGCCATCAACGACGATTACACCTTGACGGCACAAGGCATCATCGATGCTCTCAAGGAAGCTCTGCGTGCTGGTGTTAACGTCAAGGAACTCTGGCTCGGCAATTCATGGCATCCGGACTACGCACCTTACGGCTTCACATTCGATACCGTAAGATTCCCCGATCCGAAGGCTTTTGCAAGAGCGCTCCTCGATCTCGGTGTAACTCTCGGTATCTCGATCAATCCTTATGTCTCCGAGAGAGCTCCCGAATATCAGGAACTCCTTGATTCCGAATGCCTCATCTCCTTCCCCGACGGAAGAGCAGTTCTCTGCGATGCCTTCAAGGGCGGAGTTGCAATGCTCGATCTTAATCTGCCTGCTGCAAGAAGCTGGCTCATCAACACATGCACGAGTCTGGCAAGCGAAGGCTTCAACGTCTACGAATCCGATTACACCGGTTCATACAACGAAGCATTCGAGAAGGCGTGCGGCAAGAAGAATTATCTCTCAAGTTTTGCAGGCATCCTCAATTCAACATTAAGCGACATCTCTGCAAGAGAGCACGGACGCCTCGGTTCATTCATCATCACGGACTCAGTAAGCTCCGGCGACCAGAGAGCGCCTTACATGAACGTATACAGCACTCTTGTTCCGGGCTTTGCAGACTTGAGCGCTGCCGTTAAGAACAGCATATCTTTTAACCTCACCGGATTTGGCGGCATCAACGTCGACATCCCCGAGAAGGCACTGACCGACCCCAAGCTCTTCGAGCGTTATATCGGTTTTGCGGCTTACGCTCCTCATGCAAGATTCAGAGGAACGTTAAAGCTCCTCGAAGAGGCAAAGACCACTGATGCCATCAAGGCATTCTCCGCGATCAAGACGGGTCTTGCTCCTTATGTCTATTCGAGCCTGTGCGAAAACGTTAACTACGGCACACCCGTTATCCGCGCAATGGCATTGGAATTTGCAGGCGACCCCGCATCCGAGAGCGCCAATACACAGTTCATGCTGGGTTCTTCCCTCCTCGTAGCTCCCATTACGAATTCTTCTGACAGCATCAGAATCTATATTCCTTCCGGCGTCTGGACCGACTTCATGACACACGAGAAGATTCAGGGACCCCGTTATGTAACACGCAAGGCAACAGCTAATACTGTTCCTGTTTATGTCCGCCCCAACTCCATCGTTCCTACGAGAACACCTGACGCAAATGCTGCAGGCACAGTTCTCGATAACCTGACATTCACATGCTTCGGCTTAGGTCAGGGAACAACAGCCGCCTGCGAGATCTTCGCAGAAGGCGGACAGAACTCAGGGGTCATCACGGCTGAAGTTGAAGGCAACAGGATAATCGTCCGCACGCAGAATCTCGGCGGCTCAAAGCGTCTCATTCTGTCAGGTATCTTCAATGTTGTGGGGCTCTCAGAATCAGTGCCTGAGAAACTTTCTTACGGTACTTCGATCGAGTTCGACAGCAACGAGCTCATAATCAGTCTGGGTTAAACCTCGTCGAAGAAAGCTATAAGATCATTAAAATACTCGTTCCTTACAGGTTCGTTCTGAATCTCGTGACGGTACGGGCCGTAGCTCTTTGCCCTGTAATCAGCGCCTGCTTCCTTCATTCTGGCTATGACTTTCCTGACACCCTCACCGTAGCTTCCTACGGGATCTTCCTCGCCGTAAGTGAACATGCAGGGCCTGTCGGGGATCAATGCATAAGCCTCATCACTCTGAATGAATGCGACAAGACTAAAGAGCGTTTTGAATCCTTCGCTCGTGAACGTGAATCCGCACATAGGATCAGTAACGTAGCTGTTGACCTCTTCGGGGATCGTCGACAGCCAGTCGCAGGCAGTATCCGGCTTCTTGATATGCTTGTTGTAGCTTCCGAAAGCGATCACATTAAGAAGTCCGTTCTTTACCTTTTTAAATCCCAATGCGCATGCTGCGCTTGCGAGGAACTTGCCTGCTCCGACTGCGGGATTGGGACCCATGGTGGAAGCAAATACATATCCGTCGAACTGCCTGTTGTATCTCGGTGTCGAGAAGATCGACCTGACAACAAATGAACCCATGGAATGTCCGTAGAGAATATACTTGAGGCCCTTCTTACCGAAGCGCTCAACGGCATATTCGTGCATGCCCATTACGTCCGTCAGAAGGACTCTCCATGAATCCTTGACGCCTCCGAAATACCCCTTGGGATAACCCTTATCTTTATTAAGTTCGTATGTGGCTCCGTGGCCCGGCATATCCATACCGCATACGTGGTATCCGGCTTCGTTAAACCTGGCGATCATCTCCTCGTAGCGCGCCAGATACTCTGCCATTCCGTGACAGATCTGGACGACGCCTTTAATCTTCGGAGCTGATGAAGGATAGAAGAACCCTGCGATCTTAACGCCGTTTCCGATGGAACTGACGAACTCTTTTTTCTCAGGGGTAAGCTTGGTCATGGGGTCCTCCTAATATGCGGCTTAGTTTATTTTCTCCTGCTGCCTCTCATGAGAAGAAGCCTGAACAAAGTCAATGCAGAGCTTGCGAGAGCGATCGCATATGTGTCTCCTGCTGCCCAGAGGACCTTCTTCGCGGCACGGAGCTGGCTGTCAGATACCCAGCCGAATTCCTGCATCGCCTTAAGTCCCCTCTTGCTCGCATTGCGCTCGAGTGGAAGAGTAACGAGATAGAACAGAACGACGACCGTGTAAAGCGTGATACCGATCGTGCTGATCAGGTAGCCGAGGTCGGAACCGCCCTGCATCCTTGCTGCCACATACATGATCACAACGCCTGCAACCGTGATCCAGACACTGATCCTGGACATAATGTTTGCGACAGGAGCAATGATCTGACGGATCTTGAACATTGCCATTCCGGAATGAGCCTGACATGCGTGACCGCACTCATGGGCAGCGATCGCTATGGCAGTGATCGAATTCTTGCCGTAAGAAGTCTCAGACAGATTGATCGTCTCGTTCTTGGGATTGTAGTTATCTGACATTTCGCCGGGTACAGGCTGGATCGTAACACCGTAAACTTCATTAGCCTGAAGCATCTCCCTTACACAGGTGTTGGCATCTTTGCCGCTTGCTGCAGTAACTTTGCTGTACTTCTTAACAAGTCTTTTCAGTCTTCCCTGGATAATGAAGCTCCAGATCATGAGAGCTATAGCCAGTATATAGAACAACCAGCCGTACTGACCTAAATTCATATACCAATACATATCTAACCTCCGTTACCGCCTTATTCCGTCTGCGATTTTCTTTTATTATTTTAGCATCTTTTGGGGACACAGGACCACCTGCAGGACCGGGCCTGAAATATTGCTTATATTTTCTCGAAAATTAAAAAACGTGAATAAAAAATAGTATATTATAATATCCATATTCATTCTCCAGGAGGGATAGAATCAGATGTTTGAGATACTGACTAAGAAGATGCTTGGTCCTAAGGTGTTCCTTATGGTTATCAATGCTCCGCTCGTCGCGCGGAAAGCAATGCCCGGCCAGTTCCTTATCGTCCGTGCGGACAGTGAGGGCGAGAGGATTCCATTAACGGTATGTGACTTCGACCGCGAAAAGGGCACCATCACGATCGTTTACCAGACTGTCGGCGCCGAGACAGAGCGCATGAGCAGAATGGAAGAAGGCCAGTGCTTTGCTGACGTTGTGGGTCCCTTGGGCAACCCTTCAGATCTCTGCGATCTCCCGATTGAAGAATTAAAGCAGAAGAAAATCCTCTTTATAGCAGGCGGTGTCGGAACTGCCCCCGTATATAACCAGCTCAAGTGGCTCCACGACAACGGAGTCGAAGTTGACTGCATTCAGGGCGCGAGGACAAAGGACCTGCTTATTTTCGAAGACGAGATGAAGGCCGTAACAAAGAACCTGTACTTTGCAACCGATGACGGTTCATACGGGATCCACGGCAACGTCTGCGTCGCTCTCCAGCAGCTCTGGGATGAAGGTGTCCGCTATGACCACTGTGTCGTAATAGGACCCGTCATCATGATGAAGTTTGCATGCCAGCTCACCAAGCAGCTCGGAATACCTACTGTAGTTTCAATGAATACCATAATGGTGGACGGTACAGGCATGTGCGGAGCTTGCAGACTCCTGGTAGGCGGCCAGGTAAAGTTCGCCTGCGTCGACGGACCCGAGTTCGACGGCCACGAAGTTGACTTCGACCAGGCACTGCAGCGTTCACGCCTCTATAAGACACAGGAAGGCGAGCTCATGTTAAGACTCACCGAAGGCGACACACACAGCGGCGGCTGCGGTATGTGCTCATAAGGGGGATAGAACAATGGATATAGATGTAATGAAGAAAGTACCGGTAGCAGAGCAGGATCCTCAGATCCGTGCCACGAACTTCGACGAGGTCTGCCTGGGTTATACAAAGGAAGAGGCCGTGCTCGAAGCATCCCGCTGCCTTAACTGCAAGAATCCGCGCTGTGTGGAAGGCTGCCCCGTATCAATCAACATCCCGGGCTTCATCTCCAAACTCAAGGAAGGCGATGTTGAAGGAGCTTATGAGGTTATCTCTTTATCTTCTTCCCTGCCCGCAGTATGCGGCCGCGTCTGCCCTCAGGAGACACAGTGCGAAGCACAGTGCATCAGAGGCATTAAGGGTGAAGCGGTATCAATCGGCCGTCTCGAGAGATTTACTGCCGACACCGCAAAAGACATGGGCATCAAGCCGCACCTTCCTGCCGGTATGGTTAAGAAGGGCAAGAAGGTTGCAGTCATCGGCGCAGGTCCCTCAGGTCTTACATGCGCAGGCGACCTCGCCAAGATGGGTTATGACGTAACCATTTTCGAAGCGCTCCACAAGGCCGGCGGCGTTCTGGTCTACGGCATCCCCGAATTCCGTCTTCCCAAGGAGAAGGTCGTTGCAAAGGAGATCAATAATGTTAAGAGCCTCGGCGTCGAGATCATTACTGATGCCGTTATCGGACGTTCCCTTACGATCGACGACCTGTTCGAATCAGAAGGCTTCTCAGCCGTATTCATCGGTTCGGGCGCAGGCCTTCCCCGCTTCATGAATATCCCCGGCGAACAGGCTTTGGGCGTGTTCTCCGCTAACGAATATCTCACGAGATCAAACCTGATGGGCGCATTCTCAGCAGACTCAAGAACACCCATCATGAGAGCCAAGAAGGCTGTCATCGTAGGCGGCGGCAACGTTGCCATGGATGCTGCGCGCACGGCAAAGAGACTCGGCGCTGAAGTTCACGTCGTATACCGCCGTTCCGAAGCTGAGCTCCCTGCACGTGCAGAAGAAGTTCATCACGCTAAGGAAGAGGGCATCATCTTCGACCTGCTCACCAACCCCGTTGAGATACTTGCAGACGAGAACGGCTGGGTCAAGGGCTGCACATGCATCCGCATGGAACTTGGCGAACCGGACGCTTCAGGCAGAAGGTCACCTGTTCCGGTTGAAGGCTCAGAGTTCACCATCGACTGCGACGCAGTCATCATGTCTCTCGGCACATCACCCAACCCTCTTATCAAGAAGACAACATCCGGTCTTGAGGTCAACAAGCGCGGCGGCATCATAGTCAACGAAGCTGAGATGACATCGAGAGAGGGAGTTTTCGCAGGGGGCGACGCAGTAACAGGCGCAGCAACCGTAATCCTCGCAATGGGCGCGGGCAAGGCTGCGGCAAAGGGCATCGACGAGTATCTGTCAAAGCAGTAAGCGAAGAGCTTCAATTAAGTGAGGTTGAAATATGAGCTTTTCATATGTTTTCGGCAACGTGGATCATTTAATTCAACTTGGATTATTGCTGGCAAGTTTGGTCTTGCTGATAGTAAGCTTTGTATTATCTGATTTCAAGAAGAAAGACAGATTCAGGGGATTGTCTCTGTTGTTTGTTATTCTTTACCTGATGTTTATGCAATTTGAAATCTTCGCTTACTGTATCGGAAGCAATTGGACAGGAGCATTCTGAGATCATCAGCCTAAGCTGTACTTCTCCTTAACGCGTTCGTCGGGTTCATATCCGTCCAGGCATTCATCGGCAATGGAGATCAGCTGATTGTAAGTTACAGGACAGAGCGTATAGTGCCCTGAGATATTATCGGAATTGCTGTTCGTCATATCATACACCACAAGATCTCCGCTCTGCTTCTCGATGCCTACAAGAACGCAGTCATTAATGCTGTAGATGTTTTTGAAATCCTCATCATATACGTGCAGATCCCAGGCACTGATATAGTAATATCCGCTCTGGCGGTCATAATAAAACACATTTACTGCGCCTTCGATGGAATAGATCGTCTTAAGCTTTTCACCGGTGGAAGAATCATAAATATGAACTGCACCATCATATAACTGAACAAGTCCAAAGTCAGCGTTCTGGCACATTGCAACTCTTTTTATCCTGTTTTGTTCGAACTCGGTCTCGCTCTCCATAATAAGATCGACAAATGAGGCTGCATCGGGATCCTCGCCGATCACCTGGATCTGAACTGAATCGTATGTCACCTCTTTATAATCACCCGTAGTTACAGTCATATAATCTGACTGCCTGAATGTATATGTATAGATATGGTTATCGCCTGTTATGGCGCAATACAGTTTTCCGTTTCTGAACTCCTGCATCCAGGAATTATTTACATCTGTTAAAATCGTACCGTAAGAGACATATTTGCCGTTCATGATCTTATAGAACCGGCTGGTTGAATCCATCAGATAGATCGCATCACCTGAAATAAACATCCGGATACTATAGCCGGTTTCAAATCTTTCCACTTCGTTAAGATCCTTATTTAATATTGTCACATCCGCCTCGGATACAACGACCACATCATCATTCAGGACAACCATTTTGTAGATGTCGCCGACCACCGTACTTTTAACAGTACCGTTAACAATATCCATAATACAAAGTGAATAAGTATAATCTTCATCCTGCTTCCAGATAATGCTCTTTCCGTCAGTAGTAATGTCATAGCATACCCTGTCAGAAACCTGCATCCTGCGTGAACTGCCACTCTGCATATCCAATATAAATGCAGTTGTCGTATCGCTATCATAATCAGTGATAAAGACCCAGCATTCGTTTGCAGAGGGAACAAAATCCACTGTGACATCCAAATATATTGATTCTGAAAATCCCTCAGCAGAATAGTTGATATTACATATTATTCTCCCGCCCTTATACAGCGCAAAAGTTTCATCTGTTCCAATGGCAACCCCTTCTCCCTCAGTGCCTGAATACAAATGCGCGTTGCTGATTCCAAGATCCGTCAGGGTCCCGGCCGCAAGATCATAATAACAATAGTTTTCATCCTGTCTTTTGTAGACAAAGCCCTTTTCTCCATCGAAAACAAAATCTGAAATGTCATCCTCTTCAAAGCTATAGACCGTTGCACCTGAATTCATGTCAACAACATATCTGATATGATCAAGATCCTTGACCGAGGCATATCCGCCATCTGAAGATATGACCATTTCATCAAGCACAGAACATGGCAGAAGGACGTCACTATCACATCCGAAAGTATTCGGAAGATCGTAGATGCCAAGCGCGTTGGTAAGAGCTTTTGTCGCAAGTTCGCTGTAGTTATCCGTTTTCTCGTCGGAAAGCGCGAGCCTTGCGGCATATATGGCATCCATCCTCTTTCCGTCTCTTAAAAGATTATCGGATGTCGCGGCCAAAGTATCCGCATACTTGAGACTTATGATCTCGTTCTGCTCCATTATCTCCCTGTTCTGCCCTGCGATCCTGAATAAGAACCCTATGCAGACAGCAAGGAATGCCGCCAGAACACCTAATGCCACAAGCATCCGGTTTCTAGTGCGCTTATACTGCTCATGTCTGTGTCTTTGCTTAAGGTCGTCGAACCTGATGCCTAAGATCGTCGCTATGAGGCGCATCGTGGCCTTGTCTATCTTAGGATTTCTTTCCTTCGAAGTCTCGCCTCTGCAGTCAGCGGCAAGCGGTTCTCTAGCCACCTTGGTCCAGTATGGCCTGCCGTCGGCACCGATCTTATACAGATCATCGTAGATGATTTCAGGCGGGAAAGCTTCCGCCGGCTCACCGTCAGCCAAAACAAGCAAGACATGTTTTCTGTCATGGAACTTAAGGAAAGACGCGATTTCTTTGCGGCACCACGAAGATTTAAGATACTCGGGAGAACAAATACATATAAGAAAATCCGAATTTGCAATTGCTTCGTCGATTGCCCGTGTCAGATCATCTGATACGGCAAACTCGGTCTCGTCGCGGAAGATACGGCTGAGCCTTTTCCTGCCGGTCTTCTTTGCTATTTCTTTCGGAAGGCGGAACCCCTCCAGCTTCTTCTGTAATCTTGATGCTATTTCGCTGTCAGGCTCGCAATGCCTGTAACTGATAAAAGCATCATATCTGACTGTCTTGGTCATACCCTTAAACCCGTAAAAGCTAAAACCACACTGCAGGAGCAGTCCTTCATACGCGGTTATTATAACATTATCGGAAAAACAAGGACTTATGTCTTCAGGCATAAAAAAAAGAAGCTGTCTCATAAGCGGTATTGCTGCTTGTGAGACGTTTTTTCTTGATAACTCTGTTCTGTACCGTTAACGCAAATGCGGGATTTTTGCATATCTTCGTTAACAGCTTCGGCACTGACAACAGTTGCCCCGAAATGCCATTATCTGAATATTTGGGGCAACTTTTGAAGTGCTCTTTTTGCCCCAAGAAGCGGGATTATTAAAAGTTGGGGCAATTCAACGTGCAACCCCAAGCGCCCATAAATCCCGGGACTAACAATTAACATGCCCAGAAAGAAGAAAACTTAAAAGGGCTGCCTCAACTAAGAGACAGCCCGCTTTATTAATCAGTTAAGTAACAACTTATGCGTTGCAGATGATTGAGAAATCCTCAGCCTTGAGTGAAGCACCGCCAACGAGACCGCCGTTGATGTCCTTCTGAGCGAAGAGGCCTGCTGCGTTCTTAGCGTTGCAGGAACCGCCGTACTGGATTGTCATAGCCTCTGCGCACTTAGGGCAGTAGAGCTCAGCGATGACGCCACGGATGAATGCGCAAACTTCTTCAGCCTGCTCGTCTGTAGCTGTCTTGCCTGTGCCGATAGCCCAGATAGGCTCGTAAGCGATCGTGATCTGGCAGAGCTTGTCAGCAGGGATATCCTTGAAAGCGCCAACGATCTGACCGCGGATCCAGTCGAATGTCTCGCCTGCTTCACGCTGAGCAAGAGACTCACCGCAGCAGATGATAGGTCTTACGCCGTACTTGAGGAGTGCAAGAGCCTTCTTGTTAACTGTCTCGTCTGTCTCTGCGTTGTACTCACGTCTCTCGGAGTGGCCGATGATGCAGTAATTTACGCCCATCTTAGCGAGCCAGAGAGGTGAGATCTCGCCTGTGAAAGCACCCTTCTCTTCGAAGTGGCAGTTCTGTGCAGCGATCTTGATGTTGGAGTAAGCAGCAGCTTCAACTGCAGCAGCGAGTGCTGTAGCAGGAACGCCCAAAGCGATTCTGGATGTAGCATCCTTAACGAGGGGCTTGAGCTCGTTGATGAGCTTAACTGCATCTGCAGGGATACCGCAGTTCATCTTCCAGTTGCCTGCTGCGAATGTTCTGTCGGTCTTCTTGTCATTGAGGCAGTCGATACCGGGGAGAACCTTACCCTCGATGTACTCGAGAGAAGCGCCGCCGCCTGTGGAGATGTGAGATACCTTGTCAGCATAGCCGAGCTTCTCGATAGCAGCTGCGGAGTCACCGCCGCCGATGATGGAGATAGCGTCTGTGTCAGCGATAGCCTTAGCGAGAGCCTCAGTACCTACTGCGAACTTATCAAACTCGAAAACGCCTGCAGGGCCGTTCCAGATGATCGTCTTAGCTTCCTTGATAGCTGCAGAGAATGTCTCGATAGTCTTAGGACCGATGTCGAGGCCTTCCCAACCGTCAGGGATCTCCATTGAAGGAACAACCTTGGACTCAGCGTCAGCTGCGAACTCTGTAGCAACTACAGTGTCCTCAGGGAGCAGGAGCTTAACGCCCTTCTCTTCTGCCTTAGCCATGAGTTCCTTAGCGAGTTCAACCTTATCAGCTTCGAAAAGTGAGTTGCCGACCGTGCCGCCCTTAGCGCCGATGAATGTATAAGCCATACCACCACCGATGATGATAGTATCAGCCTTGTCTAAGAGATTTGTGATAACGCCGATCTTGTCGGAAACCTTAGCACCGCCAAGAATAGCAACGAAGGGTCTTGCAGGATTATCAAGTGCTCCGCCGATGAAGTCGATCTCTTTCTTGATGAGATAGCCGCATGCGGAAGGAAGGAAGTTAGCAAGACCTGCTGTTGAAGCATGAGCACGGTGAGCTGTACCGAATGCATCGTTAACATAGAGGTCAGCCATAGAAGCGAGCTCTGCAGCGAACTTAGGATCGTTCTTTGTCTCTTCCTTGTGGAAACGGACATTCTCAAGCATGAGGATCTCGCCATCCTGAAGAGCTGCTGCCTTAGCCTTGGCATCTTCACCGATTACATCGTTAGCGAGGATAACGGGCTTGCCGATGAGCTCAGCGAGACGGTCAGCTGCGGGCTTCATTGAGTACTTAGCCTCAGGTCCGTTCTTCGGACGACCGAGGTGTGATACGAGGATAATCTTCGCATTGTTGTCTACGAGGTACTTGATCGTAGGGAGAGCACCCTTGATACGCTTGTCGTCTGTGATCTTTGTGCCTGTTTCCTTGTCGAGCGGTACGTTAAAGTCAACGCGGACAATAACTCTCTTGCCGGCTACGTTCAGATCTTCAACGCTTTTCTTGTCATACATTGCCATGGATTGTCACACTCCTGATTCATATTTTGTGTTTTGGGAAGTGCCGCTTATGGCACCTCTTATTTACTGACTTGAAAATTATACTATCTTCGCGCGATATATTAAAGCAATAAAAAAGGCGAGTTTTGGTGATTAGTGACCAAACCCGCCAATATTTTTAATTTATTCGTTCTAGTGAAAATTATTTCCCGTCAGGAAGCCAAGGTCATGCCTCGCTCTCGATGCTCTTGCCCTTGCCCAGCATCTCGACGATCTCGTGGATCTTGAAGACCTTCTGGCCGTCAACATGGAATCTGTAGAGCTCGCCGTCCTTGTCGTAGATCTCGAAGTGCTTGCCGTAATTTGCGACCAGGCCCCTCATCGTGTCGATCTCGAAAACCTTCGTCTCAAAAGGAGCACTGGCATCAAGTGTTCTGTCCTTATACTTCTTCATGGGCTTGCCGTGCTTATAAGGGATACCCTCTTCAGCGGGACAATCCGTTCCGTAGTAGACGATCTCCTTATCGGTGATGGTGATCCTGCCCTTGCCTGTTTTCGCGAACGTGAAACGGTCGAAGACCTTGAACAGATCGGCGTTCATCTCCATCTTGAATCCGCCGGCCCTGAGCTGGTCAGCGATAAGCTCGCGCTCCCAGACTACCCACTTGTGGAGGTCATCGAAAACTACGCAGTTGGGATCGACCTTCTCGATAAGACCCGTCGGCAGATATCTGGCGGCATTACCGCAGTTGGAGCACTGGATCATGTCGTGCTTGCCGGAATTCATGTACTGCATCGTGTACTCGGAACCGCACTTGGGGCATGCATACGCGATGTTCTGAAGACCTGCTGCGAGCTTCCTGCTCTTGTAGACTCTGGGATTCTCGCGGATCCAGTCGTTCTCGTTGTAATCGATGCCTTCCAAGATCTTCTGCTGGAGCTCTTCAATGGAGAGCTGCTTGACCTCGTCAGAATAGATCTTCTTAACGAACTCGGCGCTGATCCTGCCCTTGCGCATGCCTGACTGTGACCATCTCGGCCATGCCATGTAAGCGCCGTGAATGTGTGCGATATATACTGATGCGCCGGACTTCTTCGCAAGTCTTGCAACACCGTCATCGAATGTCGTCGACTTACCGTCAACGTGTCTTGTTGCCTCAGGGTAAACGATGATGATGCCTTTGCGCTTCATGACGCGCATCATTGCCTTAACTGCTGCGGTATCTACGACGAACTGCTTCTTCGGGATAGCGCCTCCGAGCTTGAACCAGTGTCCCCAGCCGGGTGCCCTGAATACGAATTCGCCTGTTACGAAGTTGGCAAGTCTCGCCTTGGTCAGGCGGTTGATGATCATCGGGTCTAAATAAGACTCGTGATTGGAGACGACGATAATAGGTCCTTCATGCTTAACAAATTCCATGTCAGGCTTGACCTTGATATGCGCAAATGCGCTTACCAAAGGCACGAGAATATGTGATCCCAAGAAACTGAAATAAAATCTGCTCGGTACACAACCTATGTCATAGTCACGCGGCGCCTTGGATCTGGAAGCCGCATTACTCTTGTTTTCCGTCATCTTTCCACTCCATCTACCTTAATAGCGAGAGTATTATACATTAGTGCCGACAGGTTCTTCAACCTCAACATTTCCTGTGTTTTTAAGCTCTCCGCCATCCTTGATGACGATGACCTTGCCGTCATCGGAGGCGCTGCCCTGGGCAAGGAGCGCATCAGGGTCAGTTGACTCGACCGCATCGATGATCGCGAGGTGGCCGGGCTTAACGATTCCGTCGAGCATAGCCTCGGAGAAACGGTCCTCAACCATCTGGGTAATAACTCTTCTAAGCGGTCTTGCACCGTACTGCGGATCGTAACCCTTCTTCGCGAGAAGTTCCTTCGCACTGTCGGTCAGCTCGATCTCCATGCCGAGATCCCTGATTCTCTTGCCTACCTGCTTCATGAGGATATCGACGATCTTAACGAGCGAATCCTTACCGAGCATACGGAAGAAGATGATCTCATCGACACGGTTAACGAATTCAGGAGTGAACGTCTTCTTGAGTTCGTCGATTACGACCTTCTTTGCCTCATCGTAAGACTTGCCGCCGTAGAGGCCCTCTCTCGAGAGTTCGTCCTTATCGTTATCGTCTGCCATCGCGAAGCCGATCTTGCGGCCTTCGCTGCCGACCAGCATTCTCGCGCCGATGTTGGATGTCATGATGATTATCGTATTTCTGAAGTCAACGGTCCTGCCGTGGCCGTCAGTAAGACGTCCGTCGTCCAATACCTGAAGCATCGTGTTGAAGATCTCGGGATGTGCCTTCTCGATCTCATCGAAAAGAACTACCGAATAAGGATGTCTTCTTACTGCCTCTGTGAGCTGGCCGCCCTCATCGTATCCGACATATCCCGGAGGCGCGCCGATAAGTCTGGAGACATCGTGCTTCTCCATGTATTCGGACATATCGATCCTGACAAGCGCGCTCTCATTGCCGAACATAACTTCAGCAAGAGCCTTGGCAAGTTCTGTCTTACCTACACCGGTTGTACCTAAGAAGATAAACGTACCTGAAGGCCTCTTCTCGTCCTTAAGTCCGAGTCTTCCGCGGCGGATAGCCTTTGCGATAGCATGAACTGCTTCGTCCTGACCTACTACTCTTCTTGCAAGTTCACCTTCGAGGTTCTTGAGCTTGTCTGCATCAGATTCAGTGATCTTAGTAGTCGGGATTCCGGTCCACTTTGCGAGGACCACTGCCACGTCATCAACTGTAAGAGTGCCGGTAAATCCGTTCTCATCAGCCTTGACCTTATCCTGGAGGAGGGAAAGTCTCTCCTTAAGCTTTTCTTCCTCTTCCTTCAATGTCTGTGCGGCTTCGAAGTCCTGGGTATCGACGGCTTCCTTCTTCTTTTCCACTATCTCTTTGATCTTGTTTTCGAGCTCATTCTTAGCCTTGGAATCGGCATAATTTATCCTCTTTGCAGCGGCTGCCTCATCGACCAGGTCGATAGCCTTATCAGGAAGGAATCTGTCAGATACATATCTTGCAGAGAGCCTTACGGACTGCTCGAGAACGTCATCGGGGATGTGGATCTTGTGGTGATCTTCGTACTTGGAACGGAGTCCCTTCATGATGGCGATCGCATCTTCGATCGAAGGTTCTTCAACAAGCACCTTCTGGAATCTTCTCTCAAGAGCGTGATCCTTCTCTACAAACTTGGAATACTCATCAAGCGTTGTAGCGCCGATGATCTGAAGCTCGTTCTTGCTAAGGAGCGGCTTCATGATGTTCGCAGCATCCATGGAACCGCCCGATGTATCACCTGCACCTACAAGCGTATGGATCTCATCGATGAACAGGATGATGTTGGGATCGGCGATTGCTTCGTCGAGCATGTTCTTGATACGCTCTTCAAATTCACCTCTGTACTTGGAGCCTGCAACCATTGAACCCATCTCGATGCTGTAGACGATCTTGCCCTTGATAACATCAGGAACGTTATTCTCGGCGATCTTCAGTGCGAGGCCTTCGGCAATAGCCGTCTTACCTACACCCGGGTCACCTACAAGGCACGGATTGTTCTTCGTGCGGCGGATGAGGATCTGCATGACTCTGGAGATCTCTTCTTCACGTCCGATGACCGGATCGATCTTGCCCTGCTTGGCAAGCTCAGTCAGATTCTTACCGAACTTATCAAGTGTCTTATGGCCTGACTTGCCGCCCTGTCTGCCGGAAGGCTTGCGTGGTCTCGCGGAACCCTCTTCTGCGGGAAGCTCGCCCTCATCACCGCCATCCATGAATCTGTTTTCTTCTCTTGCAGCTTCTGCCTGCTCGTTGAAGGCGTTAACGATGGCATTCTTGATGCCTTCAATATCAGCACCTGCAACTTCCAGGCTGTTGAAGATCTCAGGATGATTGGATACTCTTCTCGATATGATCACGAAAAGAAGATGCTCCGGGTTGACCGCACCGTTAAAGCCCGTCCTGGCGGAGAGCGATGCGGCGTTACTGAATATTCTTCTTACGTCAAATCTCAAGCTGCCGAAAGCTCTGTCAGCGAGCATCTTGACCGATGCGGGATCGACCTCGTAATCAGCGTCAAATCCCAGGCGCTCTAAGATGAGTTCCATGTTGGGAACGCACTCGCTTAAGATCTCCTTCGCAGGTGTATCCGTGATGCACAGTGACGCGAAAAGGATCGTGTCCCTTATCATGTTTGCATGCTTGTCTTCTGCGATCTGTGTCGCGACCGCAAGCACCTTGGCTGTATCTTCAGTTATTCTCATATCAATCAGCTCCCTTCAGTATCGTTCTGATTCCGTTAGCCCTTATTCTCTGTGAATTCGCAAATGAGGCACCTGACCTCTTGGAAGGCGCACCGGGCTCCCACAATATGTCCATCGTAAGCTTATCCAGTGTGTTCCAGGAACACTTTATCTCGCCGGCATCGTCGTAGTCGTGGAAGAGTCTGAGCCACCCCAATGCTTCGATCGCTTCGCTTCTCGAGATCAGGTTACAGTATCTTAAGTTGCCGTAAGATCTGCCGTACATATCCTTGATCTGTTCCATCTTGCTGGTGGCGATCTCTTCCCTGCATGCTCTCTCTGCCTTGATAACGTCCGTGATGAGCATCTCGCCTCTTCTCAATACTTCTTCTTCTGTCACGCCCAATGTGTTGACGCTTGAGATGATGTAAACATTTGAATCAGCTAGTTCTCCTCTCTCGGCGAACGGGTAGATCGTCCATTCATACTGACCGACACGCTGTGTCAGTGCAGCGATTCCGCCTTCAGTCTTGGCGATCGCGGGAAGCGCAACAGTATAAAGAATCTTAAGTCCTGTTCCTGCGAGTCTGACATTAGATGTCAGAAAGCCGTAACTGTCTGAATATGCGATATCAAGTTTGCTCTCGAGATCCATGGCGAGTTTCTCGACCTGCTTGTAAACGCTGATATCGTGGCCCTGTGCCATCGCTCTTGCGGTAATGTGCTCACCGCAGCCTATCGCAATACTGAGGCTGCAGTCGTCGTTATAGTAGAATGCCTTCCTCTGAGGATTTGCCATCTGGCTTCCTTCGCGGCCCAACACCTGAAGTCTGATGAGCCTCATTGCGGTCTCCTTCTCCATTGCAGCAGCGTAGCCGCCCGCGAAGATATCCTTGTCGATCGCGCCTTCGATCGTATCGATCAGGCTCTGGCATTCTTTATCGTCCAGACGGGGCATAAAGTTGTAACCCTTGATGTTACGAACAATGCACGCCTTTGTGGAGAGTACTACGTCGTTATCTTTGCCTTCTCTTGTGTACCACTCAGCCATTGTTCTCACCTTCCTTTCTGCCCTTGAGTTCATCTCTTAACCTGGATGCGAGGATATATTCCTCAACCTCTGCGGCAAGCTTGATGCCCTTCTCAAGATCTTCATCGGAGAGCATTCCGAGATCTGCCTTCTTGAGCTGGTCTATCGTAAGGCCGCTTCTCTCAGGTTTCTTCTCCGGCTGCTTCTCTGTCTGCATCCCGGGTTCTTGGGTCCCGGTTTTCGAAGGTCCTGCATCCTGAGGTCCCTCATCCTTAACAGGACCTGACTCAAGTTCCTTCAGGCTGACCTTCTCAACTTCTTTGCTCGTGGTGCTCGTGTCTGCAGACTGGTTGGGAAGACGTCCTGCATACTCGCTGTTGCCCTGCTGTTTGAACATCTCTCTTACAATATTGTCGTTGAAGGTGTTGTAACATTCGATACATCCTACGCGTCCTTCGTTCTCGAATTCTCTTAAGGTCATACCGCACTTGGGGCATGTCAGCGTGCTGTTGCCGAAGTCCAGTTCACTCATCTGCATGAGCGATGAAGCAATCTGGTCTAATGGTGAGAACGGATTGCTCAGGAAGTCAGAAGCCCCGAACCCCATGAGCCTGGCGCAATTCTCGCAGTATGTTGTGCCGTTGATCTTAAAGATCCTGTTGGTAAGTTCTTTACCGCATCTTTCACATCTCATAAATTGATCTCCTTACGAATTGTTATCCCTTATCAAGTCACCATCAGACCCAAGAGCGCATGCTTGAAGATATCAGCTCTGAGGACTGCCCTGATATCCGAATCGACTCTCGCGAGCGCCCTGTCTGATACAGCTGCCATGATCGCCGTGCCTTCCTTGGAAGTCATGGCGCCGACGGAAACCGCATTCATCAGAAGGTTCTTCGCCTGCTGCTGTGACAGGTCGTCACCTACGCTGTCGATTATTGCCTTGAGATACTCGGCCGGTCCGACATGGTTAACACGGGTGATCGTGATCTGTCCGCCGCCGCCACGTCTGCTCTCAACGATATATCCGCTGCCACCCGAGAATCTGGTGGACAGCACATACGTGATCTGTGACGGCACGCAGTTTGCCTGCTCGGCCAACTGACTCCTGCAGATAGTTGCAGTTCCGTCATTCTCATCGACCATCTCTTTGATCATCTGTTCAATAACATCAACCAATCTAGCCACAAGATCGTCCTCCTTCCGTACTATCGTTTGACTTTGCTCTTTCTTGACTTTGACTTTGACTTTCTTTGACTAATCGAATTATCTGACTTTTCTTGTCTTTTGTCAACACTCGAAAACAAAATGGTTACCCACTAAACCCGGGATCTTCTCAGGGTTAGTGGGTATTCCGCCTCTGAAGAACTCTAATAAAAGACAAAAAAATACCCACCAAATACTCAATATCAGAGATTTAGTGGGTATCTATTAATCTATTTAAACAACTTATCTGTGATACAGCTTCTTCGTCTCGTAAACAGGTTCGCAGGTCAGGTTGATTCCGAGCTTGTGGAACATGTTGATGTCGACGGAACTCATCATGGTCGTTGAGTGAGCGTCACTGTTCATGAGGTTGCCGATCTGCTGCATGGCAAGTTCTGCAACCGGGTTCGTAGCGGCGCTGATAGCGAGCGCGATGAGAACTTCGTCTGTGTGAAGACGCGGGTTGTGATTGCCCAGGTGATTGACCTTAAGATCAGAGATAGGCTCGATGACGTTGGGTGAGATAAGCGGAATGTCGTGGGAGATTCCGGCGAGGACCTTGAGAGCGTTCAAAAGAGCAGCGGATGCAGGTCCTAAGAGAGGTGTTGTTTTGCCTGTTACGATCTGTCCGTCGGGGAGCTCCATTGCTACAGCCGGACCGCCTGTCGATTCAGCGCGGACGGAAGCGGCACCTATGGCGCGGCGGTCTGAGATGTCGATGCCGCTCTTCTTCATGAGGAACTCGATCTTGGTCACGTCGGAACCGTCAGAGTTGCCGGCGCGGGTTGCCATCTTGGCCTCATAGTAACGGCGGATGATCTCCTGTCTGGAAGCCTCCTGACATGCCTCATCGTCGATGATGGCAAATCCTGCCATGTTAACGCCCATGTCCGTAGGTGACTTGTAAGGGCTCTCGCCGTAGATCTTCTCGAAGATGGCATTAACGACGGGGAAGATCTCAACGTCTCTGTTGTAATTAACCGTTGTCTTTCCGTAAGCTTCGAGGTGGAACGGGTCGATCATGTTGACGTCAGCAAGGTCTGCCGTTGCTGCTTCATAAGCAACGTTGACAGGGTGCTGCAAAGGGATGGACCAGATCGGGAATGTCTCGAACTTGGCGTAGCCGGCCTTGATACCGCGCTTGTTCTCGTGATAGAGCTGGGACAGGCATGTAGCCATCTTGCCTGAACCGGGGCCGGGTGCCGTGACGACGACGAGCTTTCTGGATGTCTCAATGTAATCGTTCTTGCCGTAGCCGTCTTCGCTTACGATAAGGGGAATATTTGAAGGGTATCCTTCGATGGGATAGTGTCTGTATGACTTAACGCCGAGGCCGCGGAGGCGTGCTTCGAACTTCTCTGCGAGGGGCTGTCCTGCGAACTGTGTGATAACAACGCTTCCTACAAAAAGGCCGAACTCCGTGAAAGCATCGATAAGGCGGAGAACTTCCTGATCATAAGTGATGCCCAGGTCTCCTCTTCTCTTGTTCTTCTCAATGGCATCTGCATTGATCGCGATAACGATCTCGGCATCTTCGGAAAGAGCCTTGAGCATTCTGATCTTGCTGTCAGGTTCGAATCCGGGCAATACTCTGGATGCGTGATAGTCGTCGAAAAGCTTGCCGCCAAACTCAAGATAAAGCTTGCCGCCGAACTGCTCGACACGCTCTCTGATGTGCTCACTCTGGAGCTCTACATACTTGTCATTGGAAAAACCGATTTTAAACATAGGACACATTCCCCCCTTTACCGAAAAATTATATCGTAAAGAAGGTCGATCTTATGTTACAAAATTCGAAGCGGCTCCATAATTACGAGAGATTTCTCATCAGGCAGATGACCTATATGGCTTCCGCCGTTGATGATCCTTCGGTCTCCGGCATCTTCTACCAGATTTACAAATTCATCTCTTCTTGATATCTGGCTGTATCCGAATCTGTCTCCACTGAAGTGCATGGGGACGACAGCCTTCGGATTGATACGGTTTGTCATCTGGTATGCCATTCTGCAGTTGATGGTATAAAAGCCTCCGACAGGGATCAGGAGAAGGTCTGCGCCTCTCATCCTGTCCAACTGTTCTTCGGTGATATCGCAGCCGATGTCACCCATATGGACGACTTTCTCTCCTCCGACCTTAACGATCGTGATGTTGTTCCTGCCGCGTGCCGCACCCTGGACATCGTCGTGAAATGTCTTGATTATGTCGATCTCAGGCTCGCGTCCGGTATAAGGCTCTGCAGGAGACATAACGGATTCAAAATCGTTATGGTCATTGTGGCTGTGCGAACAGAACACTTCATGTGCTTCAACATCCGTCGGGCCGAGACCCGGGACGGAACCCTCCTTATAAGGGTCAAAACAAACCGTAAGTCCCGTGTCAAACTTTATCAGAAAACATGCATGTCCGATATAAGTAATATCCATATGGTCCTCCTGAATCCAAGGGGGCGTTAAATATCAATATTTAATATTATCGCTGTCACTGCCGCCTTCTGCGGTGTCAGAAGAAGTGCTTGAAGTTGTTGATTCAACGGTATAAGTTGCATCGTCAAGGATCTTGGAGTTCTTCTTAAACTCACGCTTGGCGTGGGATGCCAGAATAGCATTCGCAA
Organism: Saccharofermentans sp.; assembly: GCA_024695565.1. Next base: position 6,444 of record JAILHX010000021.1, on the reverse strand, counting down.
GTCCGCCGATGGCGCCGACCAGGAGCGTGATGCCGATGAGAAGGATCATGGTGCCTTCCTGGAGCATTACGAATACACCGAGAACGAATGCCGCAAAACCGAACAGCAATGAGAACCACCAGTATTTTGCGCCGGACGGTTTGAGCACGATAACTGCCGTGAAGATGATCGATACCGCGTAGATCCAGATGATGATCGCGAAGATAAATCTGATGATGTTCTCAAGCAGATCAGGCTTAACGATGAGGATGATTCCCAGGATTCCGATTGCCGCGCCGATGATCATGACGATCCAGTCGAACACGGCCTTTTCCTTGACCCTGAGGAAATTGATCAGCTCAAAGATCGCGATCGCGATGAGCACGCCGCCTACTACCTGAATGAATACCGTGAGCACCTTCATTGCTGCTCCGGTCGCAAAACCGATAATAAATGTAAGACCCAGCAAGAGCATTATCACATCAACAGCTACTGTTGCTACGTTGTAATTACTGATCCTGTCTTTCTTCTTGGCGTTACCCATATGTCTCGTCCTCGCTTTCTCCGACTGCCATTATCTTATTTTTGCCCGATTTCTTTGCGCTTTCAAGTGCTTCTTTAATATCTTTTACAGCACTCTCGAGATCCATGTTGACATCGAACCAGGCATAACCGCCGCTGACTGTGACGGTATCTTTCATAAATGAATACTTTTTTCTGGCAAATTCCTTGCGGATCTGGTTTAACTCATCGAGGTTTTCTTCCCTTACCCCGTTCTCGAAAACGATCACGAAGGTATCTCCGCCATATCTTCCGATAATAGTATCTTCGTCTATGTAGCCCTGCAAAACGGAGCCCAGAGTCCTTAAGACATCGTCGCCTTTGTCGTTGCCTAATTCGTCATTGATCTTCCTGAAATCATCGATATCGATAATGGCAACACCGCAGGGGTCGAGCTCATTTGTTTTCGAGAGAATGATATTAGCTTCTTCAGTCAGATACTTCTTGCTGTAAACACCTGTGACGCTGTCAGTCTCAAAGCCCATATCGAACTTGTTCGCGCCTGCAAAATTCCTCTCCCTAATGATGAGCATCTTCCTGTTGAATATCTCAAGCCTGAACGATATCACGCTGATGATCAGCGCCATTATCTCCGCAAGGATTATGCAGAGGATCGTAAACGTCTTCTCCGTAGGATAATCGTACATGTGGATGATCCCGGCATAGAGGATAAACACAAAGCTTAAACCTGCCTGAATGATCTGGATAAAGGTGTCATGGAATATCGAGCAGATAACGAGCGCGAAAAGCGGCAGGATCCACAGCGGAATAAAGTAACTGTGGGCAAGCGAGATAACACCCGTCATTATCAGTCCCGCAAAGGAGACTACCCTGTTCTTCGTACTGTCAGTGCTGGTATCGGATCTGTTCGAGAATCTCGTAACAACATAGAGCAGAACATTTACAACGAGCGGCACCAGGATCCTGAATGCAACATACTTCTCAAGAGGCTGGCCGAGATCATCGATTATGTAGTAATAGATTGCAAGTCCGGTCTCAATGATCAGACAAACAATAGTTACTATGAGAAGGAGCTTCTCAAATTCAAACCTTATCGTTCTCTCCAGATTCCGCATCGCGGGATCGCTAGTAGGCTTGGTGTCCATAGTAAGACTCCTTAAGGTTTATGGTGTCGCTTCTCCACCTTCTGTATTGCCGTCAGCACCGCTGCCGTCCGTTCCACCTGAACCGGAGCCGGTATCTGTTGTCGGATCTCCGGATGTCTCGCCTGATGTTTCTCCCGTACTATCGCCGGTCGTATCTCCCGGTGTATCTCCCGGTGTATCTCCCGGTGTATCTCCAGGGGTTTCTACTGATGTATCGCTCGGAGTATCTCCCGGGGGCACTTCTGAAGTATCGCTGCTTGAAGAGCTTGTGTCACTTGATGTACTGGGATCAACACTTGAATCCGGTGTCGTCGGATCGACAGTCGCGGCGGCCACCTCCCAAACTGCAGATGCCGTCAATGTCTCGCCGGGTGTGCTGATAGTAGTCTTGCCGAGGATCTTGATGTTAAGGTCGACATCAGTCTTGATTCCCGGAACACTGCCGCGCCATGAATACTGCCAGTATTCGTAATAGAAGCTTCTCGGCGGAGTAGTATCTCCGGTCTTAAAGTAGCTTCCGTCGTTATAGCAACTGTAGGGATATGCATACCATAATTTGTACTTTGAAAGGATGGTTCCGGAATAACCTCCGAGTCTGCTGTTGATATCGGAAGTATTAAGGTAAACACAAGGTGTATAACCATTCTGCGCTATAGTACTGCAGAACGCGGTAATAACATTGGCAAAGTCCTCGCCATAAAGTTCCCATGTCCTGTAGCCGCTTCCTGTCTCCCAGTCCATAACTACGGGGAGGTCTATGCCCAAACCGCTTATCTTGGCGAGCGTAATAGAAGCTTCTTCGAGTGCCTCGTAAGGAGTGATCGCCTGCGAGAAGAAGTAAACGCCTACCTTGATCCCTGCAGCCTTGGCATTCTGAACATTCTGGAAGAACTTGGTGTCATCGTAGATACCGCCCTGGGAATAACCTCTGCCTCCGCATCTGATGAATGCGAATGTGATTCCCGAATTTCTGACTGCTGTCCAGTCAATATCGTCCTGGAACTGTGAGACGTCGATTCCGAGTTCGTAATCAACGACGGTCTGATCAGGAACTCCGGATGCCATCTGATAAGAGTAGTTGATCGTGTACTGGCCAACTGTCTGCTGGGCATCTTCAAGAGATATAGTCTGACCGCTTGCATCAACGATCGAATAGCTGATCCCGCTGGTGACATTGTCAGAACCGGGTATGTTTGCATATACGCCGTTCATAGGATCTACAGTCTCACCTACGGTACTTGTAATGGAAGCATTGGGTACCTTGATCCCGGGTTCATTGCTTGTAGTTTCATTGGTATCGGTATTTGCCGAAGTCTCGGCAACCGTGGGTGTCGGAGACGGCGTGCTTGTCGGAGTAACATTACCGCCTGAAGCCATGTGTCCCGCGTTCTCGTTCTGCGACTGGTCAGTCTCGATGTTGCTTCTGTCAATGACGCCTGCCTGACCTGATACGATCGCGTCAACGAGTTCTTTATCGGACAATGACTTAAGATCGCTTACGTCGATCACGTGCTCACCGGTAAGGCCGCCGTGCTTTGTCGCCATCGTCTCTTCGAGAGAAACCGCAGTCTCTTCTTCGCTCGTCTCGGTAGCACTGACATAATCGGAAAGATTGCTGAGGCCGTCGTCAATTGCAGCCTGTGCCAGGTATTCCTGTGCTGCGTTCAGTTCCACATTATCAGACGGAATGACCGGTTCTCTATTGAGAGCTATGCTGACCGTGCAGACCGAACCGATCGTTGCGACAACGACTGCAGCCGCGACGATGAGGCTTATTCTGGCCTTGTTCTCCTGAGCTGAGCAAAACTTCTCAAAAGCGCTTCTGTTATCTGTATTTACATTTACTGCTTTTTTCTTCAAAATCAAACCGCCTATATTAGAAAAGATAAATATTCATGTTAATTGTGCTTTAGGGTAACCCTTAAGTCAATTTAACTGACCTTACATTAACATTACCGTTTCGCGACAAAAGCTATGGTCTTGTGCGCGATGATACGGCTTAACGTGCCTTGGGGTATTCGTTGCAAAGGAGTCTATAAGGCTCTTCATCTTCTTCTATCTCAGGGAATCTGCCGACAGGAGGATTGAACCTGTTATCGGTGTTGTCGTCATTGACTTCCGACACCTCGCCGAGCAGGACCGCACCCGTTCCCTTCTCAACTTCGAAGTCGTGATAAAGATACGGCTGGATCGATATGCTCTCGCCGGGCGTAAGTCTTATCTGCGTTCCTGCCTTGACCTGATAAGTCCTGCCGTCGGTATGGACCGTAACGTCGCTTGCCTTATCGATCTCTTCGTCAGGAAGAGAATTATATACGCGGATCAGGAGGTTGCCGCCGCCCTTGTTGATGATGTCCTCCATCTTGTTCCAGTGGAAATGGTTTGGTGAATACTGGTCCTCTTCAATGAACAGGAGCTTCTCGGCATAGCTTTTTGGATACTTGTCCTGATTATTGAGATTGCCGTTGCGCAGCGTGATAAGCGAGAATCCGACCTTCTCAAAGTCGCCCTGCCCGTAATCGGTTATATCCCAGCCGAGCATGTTGTCCCTGATCTCGTCGTACTCATGACCCTTACTGAGCCACTCTTCCGGAGTGAAGCTGCAAAAAGGCGGAAGGCTTATCTTCAGCTCTTTGATGACGCTCTCCATGCGTTTCAATGCTTTGTTGATCTCGGATCGTTTCATAAACAGTCTCCTTTGTCCCCATCTCATCTTACCACTATGTCAGAAAAATAATCCGTGGATAAAGGGGCAAAATTGAGACTTGCCCCGGCCGCCCTTGAGATTACGTTTTTTTATGCGTTAGGAAACATACTCCTAAACGCATTTTGGTGCCAAAATCCTCGAAAATGCGTTTATTTATACGTTGCGCAACATACTTTTTAACGTATTTTCAGTCCAAAACGGCCGAAAATGCGTTTTTTATTACGTTAGCAAACGCATTTTTAAACGGATTTTGTCCTCTTATTGCTGATGGCCCTGAACAGGCACGCCACACCGAAGGCTGTTAATGTGATGGCGGCGAAAATCCCGATTCCGACAGGCCAGCCCCAGCTTAAGAACGCGTAGAAATCGTTGGTGTAAGGCCACGGGCCGCCGATGCCGTTGATCAGGATGTTGAGCATATAACCTATGCCGTACAGAAGTGTCGGTATGGCTGCGAAAACTGTGAACTTAAACGGCATCTTCTGCCTCCTGACCAGGATGAACTCGGCCATCGCGGTAACGGGTTCGAGAAGATGAAAGAAGAGATTGCCTCTTTTATAGAACTGCGGGAATCCGTAGAGCGGGCCGAACATGAATGCGACGACGGCAAATGTTATGGCGACTCCGCAGACGGCAGCAAGCTTAAGCACGGCCAGCTTGTCAGTATTCTTCTTGAGCAGAACGAGTACCAGATAAATGAGCGCGATGATGCCGCAGAAAACGTTACTAAGGACCGTGTAGAACTTGAAGTTCTCGATACCTGTCGACTGCAGAGCGCCCTCTTCGGGCCTGCCCGTGAGCATGAGAATGATGCCCACTATAGTAAAACCTACAATGACAATATTCAGGATTATCTCAATTACGGATCTGCTTTGCCTTCTCATAAAGCGATTATAGCACGGCAGACCAACGAAGACTCTCTCAGCAGATTACCTGTAAGCTGCCTGTCTTGCATAACTGGCTGCTCTGGCTGAAGCTTCGGCAGTCAAAGCGGCAAGTTCTAACATGTCTGCGTTGTGGCCTTCTAAATGGAGAATATTGATCGCATCGGTTATGGTGTTTGCCCTTCCGCCGGTAATGTAGCTACATAACACTTGGAGAACTGCGGGATCACAATATTCGAATGCTATACGATAGCCTTCATAATTGTTGTAGTGAAGCTGCAATCCGTCAAGATAACCTGCTGCTCTCACGGAATAATAATCCAAGAGTTCCAGGCGTTGTTTGTTGTGGTGCTTGTTAATAATCATGCGAATAACGGCTGCCGTGATCAATCCCAGCCCGGGAATCAGAAAAGGAACTATTACGAGTGCACTTTCCAGAATGCTGTTATTTTCCTTAATACTGGTTATGGAGAGTGGTAAAAAACTAAATATCCCTAAGACAACCGTAAGTATTATGCCGGAGACCAGAAACGGAGCAATCCTTAATTGTCCTACCGCGGGATTGCTATGGTATTTAGCCATTTTTACGGCTTCTTTATATTCCTCATACTGATTACGGACCTGGTCAAAATAACTGATCATCTTGGATAACTCATCTAATGAATCCTGTCTTATTCTGGCTTGCTGATTTACAGAGGACTCCCAGGTGCCTGCCCTGGTTCCGCAGACAGAACAAAAATCTCCCATCACCTGATTACCGCACTTTGAACAATACTGCATAACGCACCTCCTGATTATTGATGAGTTATCTCACCTTTTACTTATAGGACGATGCGAAAAAAGGGGAAGGGTCAAACTTTTCGAGATTTGTTCGAAAAAATAAAAATCCCCGCAAAACCGAAGTCTTGCGGGGATAAGTAATAACCTAAAAGAAAGTTATCAGCCCTTCTCAAGAGCGAGAGTAACTGTTGTGCGGTCGCAGACCTCTGAAGGTCCGAAGTACTGGATAGCACCGGGGAATGTGAATGCTGTCTCAACAGCCCATCTCTCACGGTTAGCTTCGAAGTACTTGAACGGCTTGCCGTCGAGCTCAACGAGAGCCTTACGGATAACCGGCTTGTCTGCACCGTTTCTTCTCTCCATGTTCATCATCTTTGTGATAGGCATACCGCCTGCAACCCACTCGTCAGCAGGCTTGGAGATGTTG
>JAILHX010000020.1 GCA_024695565.1 Saccharofermentans sp. | reverse complement strand
CAGGTGTGCTGCAAAAGACAGACCTTCTTTAGGATAGTTTCCTTCTCTCATCTTCCTTGCCGCATCGATAATGCGCTTGTCAGCTTTATCTATTATCGCCTTATTCTGTTCTTTAGACTTCTTAAGAGCTTTGCAGTCGCCAATAGAGTCAGGCATTACGATCTGAAGGCCGCCGGTAATCTCCGCGCCGTACTTCTTAAGGAGCCTTGCTGCGCACCCTGTACCGTCACCTGCAAACAATCCCATTGTCGTAATAAGAAAGACCTTCTTGCCCTTCCATGCTTCTTGGTGACTGTTTATGAAGTCTCTTACAAGATAAGGAATGTTCGAAAACATTGTCGGATAAGCGAGGATAAGTTCATCGTCTACAAAAGCCTTCAAAACATCAGAAGACTCGATGGGATAGATTGTCGAATCCTTGCCGAGCTCATCCAAGAGCAGCGTTACCACATGCTTCGTGTTGCCTGTTCCGCTTAAATAGACCGCATTCATAAAGCACCCTCCAAAAGCATCTTAAATGCTTTCTTCAGATACTCGTCCTTACTCATGTTGAATCTGAGCTTAAGGTATTCCTCCTTATCATTTGCCATCGAGATTATCCCTGATATCGATGACCACATCATAATGACCGCAGGATAGATATCAATGTCTTTCCTGACAATGCCCTCTTCTATACCGCTTCTGATGAATCTTGCGATCTCCTCATTCGTCTGTTCGCCGATATCATAGATCTTCTTATAAAGTTCCTGCTCCATGTCAACGGAGATTTTGCCGAGCGTTCCTTTGCAGAACAAAGGGTGCTTCTCGAATTTATCAGCGATATCAAAGCAGAGCCTGTAATACCTTTCTTCAAAGCTTCCCTGACCTTCTGCGGCCTTCTTGGCATCCTCTAAGAGCAGTTCCATATACTTGCAGACGATTGAATCCCAGATGATCTGCTTGCTCTTGAAGTAGACATAAACCGTGGATTTGCTGATCCCGGTATTGAACGCAACCTCATCCATTGAAACGGCGTCGAAGCCTTTTTTCTCGAAAAGTTCTTCTGCGACCTCCAAAACACAAGTTGTGTGAAGCTCTATTAATCTTTCTTTGCGCTTTTTGCTCATATAAAGCACCTCCCTAAATCCCTATACTCGAACTGCCAGTGCAATTATCGAACCGTAAGTACGATTATCGTACTACTAGTTCGATTATATGTCAAGAATAACCCTAAGGGAAAATTGAAGGACAGTAAAGATCAATGGATCTCAGGGATTATAAGAATCCTGTCTAATGCTTCATTTACAACGCTTCTCGGGCAGGCGATGTTCACCCTGAAAAAGTTCTTCGCTTTTTTGCTGAAGAAAGGCCCGTCAGAAAATCTCACATGCGCTTTATCAAGGAAAAACCTGGTAGGATCATCAGCAGGGATCTCAGATGCATCTATCCAGATAAGATAAGTGCCTTCGACATCAGTAACCTTAAGCTTGGTTCCTGCAAGTCTGGTCTTAACCAGCTCATAGTTCTGTTCAAGGTAAGCACGCAGTTCATCGAGCCAAGCTTCTCCATAAGTATAAGCGGCGCGGGTTGCGACAAGGCCCATGACGTTAAGGCCATAGGCGCCAGTTATCATGGAGAGCTTATCCACTGCCCTTCTCATTGAATCGTCAGCGATAATGATGTTTGCCGCCTGAACACCCGCGAGGTTAAAAGACTTGGTCGCGGCCGTGCATGTAACTGTAATCTTATTCAGATCGTCTGATAAAGAAGCAATCGGGATATGCTTGTGACCGCTGTAAATAAAGTCGGCATGTATCTCGTCAGACACAATGAGCATTTTATTCTTAAGGCAGATATCGCCGATCTTAAGGAGTTCATCCCTGGTCCAGACGCGTCCGACGGGATTATGGGGATTGCAGAGAACAAGCATCTTTACGTTATTCTCAGCTATCTTCTTCTCCATGTCGTCAAAATCAATCTCGTAATGCATGCCATTACGAACAAGGTCTGAGATGACAAGGTTTCTGCCGTTGCCCTTGATGGTCTTCGCGATCGGGCCGTACAAAGGCTCGAAAATAAGAATGCTGTCATCAGGAGATGTCAGAGCCCTTACAGCAAGTGAGATTCCCAGAACTACACCGGGGAGCTTAAGAACGGTTCTAGGATCCACGTCAAAATCGTAGCGCTTTTTAAACCAGTTAACGAGCGCTTCATCGTAAGTTCTATCCGCTTCTGAATAACCGAAGATACCGCGCTCAGCCTGCTCTACAAGAGCTTCACGGACTTTTACAGGCGTTCTGAAATCCATGTCCGCAACCCACATTGGGATTAGATCATCAATTCCTTCGATCTTCTCATACTTAAGGTCTTCCGGAGTATTCCTATCAATAATCTCATCGAAGTTAATCATATCGTTTCTCCCAACTCCCCCTTTTTTAGCAATTATATAATCCCACGAACGAGTTATTTGCGATAGCAAATACTGTTTGAAGTGAGGGGATTATATAATTGCATCTTAATATCCGGCTAAGAACGCCTTCGTTCTCTCCTGCTGAGGATTCGTTACGAGTTCATATGCAGGACCTTCCTCAACGATCACGCCGCCGTCCATAAATATGATGCGGTCTGCTACATCGCGGGCAAAGCTCATCTCGTGAGTTACGATGACCATCGTCATCTTCTCTTTTGCCAGTTCCTTGATGACTGTAAGGACGCCCTTTGTAAGCTCAGGGTCCAATGCTGATGTAGGCTCATCGAAAAAGATGATCTCAGGATTCGTAGCCAAAGCTCTTGCGATAGAAACTCTCTGCTGCTGACCGCCTGAGAGATTGCAGGGATAAGCGTCTGCTTTCTCGGTCAGGTCCATCTTTTTAAGAAGACCCTTACAGATGGCTTCTGCTTCTTCCTTGCTCTTCTTATGAACGTGGATGAGGGCTTCGGTGATATTCCTCTTTACAGAGAAATGCGGGAAGAGATTGAAGTTCTGGAACACGAGGCCAAACTTCGAGCGGATCTCTTTCTCGAGCTTCTTGTCGCAGTATGACAGATGACCATCAATCGTGTCGCAGAGGACATCGCCTCCGATAACGATCCTGCCGGAATCGACTTTCTCTAATGTGGTCGCGCATCTTAAGAGCGTGGACTTACCGCCGCCGGAAGGTCCGATGACTGCTACTACTTCACCTCTTTCAACCTGCACGGATATGCCCTTCAAGACATCCAGCTTGTCGAATGACTTATGGATATCTTTAATCTCAAGAACTACGTTGTTATTGATATCTGACATTCCTGCGGCCTCTTTATGAATAGTAAGACATGGATTTCTCCACACGGTTTAATATGACTTCGATAAGAAGATTGGTTATATAGTAGAACGCACCCGCTGCAATAAACGGCATGACCGATACCTGCGCAGATGCTGCAGCAGATGCACGGGAAAACATCTCGGCAACGGAGATGACCTGTGCAAGAGATGTATCCTTTACAAGCGTAATGACTTCATTAGATACGGAAGGAAGCACTCTCTTAACGACCTGGGGAAGGATGATCTTGAAGTAAGTCTGCATCCTGGAAAAGCCCAATACTGTGGCAGCTTCATACTGACCCTTGGACATTGACTGCAGACCGCCTCTGAAGATCTCGGCAAAGTATGCGGCATAATTAAGAGAGAACGCGATGATAGTCGCGATGAATCTGTAATCAAAAGGTCCGATCGCAACACTTCCGGTATTGAGCCTGAACAGATAGTAAGGTCCGAAGAATACCAGGAAAAGCTGGAGCATAAGAGGTGTGCCTCTTAATACCGATATATACAATCTGAAGATCGAGGATATGATGATGTTCTTCGCCATTCTTCCCTTGCAGACGAGAAGTCCCAATGGGATCGAGAACAGCAAAGTAAAGCAGAATATCCCGCAGGTGAATCTGAAACCGTCAAGTAACTGGAGCAAAGTAGAAATAAACTGATCCATATAAACCCCGGCCTCAGATCACGAATGAATTAATTAAGATGTATGAGATTGTACGCTTCAACATGCAAATGATTATAGCATAAGCGAAGCGGCAATATAGTTATGAATCTTCAGAACCTTTTTCTCCAGTGCTGCCTGATTCATCCTTGGGCTTATCAGACGTTTTCTTTTCAGACTCAAGCTCTTTTGCAGCCTCTTCGGCATCTTGCTCTTTCTTGAACCTCTTATGGATGTTATCGATATCTTCGGTGGAACCGCCGCCCTTATCGTTGGCAGCCCTGAATCCGCCTCTCTCAACGATCCTCAGGAATGCAGAAACGACTTCCGCGTCGAGCTGTGTGCCGGATACTTCAGTAATGATCGAAACGACCTTATCGAAGTTCATTCTCTTTCTGTAAGGACGGTCTGAATACATGGCATCGAAAGTATCGGCTACGGCAATGATCCTTGCAACAGTCGGGATCTCATCACCCTTAATGCCGCTCGGATAGCCCTTGCCGTCAGGTCTCTCGTGGTGAAGTTCAGCGCCGATCGAGAGCTCAGGCATGATGCTGATATCCTTAAGAACGTTATAACCCTTGGTGGTATGCGACTTGATCTCAGCAAACTCATCGTCTTCAAGCCTGCCGTTCTTGTTGAGGACTTCACCTCTGACACCGATCTTACCAATGTCATGGAGCAGAGCGATATTGTAGTACTTCTCAACAGTCTCCGTATTGAAGCCCATCTCTTCTGCAAGCATGGCCGTATACTTCGCAACTCTTATGGAGTGACCACGGGTATACTGGTCCTTCATATCGATTGTTTTCGCGAACGCCTCAACGATCTCCTTGATAAGGAGCTTATCCTCTTCCTGCTTCTTCATCAGGGCAAGAGTCTTTCTGTTAACGTAATACATTACGGCTACGGCCATTCCGATGACAAACAATACAAAGAGCATCAGGTAGAACCACAGCATCTCGTATACTGCTCTATGCTTAACGATCGCGATCTTGAAGTCGGTGGAACTGTGACCCATGGCATCTGTGATGGTGAGCTTGAACGTGTAGTATCCGCCCTTAAGGTTCGTATAGTCGATCGAAGTAAGCTCAGTCCTCTTTATGGTCTTCTGCTCCATGTCGAATCCTTCGAGATAATAGGAGATCTTCGGATTCATAAGCGTATAAGAGCAGATATAAGGATAAATGGTTACCTTCTTGGCGGTGTAAGGAACGTTGAATACGCCCTCATCATCCGGGTAGACCTTCACGCCGTCCACATCGATATAAGGAACGGATATCTTGATCTTGTCCACGGTCTCGAAAGGAACTTCGATATTAACCTTGGCAACACCTGTTGTTCCTGCAATATAGAGAACACCTTCATCAGTCAGAAAACTGTAGGAATTCGATGTGGCAATAATGGGAAGTCCGTTATCGATTCCGTAGTAAACCGGATTGATCTCTTCGTTGGCAAGAAGCTCATCTGCTGTTGCAACGTAGATTCCGTTACTGCTCAATATCCACATCTCCCCCAACGAATTCTCATAGAGGTCGAAGTTATTTGAATACGGGAAATTCTTAATGGTATGGATCTCATAATCTGATGTCATATAGGCAAGCGAGTTACTGGTGACGATCCAGTAAACGTCTCGATTGACATCTTTCCTGATGCGCAAGATGATATCTGAATAAAGATCGTTATCAGTATCAAGATTCGTTACGCCGGAGTTGCCGATGACATAGAGTCCGCCGCCGTCTGTGCCGGCAAGGATGTCACCATTGCTGCCTTCTGATACGGTAAGTATCTCAATATTGCTGATACCTGAACCTGAATCATAGACTTTCTCAATGCTGTCACCCCTGATCACAACAACGCCGCCCGTACAGGCAACGGCAATTGAGCCGTCGCTCATCTCGGTTACCGTTCTGACTCTCTGCGAAGGAATGCCGTCTTCCTCGGTGAACACCAGAACATCGCCATGGTCATATCTGATAACTCCGTATTTACCGTATGTAGAGATCCACATCCGGTCCTGGCTGTCTAAGATGATGGATCTTATCCTTATACCCGAAAGCATCGTGAGAAGCTCTTTGAATCCCAGATTCTTGCCGGAAGCTGTAACACATGTGTCCAAAGAGATCTTCTCGACAGTCCCGCTTCTGCTTCCGACCAAAAGTCCTGAATCGGTACCGATGTAGAGCTGATCTTCATAAAAACATGTTGTATTAACGACTTCGTTATCCAGTCCGTATCTCTCGAAAATATCCGTGAACTGATCAGGAACGATCTTCATGATGCCCTGTCTTGAAGAAGCAAACCACAGATTGCCCTGATAGTCACACAAAGCGCACTCGATGTTTGAAGTCATCGGAGCTTTCTCTAAGAATTTAACTTCTCCGTCACGGTAAACACATATACCGTCGTTGGCGCAGATCCAGAGATCTTCTCCGACATGCGTCATAGAATTGATGGAATTAAGCGGGTTGATGACTATGGCATCCGAGCCCGGGAATCCGGTCTTAAAACTTCCGTAAAAAACTTTGGTCCTGTTATTGCCGAGATAGAGATAACCGGGATTATATGGGTCAACGTGCAGAGCACGGATATTCATGTCTTCAAATCCCAGATCCTTCATTGAATGGAATTCTGTAACAACACCATCAGATAATGCGAAAACATCGCCATCCTGAGTAAGACCGTAAACGATGCCGTCAGCGCCTGTCTCGATCTGTCTGATATATTTCCTGATCGTGGGATCATCAATAACTGTGATGTTAAAGTCAGGATCTACGTAAACAATACCCTCTGTCGTAGCAATATAAACGTTGCCGTTCTGATCTTCTGTAAATGCCCGGATGGAATCTGAAGGAAGACCGTCTGTCTTACCGAACATCCGGATATTGCCGTATCTGTCCATAACTGCGGCACCGTTGTCATTAGTGCCGATCCAGAGCTGCTCCAGGCTGTCTGTGAAAAGACTTACGACACTCGCGATACCTGTTGTTGAATCAAATCTCTCGAAGGTATTACCGTCGTATCTGATAAGTCCGCCGTAACTTCCGATCCAGAGGAATCCGTCCGAAGTCGTAGCAAGAGCATTTGCTTCAGAAGTCGGAAGTCCGTCAGTATTGTCATAGAGAACTGAAGAATAACCTTCAATATTGCCGATAGGATCTACGACGGGCACGCCCTCGTCAGTATAAGTTTCAGCAAACAAAGGCAGAGAGGCCGAAATCAGCACACAAATGACTAGGAACGTTACGAGAACGCTCCTTCCAAGCTGTTTCTCAATGTGCCGCCTCTTAATCATAAAAATATTTTAACATTCTTTTATGAATTTTCTATTTTTACTTTGTAACTTATTAAGCCTGGCCGACGGGATCTCTGAGGATCCGCAACTATTGCATAGCAAACGAAAAGACCGCCTCCTATGGAGACGGTCTTATGATTCTCGAATTATTAAAGACGATTACTTGCCGATGATCGTAACGTCCTTGCCGAACCACTTGTTAGAGATCTCAGCCATTGTGCCGTCAGCTGCCATCTCCTCAAGAGTCTTCTGAACCTTGTCTCTTAATTCAGTATTTCCGAGAAGGAATCCTACGCCGTACTCTTCTGTTGATACAGTCTGGTCAAGAACAACAAAATCCTTGCCGGATGTCTGGATCTCATAACGCGCAACGATCTCGTCCATTACGATAGCGTCTACACTGCCCATCTCAAGTTCCATCATGGCGTTGAGATAAGAGTCAACTTCAATGAGCTGTGCGAATGAATCCTTGAGTGCAGGATTTCCTTCAACAGCTGTAAGTCCTGATGAATCCTTCTGAACAGCTACTACCTTACCTGCAAGATCGTCAAGAGTTGCGATACCGGAATCACTCTTTACGACTACGACCTGTGCGTTAGCCATGTAAGGATCTGTCCATGTGTACTTACTGATTCTTTCTTCAGACATTGTGAAGCCGTTCCAGATGCAGTCGATGTTGCCTGTAGCAAGCTCCTGATCCTTGGAATCCCAGGCAATAGGCTGAGCTACGAACTCCATGCCCATACGCTTAGCGCACTCCTGAGCAAGATCCAGATCGAATCCGACATAAGAACCGTCGTCAGCAACGAATCCCATAGGCGGGAATTCGTTATCGAAACCTACAATGAACTTGTTGTCATCCTTCTTGCCGCAGCCTGCAAAAGCAAGAGCCATAGTAGCAACTGCAAGAACTGAAGCTACAACCTTCTTCATAACCATAAACACTTTTCCTCCAAATATGTATATATTCCCGTACCCTTACATTGTTCCGAAGATACGGTCACCTGCATCTCCCAAACCGGGGAGAATGTAAGCATTTTCATTGAGCTCTCTGTCAACGTTACCGACATAGATATCGATGTCAGGATGAGCCTTTGCAAGTCTCTCGATTCCTACGGGAGCTGCGATGATGCACATGAACTTGATGTCCTTGCCGCCGTGAGCCTTGATGGAATTGATCGCATCAACTGCTGAACCGCCTGTAGCGAGCATAGGGTCGACTACAACGATGAGACGCTGGTCAATGGGATCAGGGAGCTTGCAGTAATAATCGTGAGGTTCATGTGTCTCAGGATCTCTGTAAAGACCGATATGACCAACCTTTGCAAGAGGTGTAAGAGCCTGAACGCCGGGAACCATTCCGAGACCTGCACGAAGGATCGGAACGATAGCGAGCTTCTTACCGTCGATCATGGGAGTCATAGTCTTCTCAAGAGGTGTCTCTACTTCAACATCCTTGAGCGGAAGATCTCTTAACGCCTCATAGCCTTCAAGCATGGCGATCTCCTCAACAAGCTGTCTGAACTCATATGTGCCTGTCTCGATCTTCCTTAAGAGTGAGATCTTGTGCTTAATGAGCGGATGCTCCATAACATGAACGTTCTCGAAATCCTTGTACTGCATAAATATCTCCTTTCGGCATAGGAAACTTAGGGTTAGAACAACCTTTTGGACTATTTTAGTTGAATGAATTTTTAAGTCAATAAACAAACTTTCGTGCCCTCGAAAAATATTACAAACAAATGACAAAAAGTCGGTTGAAATCGAAATAAGAGTGTTATTATGAATCTAATAATTTTATTTAGGAGGGCTGATTATGGGTAAAGCCAAAGTTCAGGATGGTCCTGTTTACGACGCGAAAACTCTTGGTGCCGGACGCGTTATTGTCCTCGGTCTCCAGCACATGTTCGCAATGTTCGGATCGACCATCCTCGTTCCCGCTCTCACCGGTCTGTCGGTGTCTGCTACACTTCTTTTCGCAGGTTTAGGAACATTACTTTTCCACCTTATCTCCAAGAGGAAGGTTCCTGCATTCTTAGGTTCTTCATTCGCATTCCTTGCCGGATACTTCGCCCTTGCACCTCACGGTGAACGCGAACTCCTGCCTTATGCATGCTTCGGTGTTGCGATCGCAGGTCTCGTATATCTCGTTCTGGCAGGACTTATCAAGTTATTCGGTGTCAACCGTGTAATGAAGTTCTTCCCTCCTATCGTTACAGGTCCTATCATCATCGCTATCGGTCTGTGCCTCTCAGGTACAGCTATCAACAGCTGCTCAACCAACTGGGTAGTCGCAGTTGTAGCGATCCTCATCATCGTAATCTGCAACATCTGGGGCAAGGGCATGATCAAGATCATCCCTATTCTCCTTGGTGTTGTCGGCGCCTGCGCACTCTGCATCTTCCTTACGGTCATTCAGGGACAGGCAGTTGACGGCTACTACTGCTTCAACGGCATTCCCAGCTTACAGCTGTTCTCAGTCGCAAGCGTCGAGAATATCAAGAACGCTGCCTGGATTGGTCTCCCGTTCCAGTATCAGGATACCGTCTTCAATATCTTCACAAGCGGCACATTGAATCCCGGACTCCTCGTTACAGCTATCGTAACTATCGTTCCCATCTCTCTTGCCACTATCGTTGAGCATATCGGCGACATCTCCGCTATCTCTTCAACAGTCGGCGAGAACTTCATCAAGGATCCCGGACTTCACAGAACACTCACAGGTGACGGTCTTGCTACAACATTAGCATCCCTCTTCGGTGCTCCTGCCAACACGACATACGGCGAGAACACAGGCGTTCTTACACTCTCCAAGGTATTTGATCCTATGGTAGTAAGACTTGCAGCCGTCTTCGCACTCTGCTTCTCCTTCTCACCTAAGCTCGCAGCATGCATCTCCGCAATCCCTACACCTGTAGTAGGCGGTATCTCACTCGTACTCTACGGCATGATCTCCGCAGTAGGTGTCAGAAACGTCGTTGAGAACAAGATCGACTTCTCCAAGGCGAGAAACGTCATCATCGCAGCTATCACGCTCGTTCTCTCGATCGGTGTCACATACAGCGCTGCAGGTTCGATCAACATCCCCATCGGCAAGAAGGTCGTAACTTCTGAAGTACAGTACATCGAAGTCGAAGGCGAGAAGGTCTATGCTGACGCAGACGGCAAGTTCCTCGTAAATTACGATGTAACTGTTCCCGAAAACGTTGAGATCAAGACTGAGACAGTCGAAGATACCGAGCCTATCATCGAGATCTCTCTTTCAGGTCTTGCCATCGGTTCACTCGCAGGCATCATCCTCAACGCGGCACTGCCGGGCAAGGACTATGTTTTCGATGACAACCGCAAGGCTGCAGAAGCCAAGATCGAGACACTTCAGACTACTGCTCCCAAGAAGGCAACTTCAGGTAAATCAAAGAAGAAGAGATAATAATTCTGCTACTTAATTCAAAAGCAAAGAGGCTGTCTCATAAGCGGGATTTCCGCTTGTGAGACTTTCTTTTTGTCCGGTTGACACACAAATTATCGTGTTATTCACGAAAACCGTGCTTTGTACACACACATGTAACGCACTGCCGTACTTTTGCTGTACATTCACCCGGAAAACCGTGCTTTGTACATACACATGTAACGCACTGCCGTACAAATGTGTGTACACTTCCGCACAATGTACAGACAACGGCAAAACTAAAGGGCTGCCTCAACTAAGAGACAGCCCGTTTTTTGCTTAGTTTTCCTATGAGACTCATTTGAGACTGTTTAAGCACTCAAGCTCGATTTGACGGACCAGATCAAAGCAATATCATCAGCACGATACCCAAAAGTTCAACAACAATAAGAATTCCCAGAAGATATGCAAAAGTCTTGAGCCTCGAGGGATCAACGATCGAGAACGCAGGCGCTGCCTTGGGTACGGGCGATGAATCATCGACGCCGCTCATGGCATCAGCGATGAAATCCTGTGAAGCTGCAGAATCTTCTTCGTTCACATAAACAGGCTGAGGTTCCTCTTTTACGGGTTCTTTAACCACAATCTTCTCTTCAGTAGTCTCAGGAACGAATATCTTGCTCTCGAATTTCCCGGCACCGGTCTTAACGCCTGATGACTTGGGCTTTATATCGCCCTTCAGAAGTGCCATATCCTCAAAAGGATCCATGGCATTTGCTGACTGCTCGGTGAACTCCGGAGAATCAGAATCATTTATGAATGTCTTCTGCGCTTCGTCGTAATGGACATTAACATCAACCCGGTCAAATCTTGTGATCGGGACGTGACGATCGGGATTAAGTCTTCCCGGTCTGTCGTAAAGAGGCAGCTCTTCATTGCTCTTTATATTGATGTTGTTCTCTTCTTCACTCATGTCGAAAGCAATTATACCACAAGTACTTTTTACTCTTTTGCTTTAACAAATCCGTCATCATCCGCTTCAAGCAGTTCCTGCCTTATACAGTAATCAATAGCGCGCTTGCAGAGTTTGTAGTTATCGGAGTCTGCCGGCGCTCTGGATAAGCCAAGTGATTTAGCGGTCTCTGTTATGAGATTCTCATAAGGCATTCCATACTGGGATGCCGCCAGATATCTTGCCGCGCAGGCAGCTTCCTGTACAGGGATATCAACGGCCTTCCTGGCCTTCGTTCCTTCTGCAGGAGTTCTGTAGAAGTCCATCACCTTGCCGATCTCAGCGCCTTCATTCCAGAGGAAGATCACTTCATCATCTTCTTCAGATGCGGGATCAAGCTTCTGCGTGGTGTACCGGAGCTTAACGCTCTTTACCAGATACTCGCAGCGCGCGCGAAGCTTCGGGGTCATCTTGGTGATCCCCGCTGTTGCTATCAGTTCCTTGGCAAGAACGTCTCCGCTTATCGGAGCTTCCTTCTCAACGATGGCAAGCACGTTCGCCTGCAAAGTCTTAGTGTTCATCGGATCACAGAAATCAGCAGCGGTCATAGGTCTGACCTTAATGTCTGCCGGCTGATACACCACCGCAGGACAATCGTCAGAAGAATCTTCTACGTCAGCCGTTTTTTTTTGCGTCTGATCTTCGGGTTCTGCAGTTTCTTCTGCAGGTTCAGGATCTTCAGTATCAGCACCGTAGATGGTTATCTGCGGATCGGATCTGCCCTCTTCTTCAGGAATAGTCTCTTCTACTGATTCAGTCTCTGCAGAGACGTCTGCTACAGCTGACCCTTCTTCAGGAGCAGCCTCATCAGCAACAGGCTCTTCTACCGAAGGCTCGGAGGCAGCAGTTTCTTCCCTTTCTGATTCTTTTGCAAGCGCTAACAGTTTCTCAAAAACGCTGTCCGGATTCTCCCACCATTCAAGCGACCAGATCCTTACGATGTTCCAGCCGTAACCCTTGAGGATAGACATCTGGGATACTTCTCTTGATGTCGTGGTTCCTGATGCAGCATATACGGGGCCGTCAAGAAGAATACCGAGGCAATAAGCGCCTTCCTTCTCCTGTGATACGACACCAATATCGATCTTGAAGCCGGACTTACCGACTCTCTTATCTGTCTTGAAACCTTCTGCTTCAAATCTCCTGCAGATATCATCAACGATACCCGTAAACATAGCGTTGCGGTCGATCAGAGGTGTGCCCGTGTTATCAGACGAACTGCCTGTTGATACGATATCCTGATCCCAGACTTCGCTTCCGCCCGCATACTGCAGGAATCTCTTAAACGCCTTAACACCTTCTGATGAAGTATCACTGATACGGATCTCTTCCGGAGAGATCGATGAGAATACCTTCATCTCGATCCTGGATCTTGTAACTGCTACGTTTAATCTTCTCCAGCCTCCGTCTCTGTTGAGAGGACCGAAGTTCATAATGAGCTTGCCGGTCTCATCCTTGCCGTATCCGACAGAGAACAGGATAACGTCGCGCTCATCGCCCTGAACGTTCTCCAGGTTCTTAACGAATACAGGTTCTTCGCCGCCGAATGCCCACTTCTCAAGAACGTCATCCTTGCTTGCAGCCTCATCCAGGAGGTCTTCAATAAGTGACTGCTGCTGGATATTGAACGTTACGACACCGACACTGTACTTTGATAGTTCCGGATCGTGCGCTCTGGCAGTAAGGTCATCTATAACAGCCTGTGCCTCAACCTTATTTGTTCTGGTCTTGCCTGAGTCGAATGAGCCTCCGCAAAAGGCCATCGTAACCTTGGACATTCTGTCGTCAGGTGACGGGAATGTGTAAAGTCTTCCATCGTAGAAAGCCTTGTTCGAGAATGTAATGAGACTCTCGTGACGGCTTCTGTAGTGCCATGCAAGATGCATCTGCGGCATGCTGATCGCGAGGCAGTCGTCAAGGATGCTCTCCAAATCATCTGTCTCGAAGGCCTCTTCTTCGTTTACCTGTTCCATGAAGAATGAAGTCGGCGGCATCTGCTTCGGGTCGCCTACAATAACGGCTTCCTTACCTCTGGCTATTACTCCGATCGCCTTACATGTAGGCAGCTGGCTGGCCTCGTCGAAAACCACAATATCGAACATCTCATGCTTATCAGGATCCAGGAACTGGGCGCAGGACAGAGGGCTCATGAGTACGCAGGGACAAAGCTTCAGAATAAGGTCTCCGATCTGCGAGAACAGGGTCCTGATCGATACTCCCCTGCCGCCTGACTTGATCGCGTGCTGCAGGATTCCCAACGCGGAAGATACATTTGCATCTTTACTCAAGTTAGGAAGATTCTTTGCAATCCTTAAGTAGATCTCCTGTCTCGTGAGCTGCTCGAAATCATCGTTTACCTTGGAAAGTTCGCTTATCTTCTTCTCGAAAACAAGACCGCTGAATGTCCTCAATACTTCATTGTTGTCGATTATCATCGAGATGAGCATTGAGCTATATCCCTTGCGGAACGAACTTACGATGTTATTGCCGTCAACAATGCCGCTGTCATAAGCCTTAACAAGATTGGAGATCTTGTAGTCGCTGCTTCTTGAAGCCATGAGATTGAACTGCATTCTGTCTCTTAAGAAATCACTGTCATTCTTAAGTGTCTCAGCCATCTGCTTCTTTGTCTCAAGAAGATCGGCAGCAGGTTCAAAAGCGCCGTACTCTAATCCATATGTTGTATTGAGTTCATCGTAGGATGTCTTATATGCGGAAGCCTTCGCGTTGAATGCATTGGCTGCTTCAATTACGTAAGCGTCGCCGCTGCCGAGAAGTTTTCGAAGCGCGCCTGTTGAATCAAATGAAGCAAACTCTGCAAATACAGCATGAGCATTCTCATTGAGTGCCTCAATCTGAGTAATAGCAAAGCCCGGGAAAGCAGCGCCCGCATTGTAGAGTTCACCGAGGTAACCTCTTGCTGAAGTTATGTAATTGGCCGCATTCTGAACGGAATTCTTATACTCAACCAAAAGCTTGAAATCCTGCTCAAGAGTCTCTTTGCGGTTGCCCTTGATATTGTATGCCCTGACCTTCTTATAGACGTTGTTCTCTGCCATACCGCGCACCAGTGCATTCTTGGATTTAGCGGTCATGAGTTCGCTTAACAGAGCCGCGCCGTCAAGGTCAAGGAAAGCAGGCTGCCACACTGTGAGCAGGGCATCTCTTCTGGCAACGGCATCCTTGCAGCTGACGCACATGTCCCTAAGTGACAGATATGCACTCTCAGTGTCATCCGCACAGATGAGACCCTTGGGAAGATTCAGATTCTTAAGCTTTGCAACCGATGCTCCTACAGAACCAAGTCCCGCGATCCTGCCGATCGTTCCGGGTTCTCCGCCTATCCTGCAATTGTTATCTGCCAATAGCTTTTCAAATGCGGCAACACTTGCAGCGAATTCTTCGTATGCCTTTATGAATGCATCGGTCAGGACGGGCACCTTGCTCTTGGCCTCCTGAGAATAAGCAGATGACATGACGAACGGGAGTTTACCCTGAAGGTTGCCTGATGAAGCAACGAGTTCGCCCAGCGAAGATTCGATCTCTTTTAATCTCTGCTCAGTAAGTTCGTTAATGAAGCCGTCATCAAAAGCACCACAGTCAGGCGCATTCTGGTTCGTAGCATAAACATTGATGAGCTCATAAAGAGACATTCCGCAACCGCGTCTGATGTGGAGCTGTTCAACGTATTTGTCGAGTTCTCGTCTCTTTGCGGCAATCTCTTCGAGCGATTTATCGTAATCGCCGTCAGCCTTAAGATTATTCTTAACTTCGCTCGCTGTCTTAAGCTGATCGAGCACATAGCTCTTGCGCACTTTGTTAGAGTGAAGTTCAAGGCAGAAAGGCGCAATGCCGATCTTCTCCAAACGCTTATAAACTACATCGAGCGCCGCCTTCTTCTCAGCTGCAAAAAGCACCTTCTTATTGTTGGCAAGACAGTTTGCAATTATTGATGTAATAGTCTGTGATTTGCCTGTTCCCGGAGGGCCGTGAAGAACAAAGCTCGCACCGTCGCCTGCACGCTTGATCGCTGCAAGCTGGGAACTGTCAGCAACGATAGGAAGAAATACATCTTCTTCAGGAACCTTGCCGGTCTCAGAGATGTCTTCGTAATCCCATTCGAGCCGGCCGTTGATAAGACTCTTTACGATCTTGTTCTGCGCGATCGAATCCCTGTGGCTGTGCATGTCATTCCACATTACGAACTGTGAGAAAGAGAACAGGCCCAGTACGCATGACTCTACGATCTGCCAATCCTTAAGTGAGCTTACGGCTTCTTTTACCTGCTCGAAAACCTTCCTGACATCAACACCGTTCTCATCGAGCGGAAGCTCTTTACTGAAAGCATCGAACTCAATACCGAAGTCCTGGCGGAGTTTCTCAGAAACGGTAACGTTGAACTGAACGTCCTCGTCCCTTCTTCTCATCGTGTACTTGATGCCGAACTTCTTAACGAGTTCAACCGGGATCAGAAGGAGCGGAGCATAGCAGGGTTCCTTCCTGTCCTTCTCGTACCACTTCAGGAAACCGCATGCGAGGAATAACGTGTTGGCGCCGTTCTCTTCCATAGAAGACTTGGCACCTCTGTAGAGTGTCTTGATGTTCTTATCAAGAACAGCATTTGTAAGCGAAGAGACTAGTACTCCCTTCTCATATTTCTTTTCGATGTATTCTTTAAATTCTGATATATCACAGAGATCTTCGATCGAATAATCCTTTGCAGGAACGCCCTTGATCTTCTTGGGTTCTTTGGCAGGTTCTTCAGCAGGAGCTTCTGAAGTTTCTTCAGCAGGAGCAGGCGTCTCCGTAACTACTGCTTCAGTAACAGCCTCTTGAGCAGGCTGTTCTTCAGTTGCAGTCTCGACCTTCTCAGCGGGCTCTTCAGCCACAGCCTCACCAGAGGATTCTTCAGAAGTTTTCTCTTCAGGCTCTTCCTCATCGTTGCCGCGGGAGATGATGGAGAAATTCTTGTCCTGGGCGATCAGGTCCTCAATATCGTCGCAGCCGGGAACAAAGACAGGTACCGCTGACCCCTTTATCCTCAGATTTAGCAATGAATTACGCGTGCTCAAGTCAAGAAGCTTGCGCTCCCAGAGATCAAATTTGACGTTGCTTCTCTCAAGATTGAGTTCACCCATAAGTGATTCCTCCTGATCAGGCTTTATCAAATTATTATAACAAAAATAAAGGGACTTGCTCTAACAGTTATTATTATTCAGCCTCTTTCTGAGCTCTTTGTAATCCGGGACGATATCACCGACTACTGCCCAAAAACGGCTTGAATGATTGGGTTCTATGAAGTGTGCGAATTCGTGGACGACAACGTATCTGATCAGTTCACGGTCCTTCTCAAACAGGCGGTAGCTGAACTTGAGTTCGCCCCTCTTGGCAAAGCACTCGCCCCAGAAAGACTTATAGTCACCGAGGGTAATCTTTTTCGGCGGTTTGACACCGCGCCTCTCAAACAGCGGATAGAGTTCGTTGCAGTAGTCAACGATGACGGCCCTTATTGAGCGCCTCCTCCACTTTTCATATGTCATGTAGCGGGTACGGTAATCGCTTATATCCGTAACTTCGAGAGTAATGATGCCATCTTCTGCGCGGCAGGTGTTTTTCGAGCCCTTGATAACCTTAAGAACAAAGGGACTGCCCAGCACCATGAAGACTTCGCCGTCGACGAATCTTCGAGACAGGCTCTTAGACTTCTCATCGTTAACTGCTTTATCGAGCGCATTTAGAAGGTAATCCTGCTTGGAAATAATGAAATCAGTGGCTTCCTTGTAGGAGACATAGTAAGGGAGCGAACAGTACAAGGTGCCGTCACGCCTGACGCGCACGTTGATGTTCTTTATTCTCTTACGTTCGAACTCGATGGAGATCTCTCTGCCTTTGAGAGTGATCTTGCGGTTATCTGACATAAAGATCCTTAAGGCTTGGCCTTGATCATCTTGTCAAAGTTCTTGCCGTTCATATCGACCATTGTATGACCTAATTCGGCAAGGCGGGACTCGATGTGTTCCTGCTCCTTGGGACGCTTGATCTTAAGCGTTGTTGTCTTGATCATCTCTTCTTCTGAGAAGACGAAATTCCTTACTATCTTATACTGAGGCATCTTATGGTTAGCCTCATGCATCTTGTCGCTCAGATACATCTCGATCTGGCCGTCGTCAGGCTCTGTGTTAAGGCCTAATTCAGCGCCGATGACTTTACGGTTGATGAGGAGCTTGGCACAGATATCGATTGCCTCACGCTCATTCTTGTTACCCCAGACGAATGCTTCGGTAACGCCCTTGATCTCAGTTAAGACAGCTTCGATCTCTTCAGGGAAAGCCTTCTTACCGTTCGTAAGAACGATCATGGACTTAACGCGGCCCGTGATGTGGATGGAACCGGTCTTGTCGATATAACCCATGTCTCCTGTGTGGAACCAGCCGTCTTCGTCGATAACTTCCCTTGTGGCTTCCTCATTCTCGTAATAACCGAGCATGACGCTGTCAGACTTTGTGAGGATCTCACCTACAGCCTTGGGACCTGACCCCTCGGCGTCGATCGCAACAGTGATGCCTGCCATAGGACGGCCTACTGAACCGTGGACATCACAGACTTCTGTATTAACAGCGATAACCGGTGACGTCTCTGTAAGACCGTAACCCATAAAGAAATAGATACCGAAGTCAGTAAAGGCATCGATATACTTCTTGTCGATGTTTGCACCGCCGATAACGATAACACGGAAATTACCGCCAAGCTTATCGAGGATGTCCTTGAAAACGTTGCGTCTGATATCCAGGCCGCACTTTTTTAAGAAACGTGTGACCGGTCTTGCGATCGCTATAACTCTCTCTTTGCCGGACGCCTTGATTCCATCCTCGATCTTGGAGTAGATGTTCTCGAAAAGAAGCGGAACCGAGATACAGATATCCGGCTTCCACTCTTCCATATTCTTAACGATATATCTCAGGCCGTCACAAAGGCAGAGACATCCGCCGCATGACAGAATGAAGAAATCGCAGGTGTTCTCAAACGTGTGGTGGAGCGGCAGGATCGAGAAAGCCCTGTCACCCTTACGGCAGTCGAGAGTCTGGGATATAGAATAAACGTTAGAAACAATATTGTTCTGAGAGAGCAGAACGCCTTTACTCATTGATGTCGTACCGGATGTAAAGAGGATGATCTTCGCTTCATAGATATCAAGCGGAGTATCCATGTACTTGGTATCACCGGATTCAATAAGGAAATTACCCTGCTCTATAAGATCGTAGATGTCTAAGAAACGGTCGTCATCTTCAGGCCAGGAATCTTCCTTTGTCTTGCCCGAGAGGCCTTCCTTATAGAAGATAATAAACTTCTCCAATGGCAGGTCGAGCTCGCCTGACTTGATCTTCGCAGCAATGGACATCATCATCTTGTGATGCTTGTGGTGGTAGAAGATAACGCGGCTCTTGGATCTCTTGAGGAGCTGGATAAGCTCGTCCTCGGGAAGAGCCCTGTCGAGCGGCACGCCGACTGAGTTGGAGCACAGAACGGCATAATAAGATACAAACCACTCGTAAGCATTCTCGCCTACGACCGCGAATCTCTCACCTGAATATTCACTGTTGAGGATATATGTTGCAAGACCCTTGATATCGTTACCGAATTCAAAAAAGCTCCTGTGTATCTCCGAGAGTTTCGGCGAACGTCTGAATATAAAAGCATCCAGTTCAGAGAATTTGGCGCAAGTCGTGACGACCAGATCCCTGATGTCCGTAAAGCGCTCTGCAGTATATACAGGTGTACCCTGAACAGGTTTCATATCCTACCTCCCATTAACAGGTTTTCGAGTGCTCGAAAACGTGCGTAACTAAAAAAATATATCATACTTGAGAATAATTTTACAATAATTCGCCAAAATACTATTTTTGAGTATAATAGGTGCGTAATTATGAGCGTTTATTCAGGAGATTTTATGTCTGAAGAAGAAAAAATAAATACTACCGAAGAGAAGACAACTGAAGGTTTAGAACCTAAGATGTCCCGTGCTGACCACCATAAGCACCTCGACGAGAAGTACCCGACCAAGCGTGGTTTCTGGGATGTGGCAGCAAAGAACGGCTTCCTTCTCCTAACTCATATCCTCTGCGACATGAAGTGTATCGGCAGAGAGAATTTCCCTAAGAATAACCCCTACGTAGTAGCCTCTAACCATCAGAGCTACCCCGACGGCGTTCTCATAATTGACTATCTGCCCAGAGGCCACTTCAAGTGGATGTGCTGCCTCGCGGCATCCGATCTCGAGACTGACCACGGCAAACTCGGCCGCCTCATCATGAGAGTAGGCAGAGGCATCGCCGTTGACCGTTACGGCAACCCCGTAAGAGGTCTCATCAAGGCCAAGAAGGAAGTCGAGAAAGGCAACATCTGCTTCGTCTTCCCCGAAGGAACCAGATCCCACACCGGCAAACTCGCCGAGATGAAGGACGGCGCCGCTTATCTTGCCATCAAGGCAAACGTTCCCATGGTCCCCGTCTATATCGCAGGCGCATACCAGATCTGGCCCAGATCATCCCCGAAGCCTCATCCTCTTGACGGTCTCCACCGCCGCAAGATCAGGATCTATGTTGGCGAGCCCATGCACGGCGAAGATTACGAGAACGACGCGCACAAGATGACCGAGGCCCTCACCGCCTGGATGCAGAAGCAGGAAGAGCTCCACTGGGATCCCGAGACTGATCCGACAGTTAAGTAAAACATAGAGGCTGTCTCATAAGCGGTATTGCTGCTTGTGAGACGTTTTTTCTTGATAACTCTGTTCTGTACCGTTAACGCAAATGCGGGATTTTGCATATCTTCTTTAACAGCTTCGGCACTGACTACAGTTGCCCCGAAATGCCATTATCTGCTTATTTGGGGCAACTTTTGAAGTGCTCTTTTTGCCCCAAGAAGCGGGATTATTAAAAGTTGGGGCAATTCAACGTGCAACCCCAAGCGCCCATTAATCCCGGGACCGGCAATTAACACGCCCAGAAAGAAGAAAACTTAGAA
>JAILHX010000014.1 GCA_024695565.1 Saccharofermentans sp. | reverse complement strand
ACCCATTCACCCTGCCTTCTCCAGGAACCTGATTACGTTCCCGCGCTTAATGTCGACAACACAGCTTACGATACCGATATGGCTGCCCGTTATACGATCGACGGTAAGACGATGGAGATGACACAGGATTATCAGGTAACCCACTATCACGTTAATATGGCCTCTTTCTTAAAACTCGGTGAATGGTTCGATTATCTCCGCGAACAGGGCGTATGGGATAATACGAGGATCATAATCGTTGCCGATCACGGCAGAGCTCTAAACCAGTTCGATATCACCTGCGAAGAGATCCAGCTTGATATGGAATTCTACATGCCTCTTCTGATGGTAAAAGACTTTGATTCCACCGGATTTACCGTATGTGAAGACTTCATGACCAATGGTGATACTCCAACGCTTGCCATGGAAGGAATTATCGAAGATCCCGTTAATCCATTTACGAATAATCCCATTAATTCGGATGCGAAAAACGGACCTCAGACGGTCTTCTTCTCCAATGATTTCAATCCCGATGACAACATCGGCAACTACACATTCAGCAAGGGATTATGGATCGCGTTAGACGGTGATCCGCACGATCCTGACAGCTGGACTTATATAGGTGCGTGGTAATACCAATGGCGTTTCTATCTTCGCTCTATACCCTGATAATCTCACCTCTTGAGCTGCTCTTCGAAGTTATATTCATGGTGGCCAATAAGATAATCGGTAACGAAGGCATATCGATCATTTTCTTAAGTCTGGCTGTCAATTTCCTGGTGCTCCCGCTCTATAAACGCGCAGACGAACTCCAGAAAGAAGAACGCGACATGCAGGCGAAGATGGCTGAACGCATCAAGCGTACGAAGCGGACGTTCAAGGGTGACGAGCGCTTCATGATGCTTCAGGAATACTACCGTATCAATCACTATAAGCCCATATACGCACTAAAAAGTTCTGCTTCACTTCTCTTGCAGATACCTTTCTTCATTGCTGCATACAGGCTCTTATCAGGCATGGAAAGTCTTAAGGGAATGCCGTTCTGGTTTATCTCAGATCTGGGAAAAGAAGACGCAATATTCACGATAGGAAGCTTCCCTGTCAACATCCTCCCTATCGTGATGACGGTCATCAACATCGTAACGGGTATCATATACACGAAGGGTCAGCCGCTTAAGTCCAAGATACAGGTCTACGGCCTCGCTGTAGTATTCCTCGTATTGTTATACCACTCACCTGCAGGACTTGTTTTCTACTGGCTGTTAAATAATGTTTTCGCGCTCGTCAAAAACATATTCTATAAACTCAGGAACCCTAAGAGAATATTGTGCGTTCTATCCGCTGTTGCAGGTGCAGTCCTTCTCATTCTGACACTGACAAGACATAACCTTGATTTAAGACAGAAGATACTCCTCGGGATAGGATGTCTGCTTCTGGTTCTGCCGCTTATAGTAAGCATCCTTCCCGGTAAGTTAAAAGCCAAGTTCAAGACCAAGCCCAAAGATACATTGGCATTCTTCTGCGGCGCAGTACTCATGGCACTGATCACGGGACTTCTCATTCCGTCTACGGTCATCAGTACTTCGGCGGTAGAGTTTGTTGATGCTGCAACCAGGCTTAATCCCATCTCGTACATCGGCAATTCCATGCTTATCTCGTTCGGGAGCTTTGTGCTCTGGGGCGGCGTCTTCTACTTCTTCATGAGCGATAAAGCCAAATCTCTTTTTGCAGAAGGGATATGGATCTTATGTGGCGTGGCGATTGCTGATTACATGCTGTTCGGAACAGATCTCGGCACGATGTCATCCACTCTCAAGTACGACAATGAAGTGGTATTCATGCTGCCTGAATACATCATCAATGCCTGCGCCGTCATTGCGGTTGCTGTTGCCTTCCACTTTGTCTATACGAAGTTCAGGAAGATCTCAACCGCAGTAGTTCTTGCAGGGATTATGACAGTTACAGGTATCGGAATATATAACTCAATCCAAATAACCGGCAAGTACAATCAGGCCATAGCAAAGCTCGAGATCAACATGGGCGAGGAACTGCCAAATATTCCCTTGAGCAGGAACGGCAAGAATGTTGTAGTCCTCATGCTCGACCGTGCAGTCGGACCGTTTGCTCCATATATCTTCAATGAGAAGCCTGAACTGTTAGAGCAGTTCGACGGCTTTACCTACTATCCCAACACGATATCTTACGGAGCGTACACTCTCTTTGGTTCTCCTGCGTTATACGGCGGATACGATTACACTCCCAAAAAGATCAATGAACGCGAAGAAGAGAGCCTCGAGAGCAAGCAGAATGAAGCTCTCAGAGTAATGCCCGTTATCTTCTACGACAGCGGATATGAAGTAACGGTCTGCGATCCTTCATTTGCCGGTTATCAGTGGACGGCCGATCTGTCGATCTATGACGATTATCCGGAATTCCACTGCTTTAACACCGTCGAGAGATTTAATTACTACGATGATGATTCAGAGTCGTTTAATACATCAGAGCAGATCTACGAGATCCGCAACCGCAACTTCTTTTTCTTCTCGCTCATGAAGATATCTCCTCTTGTACTTCAGGAGACGATCTATGACGGCGGAACATATAACGAATCCGTAGGCACTTCCACAATTGTTCAGACCATGGACGGCTTATCTAAGAGCGACGGCCTCCGCGACGATTTCCTCGATTACTACTATGTGCTAACAAACCTGTCTGACATTACAACGATAACAGACAGTTCCGAGAACACATTCCTCATGATGGCCAACAAGACATCCCACAACGTCTGTCTGCTTCAGGAGCCCGATTACGTTCCCGCGCTTCATGTCGACAACACAGCTTACGATGTCGATATGGTCAGCCGTTATACGGTTGACGGCGTGACCCTGCCAATGACTACAGCAGAACAGGTTCAGTTCTATCACGTTAATATGGCTTCATATCTGCAGCTCGGAGAATGGTTCGATTATCTGCGCGAAAACGGTGTCTACGACAACACAAGGATAATAATCGTAGCTGATCACGGGCAGGGATTAGGTCAGATGGGCTTCACATGCAAAGGCCAGGATATGGAATTCTTTATGCCGCTTCTTATGGTCAAGGACTTTGACGCTGCAGGATTTACTGTTTGTGAGGACTTCATGACAAATGCCGATACCCCGGCTCTCGCAACTGAAGGCCTTATTGAAGATCCGGTAAATCCGTTTACCCAAAATCCCATTAATTCAGATGCAAAAGACGGCACGCAGTTTGTCTTCTATTCCAAGGTCTGGAATCCTGAGGACAATCACGGCAATACATTCATTCCCGGAACGTGGTATACATTCCACGGAACCGACCCAAGAAACCAATACAGCTGGTCTTATTCCGGGGGAGGATGAGCCGCCCTCAAATTTGAAAATGCTTATTTTAATTAATATAATATAATGTCTATGTTTTTTTGACATTTATACACTTCAGGCAGAAGGAGACTTAAGACAGATGGATTTGATTAAGGTTCTTTACATCGATCCCGGTACGGGAGGAATGTTGTTTACCGTATTGTTCGGTGTATTCGGCGTCGTCATATTCTCTGCCAGAGCTCTCATGATGAAGCTCAAGTATTCTGCCACAGGTGACAAGAACGCCAAGATAAACAAGAAC
>JAILHX010000013.1 GCA_024695565.1 Saccharofermentans sp. | reverse complement strand
ATTGGACCTACATGACGTAATAAGGAGCTTGGGCCTGTCTTTTTGATGTAAAGCCTTGTAAGTTGGACTATTGAGATCTGATACCTGAGCACCGCCCTGGATTTCCGGGTGTCAATCAGAGTCCACTTTGTTTCGGGGGTTTTTGGAAGGTTAGAAGTAATGGAACTTCTTTATGAGAAGAACAATTTAGATGCTTTTGACTCGGCTGCCCATATTGTGGCAGGCGTTGTTTTTTTGCTCATTAATTGCAGATCCTGTCGATGTTGATGTTGGATGTTTTCTAACCATTAATTCAATATGACAGGAGATAAATTATGAAGATCTACAATACACTCACAAGATATAAGGAAGAATTCAAGCCTATTGAAGAAGGCAAGGTCAAGATGTATGCGTGCGGCCCGACGGTCTATAACTATTTCCATTTGGGCAACGCCAGACCTTTTGTAACCTTCGATACGCTCGCCAGATATTTGGAATACAGAGGTTATGACGTAACATTCGTTCAGAACTTCACTGACATTGACGATAAGATGATCAAGCGTGCCAATGAAGAGGGCATTACTGTTGAGCAGCTCGCTGACCGTTTTATCAAGGAATACTATGTTGATGCTGACGGTCTTAATATCAAGCATCACACATATCAGCCCAGAGCTACTCATTCCATGAAGGCTATCATCGGTCTTATCAAGTCGATGGAAGAGAAGGGCTACACCTATGTGATCGAGGGCGACGGCGTTTATTACGACGTTTCCAAGAAGGCTGATTACGGTAAGCTCTCACACTACAATCTCGACGAACTTGAAGCAGGCGGCGGTGAGCGCAAGGCTTCTTATGAAGGCAAGAAGAATCCGGGTGACTTCGCTTTATGGAAGTTCAAGAAGGAGGGCGAGCCTTTCTGGGGTTCACCCTGGGGTGAAGGAAGACCCGGCTGGCACATTGAGTGCTCTGCCATGATCAAGCAGTACTTAGGTGACACTATAGACATTCACGGCGGCGGACAGGATCTTATCTTCCCGCACCACGAGAACGAGATCGCGCAGAGTGAAGCAGCTAACGGCTGCACATTTTGCAACTACTGGGTACATAACGCTTTCGTTAACATCGACGGCGAGAAGATGAGTAAGTCCTTAGGCAACTTCTTTACGATCAGAGATATTGTTAAGAAGTATCCCTATAACGTAATCAGATTCTTCATTCTATT
Source organism: Saccharofermentans sp. (assembly GCA_024695565.1). The sequence continues at coordinate 7,765 of JAILHX010000013.1, read as the reverse complement.
GGGTCACTACAGGAGCCCCATCAATTTCTCTGATGAACTTCTTGCTGCTGCCCAGACGAGTCTCGGAAGGATCTCCAACTGCGTAAGAAATGCAGACTTCGTTTTGAATAACGGTAATCTGGCTGGAGATAGCGAGGCAGATAAGGTCCTCGATGACGCTATCAAGGCTGCTGGTGACAGCTTTATCGCTCACATGGACGATGACCTTAACAGTGCTGATGCCATTACTGATATCTTCAATCTCGTCCGCCAGGTCAATACTAGTGCTCAGGAGGCCAAGGTCTCAGCAGATAAGCTCAAGGAAGCAAGAGACAAGATCGTTGAACTCACAGGCGTTCTCGGAATCTTATTGGATCTTGAAGACGAGATCCCTGAAGAGATCACAGAACTTGCCAACAAGAGAGCAGAAGCCAAGAAGGCTAAGGACTACGCAGAAGCAGACAAGATCAGGGACGAGATCCAGTCCAGGGGTTATATCGTTAAGGACGTACCCGGCGGATTCAAGATCGAGAAGGCTAACTGATGATCAAACCGTTTATTGCGCAGGATTTAAGAGAAGTATCGCCACTGGTGCTTGCCTATATCGGCGATTCGATCTACGAGGTCTATGCGCGCTGCAAGTCGGCAACGCTTGGTGCCGGAAGCAACAATAAGATGCACAATAACACGGTTCATTATGTTTCCGCAGAAGCCCAGGCCATGAGCATCAGAGTTTTATCTGATGAATTGACGGAGACAGAACAGGATTATTTCAGGAGAGGTAAGAATTCCAATCCTCATGCGGTATCGAAAAATGCCAACCACGCAGACTACATGTATGCGACAGGCTTTGAAGCACTGATAGGATATCTCTTCCTCAACAACGAAGAGTCCAGAATGGAATATCTGATCTATAAGAGCTTTGATATCTGCGATGGTGTTGTAACTAAAAAGACTGAAGAATCAGAAGAAGATAAGGCATAAGACAAGTGGATAAAGGTAAGAGACGTTTTAATCAGGACAGGAAACCGGGAAGACAGGCAAACAATAGGCCTGAATATAAGCGCGACCGCACAGATGACGCTTTTACCGACCAGGATTCCACAGACAAGCTCGAAGGCAGAAATGCCGTTACCGAAGCTTTAAGCGCCGGAAGAGACTTCAATAAGATCTGGATATTAAAGCCCGACGGAGATAAGCCGTTAGATCACGGTCTCATCAGGATCCTTGATGAAGCCAATAAGAGAGGTATCGTTGTTACCAGAGCGACAAGACAAGTTCTGGACAAGATGAGCCGCACCCATAATCATCAGGGCGTCATTGCCTCAGTTGCGCCTCACAGCTATGCCGATCTTGATGAGATAATCAATAAATGCAAGGATGAGGGCAGACCGGCACTCCTCGTGGCATTAGATGAGATCAAGGATGCCTATAACTTAGGCTCGATATTAAGGATCTCCGATTGCTGCGGTGTTGACGGTGTCATTATCCCGGAGAGGCGTTCCGTTGCATTGGATTCTATGGTTGCAAAGGCTTCTGCAGGTGCCATCGAGTACGTGCCTGTAGCCAGAGTTACGAATCTTGCTCAGACCCTTACCAGGCTTAAGGAGAAAGAGAACTTCTGGGTCTGCGGTACTGATATGAATGCTGACTATGAATACCATGCTGCTGATTATTCGGGCAATCTGGTAGTTGTCATTGGCAGTGAAGGTGACGGAATGAGAGACGGCGTCAGGAAGTGCTGTGACTTTACGGTATCCATCCCGATGTCAGGACACGTTAACAGCCTTAATGCCGCAGTTGCTGCAGGAGTAGTTCTGTTTGAAGCACAGGAAAAGAGAAGAAGAGAGGATTAATGTTAAAACGTGATAACAGCATGCTTATAAGCTTTAAGGGCGCTTGCATAAGATGCCTTGCTGTTATTATGTCCGTTTCAGTGATCTTCGGTATGACAGTCTCTCTTACAGGCTGTAATTTTATCAGCAACATTACGAGCGGACTTAACGTTACGGCTAATCAGTTGTCAGAGACTGATATTGCCCGTCTCATGGTCAATGCGATTCTTAGTGAGAAGGCAGTAGCTGACAGTTATGCAAAGATTCCGCAGAGCCAGCTCAACGGTCTTTCTTATTCGGTATTTTATGAATATTGTTCGATCTTAAGAAAGTGTTCAGCTGTACACGGAACAGCTGATTCATTCAGGATCTTAAACGACAGCGACAAGGCACAGTACTTTGAGAGCATTGATGCAGGTGAGGATGAGAACTATCAGAGCGTCAATCAGTATGGCGACCTTGATGTTGTCGAGCTTTGCTATTCCGTTGATAAAAATCCGTTGGCATCGCCTGTCAGATTTGTTATTGAAAAGAACGCTGACAAATATGTCATGGCAGAAAAGTATATCTATGATTCGCTCTCTGCTTATTCTTACATCAACCATTACTTCGACATGATCAATGAAGGCAATATCGACGGCCTCGAGACCCTTATCAAGTCAAGATACGATTCTGATATATACATGAATTCCGTTATCTATGCCAAGGCCAATTACATTGCCGAATACTACAGGCTGAAGGTAAAGACAAGTTCTGATGATTTCAGTCTTAAGATGATCTCGCCCACACGTGTCGTTTATGAGATCCCTGAGGTTTTATCTGCTGACAGTAAGTCTATCTTCTCTAAGACCGTAGAATTGCATCTTCAGAAAGACGGTACATACTTTATTGACGATGAAGTTCCGGTAATTATAAGCGAGCTCCGTTTTATCGCTAACACTGATAACAGGCTCAGAATGGGATCCACTTATACGAGGGATGAGATATATCAGCTCGTTGGTGTTCCGATCGTTACGGATTATGAGCGCGGATGTGTGATCCTCTCATATAGCGGCATGACCATAAAACTCGAGACTTTTGACGGAGCAGTCAACAGCTGGACTTCAGGCAGACTCTCATCTGTAGTAATCCGTAATGATGAAGTGTTCTCGATCGGTCAGGATCTTTATATCGGAATGAATGTCTCAGAACTCCTTCTGATCTATCCTATGTTTGATGAGAGCGAATATACAAGTTCGTTCAAGAACGGTGACGGTGAGTTCGAATTGTCATTCTGGTTCGATGACTACGGTAATGTTACCCGTATCAGATTAGGCGAAGCTATTACCTGATCAGTTTGCTATGCACTTGGAGCGTATTGCCGAGATCTCATCCTCAGTAAGACCGTTTGCAATAAGAAGGGCAGTTACATCACCATTCCATTTGCTGTCGATATAATCCAGGAAAGTAACCATATTGTCAGCATCTGACCTTAATATGTGCTTCATATCGTCAGGCAGCTTTGCTATTGCAGGTGCCAGGAAATCCTTGAGGTATTCATAAGAGACTTTGTAGTTTTTTACTATGTCTTCTCTTGAAGCTCCGCAGATAAGATAGAGGAGGGCAGCTACAACACCGGTCCTGTCTTTGCCGTGGGCACAGTGGAAGAGGGTAACGGACTCACTGTTAAGCAGGATCCTCATGATCTGTGCCAACTGACCGCCCATCTCTTCTGCAATGATGACATAGTAGTCGCCAAGAGTATGAGTGCGGATGAATTCCAGTGTAGAATCGTCATCCTCATTGGGATTGCCGTTATATAAGGGAATGTTGTAGAACTTAACGTCAGGATCGTTCTGATATGGATTGCCGCAGGACTTGAGCTCATCGGGTGCCCGGAGATCGATAACGGTCTTAACGCCGTAATCTTTGACTTCCTGAACCTGAGCATCATTAAGCCATTCGGGTGAGCCGCATCTGATAAATAGGCCGGAAGCAAATGTTTTGCCGCAATCTAACGGCATTCCGCCAAGCTCTCTGCAGTTGATAAGAGGCAGTTCCTTTATGAGTTGTGAGTCAGGATTATATGAATTCAATAGCGTTTCCCCGTATCTTTTAGATTAATCGCGAGTATTCTAACCAAAACAAGATTGACATTCAAGGCATCAAGTAATAATATTATTAGGCTATTGGGAGACCAATGCGTATATGCGCCTATAGCTCAACTGGATAGAGCGTCTGACTACGGATCAGAAGGTTGTGGATTCGAGCTCTGCTAGGCGCGCCAGACACAAAGCTGTTGCGTATGCGGCAGCTTTTTTTATAACCGAAGGAGGTATCGAAAATGCGTAAGATTCTCATTGTTGTTGACATGCAGAAGGATTTTATTGACGGAGCACTCGGATTTGGAGGTGCTGATAAGATCATTCCGGGCATTATTGCCAAGATCAGGGAATTTGAAGAAGCAGGTGATGAGATCGTTTATACGCTTGATACCCACTTCGAAAATTATATGGAGACACAGGAAGGCAAAAATCTTCCTGTTCCTCACTGCATCAAGGGCTCTGACGGCTGGAAGCTCGCAGAAGAACTTCAGCCGATCCTTGAGAATAAGAAGGCCTTTGAGAAGCTCACATTCGGCAGCATCGAACTTGCCGAATACCTTAAGGAGAACGCTTCAGAGATTAGCAGCATCGAGGTCTGCGGTCTTGTATCCAACATCTGCGTTCTCTCTAATGCAGTTGTTGCCAAGGCAGCTGCTCCTGAGGCAGAAGTAATCGTTGATTCCAAGCTTACGGCTTCATTTGCCCCTGATCTTCACCAGGCAACGCTTGATGTCCTCAAAGGTATTCAAGTTACCGTATTATAATATTGCAATTATTCGATTGCCTGTGATACAATTCATATTCGGCTATTATGTTAATTAATTATATTTATTTGGAGGATATAACATGGCATCCACAATTGAGAAGAAAGAGCACTCTCAGGTAGTAATCAGCCTTGAGGCAAACAAGGAAGAGTGGGGTGAAGCCCTGAAGAAGTCTTATAACAAAAATAAGAACAGATTCCAGGTTCCCGGTTTCCGTAAGGGTAAGGTTCCTTATCAGCTCGTTTGCCAGTATTACGGAGAGGGCGTACTTTATGAGGACGCCATGAACGAGATTGCTAACGCTCAGTATCCTGAGGCAGTTAAGGAGCACGACCTCAAGGTTGTCTCAAGACCTGAGATGGATGTTACTGACATTAACGAAGAGGGCATCAAGTACACGATTACAGTTTATGTTAAGCCTGAGTTCGAGCTTGGTCAGTACGAGGGCGTTGAAGTTCCTTTCAAGGATCAGGTAGTTACTGACGAGGACGTTGACGCTGAGATCGAGCGCATGAGAAAGAGAAATGCTTCCCTCGAAGAAGTTGAGGACAGAGCAGCTCAGGAAGGCGATACAGTTACGATCGACTACGAAGGATTCAAGGAAGGCGTTGCTTTTGAAGGCGGCAAGGGCGAGGGTTACAACCTCAAGCTCGGTTCCAAGTCTTTCATCCCCGGCTTCGAGGAGCAGGTTGCAGGTCATAATGTTGGTGAGGAGTTCACTATCGAAGTTAAGTTCCCTGAAGATTATCATGCAGAAGATCTCAAGGGTGCTGACGCTACATTCAACGTTAAGATCCACGCTATCAAGGCTGAAGTTATTCCTGAACTTGACGATGAGTTTGCCAAGGACGTTTCCGAGTTCGATACTCTCGATGAGCTCAAGGCTGACGTAAGAGCAAAGCAGCAGGAGAGAGCTGACAAGGACAACAAGGCAGGATTCGAGAACGAGACAGTCCGTGCCGTATGCGACAATTGCGAGATCGACATCCCTGATTCAATGGTTCAGAACGAAGTTGAGCAGATGGCTGACGATCAGGCAGCCCGTATGTCCAACCAGGGCATCGGCCTTGATATGTATCTCCAGTATGTAGGCCAGAGCATGGACGACTTCAAGAAGTCTCTTGAGCCCATGGCACGTGTAAGAGTTAAGTCTTCACTCGTTATCGAGAAGATCACAGAGAAGATCGATCCCGAAGTTACAGCTGAAGAGTATGACGAAGAACTCAAGACTATCGCTAACTCCTACAAGATCGATGTTGAGGAAGTTAAGAAGTCTATCGGCGAAGATTCCGCATACATCAAGGATTCCATCCGCGCCAGAAAGACAGTTGAGTATCTTGCATCCAAGGCTGTCAAGGTTGAACCCAAGGAGCCTGAGATAAAGGAAGAGGCTGCTGAGGAAGCACCTGCTGAAGAGGCTAAGACAGAGGAGTAATCCTTAATTAAATGCTGATTAATAAGGGCTGAACGTTTTGTTCAGCCCTTTTGCTTTTAATGGATAATTAAGTTTAGATCAGGTTCTGTAGCTTCCGTTGATCTTTACGTAATCGTAAGAGAAGTCGCAGGTGAACATTCTGTCGTAAGCATCGCCCTCGTAGAGAGTGATGTCGACCTTGATGTCGTGCTCAGCCAGAAGCTTGGATGCTTCTTCCTCATCGAAATCAACTGCGGCACCATCCTTATACATAAGAAGACCGGAGAGTCTGATGTCGACTTTCTCAGGGTCAAATGAAGCGCCGGAATAACCGACAGCTGTAAGGATACGGCCGATGTTTGCATCCATTCCGAAGAATGCGGTCTTGCAAAGAGGTGATCTTGCAACTGAAGTAACGATCAATTTGGCGTCTTTCTCATCCTTTGCTCCGCGCACTTCGATCTCAACGAACTTTGTAGCGCCTTCGCCGTCAGAAGCGAGCATTCTAGCAATGTCTTCGGAGAGTTCACAAAGAGCATCTTCTACAAGCTTGTAGTCCTCAGTACCTTCTGTGATTTCAACACCGGATGCTCCGTTCGCGAAAACAGTAACCATGTCGCATACAGAGGTATCACCGTCAACGCTTACTCTGTTGAATGTGTACTTAACCGCCTTCTGGAGCATCTTTTTAAGAAGAGCGGATTCGATTCCGCAGTCAGTAGTGAAGACGCAGATCATGGTAGCGAGGTTGGGGTGGATCATGCCGGACCCCTTGGCCATACCGGATATCGTAACGGTCTTGCCGTCAGTAAGTTCAATCTGGGCAGATACTTCCTTGGGAACTGTATCTGTGGTCATCATGGCATATTCAGCGTTATGTGCAGATTCTTCAGAAGAAGACAAGCCTTCGACAAGAGAAGGGATAACGCCTGTGATCTTATCCAGCGGAAGTCTTGAGCCGATAACGCCTGTTGAAGCAGTCAGGATCTCAGAAGCTTCGCAGCCGAGAAGGGAAGATGCGCATTCAGCAACTTTGCATGCATCTTCGACGCCGGCCTTGCCAACGCCTGCATTGGCAACTTTGCTGTTAACGATTATGCCCTTTGCTTTACCCTTATTCTCGATGATGTCTATGGATCTTACGAGTGAATGGCCTTTTACCAGGTTAGATGTATAAACTCCCGCAACATTGCAGAGCGTGTCTGAATAGACCATGCCAACATCAAGATAAGAAGATTTAGGATCATTCTCGTTAATGTTTGCAGGATCAGCGCACTTCATGCCTGCTGAGACACCGTTAGCCTTGAAGCCCTTAGGCATCGTAATATATGACTTTGTTAATTCTTCTTCCATAAAATCAACCTCTTAAATGTATTTCTGTCGCATTATAGTACATAAGGGCGTTAACATGCAAAATTAAAATATAATTTATTGACATTTTGCTTATATATAGTAATTTTATTTATTAGGGTGATTGACATTTATTTCTCTATCAGTATTTGATAGTGGTTAAGGCGGAGTGTTATTGTGCAGTTTTTAAAGCTTTTATACATCGATCCCGGTACGGGAGGAATGTTGTTTACCGTATTGTTCGGTGTATTCGGCGTCGTCATATTCTCTGCCAGAGCTCTCATGATGAAGCTCAAGTATTCTGCCACAGGTGACAAGAACGCCAAGATAAACAAGAAC
>JAILHX010000147.1 GCA_024695565.1 Saccharofermentans sp. | reverse complement strand
CCGATACCGAGCACGGCACTGAAGATAAACATTGAGACTCTGTTTGCAATTGCCATGGCAGCAATGGCTGCGTCTCCGTATGCACCTGCAGCATTATTGAGGATCATTGTGGATATGCTTGCAAGACCCTGTCTTGCAAGGCTGGGAAGTCCGACTGTAACAATATTGCCAAGTGTTGAAGCATTGAACTTAACATTTTTGATTGACAATGAAGTCTGTGTCTTCTTCAGGATGAACATCGTAAGAAGGAGTATCCAGGAGACATACTGCGAGATCGCAGTTGCAAGTCCGGCACCTAAAATGCCCATGTTCATTTTCTGCATGAAAAGCATATCTAAGAATATGTTAAGGATACCGCCCGAAGCAAGACCGATCATGGCAAAGAAAGCACGGCCTTCATACCTTAGGATGTTGTTCATTACACAACTTGATACCAATGCGGGAGCGGCGCAGAGAATGCAGATCGCATATGTTCTGGCAAAGGGAAGTATTGTAGGCGTACTTCCGAGAAGTACCATCAACGGTGTCAGGAAAATGCTTCCGAATATCAGGAAGAAAAAGCCCGCTATCAACGCAGAATAAAAGCCTGTAGCCGCGAAAATTTTGGCGCTCTCAACATCTTTTTCACCGAGCTTTCTGCTAATGATGCTGCCGCTGCCGTGACCGAACATGAAACCTACTGCCTGAAGTATCGCCATGAGGCCTAATACAACACCTGTGGCGCCGCTTGCAGACGTACTGATCTGTCCGACAAAATATGAGTCCGCCATGTTATAAATAGTGGTGACGAACATACTTATCATGGTCGGTATGCCAAGCTTTAAGATCAAGCGCGGCACCGGCTCCCGGGTCATCATCTCATATTGTGTTTTGTATTTCTTCATTGCGAATTCACAAGCCGCTTTCCGCGATGAGACCATTGATATAGCCGCGGTATCTTTCAACGTGATGTTTCATGGCAAGATCGGAATCCGTATAATCGATGAAGCCCTTTACGTCGACCCACTTATAATCAGTAGTCTCGCCTTCCTGGAGCACAACGGAATCCTTATCGCAGTCTACTACGACAAGATAAGAATAGTATATGGTGTGACTGAAATCGTTGATGGTCTTATTAACAAATTCAAGATTCTCAGAACGGATCCCTGTCTCTTCAAAAAGCTCTCTTATCGCACAATCTTCAGGATCTTCGCCTTGCACCGCAGCGCCGCCTGCTCCGGGTTCCCAAAAACCGGGACAGATATCCTTATCAGGATGTCTCTTTGTCAAAAGATATGTGCCGTCCGTATGCTTAACGAGGATATCGCATACCAAATGATATCTTCCGTCCGGGAGATCATTATTCTTACCGTGCTTTCTCTCCCAGACTTCACCGGTCTTATTGCCGTCTCTGTCATACAGATCCCAAAGTTCCATAAGTTTTTTCCGCTCAATCACAAATTTATCCGTGAGGCTCACCCACAGACAGAGACATTTTAGCACAAATTCATTTAGCGGATTTTAAACCAGACACAGAACGGAAATAATGTCACAAAAGCGGAATCTTAACTGAGAATTTTATAGAGTTGGTCAGGTGATGCACAGATATATGTGGCAAGACCGGCAGTATCTCGCTCACTCTTCTTGTTGAGCCACGCAGACTTTATTCCGGCATTGTTCGCACCGATAACATCGGTCTCATAAACATCACCGACAAAGATAATATCTTCACGCTTTTCTGAAGGATTGTCTTCCAGTGCTCTCCTTATCGCAAGTTCAAAGAATTCTTTGCAGGGTTTTATTCTTCCGAAATCTGCACTGGACCAAAGCATATTAAAGCACTTCCCTATTCCGAATCTGTTAAGTATCTCCAAGAGAGTTTCGCTGCGGAAACCGCTGTTGGATAACACATACATAGGAATATTCTTTTCGCTGCATTCCTTAAGAAAAATCTCAATTGACGGAACCAATTCAAAGTCATTACAGAGCATCAGGAAATCAGCTTCTTCCGCAACACTCATGGAAAGCTTATCGCCGCCGAACCTCCGAGCATAAAGAGGCAGTTCTTCTTTTACGAAAGGATACTCAATACCTTCAGCGTGCTTAGACAGGAGCACCTGGAATAATTCCTCGCCGTAAGCTTTCATGTCCTCAAACGGGCATTTGTCCTGATAATGGTTTTCCCAGAACAATTTAAGACCACGGTTAAAATCAATGCTCTTGCTGTTAAGGAGAGTCTCGAAATAATCAAAGATAAGGATCATGTAATTTCTTCCGTTCAGCGATACTGAAATACTAACAGTTTACCGCGTTCCAAGCTGTCAAAGGTCACTCCGCCTTTTTGCTGGTAATAAGGGCTGTACACTTTTTCAAAATGAATGCCTTCCAAGTCCTTCTCGACATATGTAAACCCGTAGCTGCTTATCTCATCAATAAGTTTTTTATATGTGTACTTGGCTTTCTTCTTATCCTTATCTCTGAAATTCGAGAGATGGAACGGAAGAATTGCAAGGACCCCGCCCTTTTTCAACGTTCTTTTTGCTTCTTCGATCATCACGAAGCGGTGAAGTCCGCCATACATTTTCTCCTCGCCATGGAACATATCAGCATAGATAACCAGATCGAAGGTATTATCTTCAAAATCATGCCTGTAATCTTCTCTGCCAATGACAGTAGTTATGCAGCCGACCTTCTCGCCCGCAGCTTTCTCATTTACATAGTCCAGACACTGCTTGTTAATGTCAACTGCTTCCACTCTGCATTTCTGACCGAATGCATACGCTGCAGCAAAAGAATAATTGCCGGCACCGCAGCCGTAGTCCAAAATCACGGGATCTGACATGCTGATTATTGAAGAGAAAATCTCTGCGCCTTCTGTCTTCTCCCAGTTATTTACATCATCGAAAATATTCATTTATTCTTAAGTCCACTCTGCCCATTCAATGTGATTTATCAGCTTACGGTCGTCTCTAATCACATGCCATCAAAGCTCTAACCGTTAATCTATAGCCTTGCGATATTGTACAGTAAATACTTGATATAATTCAATGAATTAACGTATACAGCTCACTGCTTATCAAGCAATATAATAAGTAATCTGAGCTTCAAAAGAGGATCACATGGCATCTGACAAAAAATACCGCAAAACGCTTATTGCATGTTATCTGGGTTTTATCACTCAGGCTATTGCAGCGAACTTTGTTCCTCTTCTATTCCTTACTTTCCATAAGAGCATGGGTATTCCACTCGGAAAAGTTGCTCTTGTTTCTACAGCATTCTATTTTACGCAATTGATTGTGGATGTTATATGTGCGAAATTCGTTGACAGGATTGGTTATCGTGCCTGTGCCGTTGCATCAGAGATAGCATCAGCTGCAGGGCTTATATGCCTGGCATTTTTGCCTTTGATCCTTCCTGATCCTTTTATAGGAATAATCATAAGCGTAATAATTTACGCTATCGGCAGCGGACTCATCGAAGTTCTCGCCAGTCCTATTGTTGAAGCCTGCCCGTTTGATCACAAGGAAGCCGTCATGAGTCTTCTACACTCTTTTTACTGTTGGGGAAGCGTGGGGGTCATACTGCTGTCTACTGTCTTCCTAGCGGTTTTCGGACTTGAGAACTGGAGATGGCTCTCATGCATCTGGGCCTTGATCCCACTTTACAATATATATAACTTTGCTTCGTGTCCCATCGAGCCGCTTGTCGAAGACGGTAAAGGAATGACGATCCGCACTCTTCTCAAAACTCCGATGTTCTTTTTAGGCATAGTGCTTATGGTTTGCGCCGGTGCTGCGGAAATGTCTATGGCGCAATGGGCATCAGCATTCGTTGAATCAGCGCTCGGATTATCCAAAACAATAGGAGATCTTGTAGGACCTTGTCTTTTTGCTGTCACCATGGGAATCAGCCGCGTTATCTACGGAAAATTCGGAAGCAGGATCGAACTCACAAAATATATGCTGGGTTCTGGAGCATTATGTCTGGCCTGCTATATTCTGGCAGCATTATCTCAAAACCCGGTCATTTGTCTTATTGGCTGCACTCTCTGTGGATTCTCTGTCGGCATAATGTGGCCCGGAACGATCAGCATCTTATCTAAAAGACTCCCTGCCGGAGGAACTGCAATGTTTGCTCTACTCGCAATGGCAGGGGATCTGGGTGGTGCTTTCGGTCCTTGGCTTGTAGGATTCACCTCACAGATCCGCGATGATGATCTCAAGGCCGGAATGCTTATTGCATGCATTTTTCCGATAGTTCTTATCGTAGCGATAATCGGGATCAAGTTAAAAACCAAGAGCCGCTGAAGCAATCAACCTCACAGATACTTCAAAACATCCATCTGCGTTTCTGCCTGATCAAACTCGTCCAGCCTGCCGCATGGAATATGAGGCTCATACGCGAGGTGCGCAAAATAGCGTGCCTGGACAGCCTCCATTCCGGCATCCCTTGCAGCATATAATTCTTTTGAGCCGCCGTCACCGACATAGAGGCACTCATCCGCACTGACACCAAGCATATCTATAGCTCTTCTGAATATCTCAGGATCAGGCTTGGTAACGCCTTGTTCGTAGGATAAGACGGGCGCATCGAAGAAAGGATAAAGAACGCTCTCCTTTATAGCTTGAGCCTCATCAGAATAGCAGTTGCTTATAAGGCCGATCTTAATGTTTCTGGCCTTCAGCGCCTCTAAGAGTTCTATCGTCTCCTTAGGCGTTCTCGCGAAAACACCCTCGAGATTCTCCCTCCTGTGATCTACGATCAGCTGAACCGATTCCTCGCTATAACAGCCAAGTGTCTCGAGACAGATCTTCATAACTTCAGCAATGGTACACTGTCCGCTGCTTCTTGCCTTATCGGTGGCACGCCATACCGGTCTGAAATCTTCGATCGGAATATTAAGGTCCGCAGCTATGTGTTCACTGAAATATGTATCACCCGAGAAGATCGATACCAATGTCTCAAACATATCGAAAATAACAGCTTTGATCATATTCCTATTCCCCCTTCCGCCGATACTGACCTCATTTTACTTGGTAAAACGCATCATATTGCGATTGTAGCCGGTCGTAGTCATATATGCTTTCTCTTCCTGGGCCTGCATTATCCCACTTAAGATAAAACTGCTGAGACCGTCGATCTTGAGATCCGGATCAGTTATATCGAATATCACACCGGAATCACGTTCGACAAGTATTACCGAATCGCCTTCGAAAAACATGGAAATCTCGACTAGGAGAGGATTCTTCGTTTTTCCGTTCTTCTCGATAATCGTAAGTCCTATCTCTTCCGTAAAAAGAGCCGCACGGTTCGCTATGCTTTTCGGGAACCCGTGTTCTTCAACAACCTCTGATACTTTGGCAGAAAGCTTAGCGCAGTTATCGGGCAAAAGCGTATCGTCCAATACAATGATCTCGCAGTCAGAAGGCTTTAACAGGAAGGGGAACTTATCTTTCCCGTAACGTACTCTGATGAACAGGAAAGCTATGACAAGCGTAATCAGAGGAGATAAGGCAAAAGAGATCCACATTGCATCTTCACCAAAAATCACCGAAGCAAGGACAGGCAAAAATGAATAAAGCAGACCGTCCTTGATCACAGTGAGCACAACTGACAACCCAATATGATCCACCAGCATATAATACGAGGTCGTGAGCGCTACCAAACTGCAGAAGATAAACCCCAAAGAGACGATCCTGACAGCGTGCGACGAGTCGTTTAACAAAGAATCATCCGTAATACTGAAGAACTCACAGAAGTTTTTAGCAAATGCGAAAACAATTACATTGGCGATAAGCCCTTCAACAAACGCCGCTTTTGCCGCCTCACGCATAAGCCTCTTGATCATCACATTATTCTTCTCGCCAAGATATGTGCCAAGCAGCGGCTGAACAGCCAGACCGACACCATCGAGCACAACACTGAACTCAATAAGGCTTATAACCAACGCCAGAATTACTAAGCCTCTATCACCATATTTAGACGAGACATGCGCTATAAGAACATAATCCGCTACTGCCCAACACAGATATATGGATGCGTCAACTACACTGAACTTTATGATCTCAAGCAGATCCTTACCGGATACATGCCACGCTACATGAAGAGTGTTGCTCTTTCTAAAGTAATGCGGAATCACAGCCAGGAGCCCCAAAATATTTCCTATAATGGTTCCAAGGATAATACCTGCCATTCCCAAAGTCCTTACCAGCAGGACAGAACCTATTATGTTGCTGACGATTTGAAGGATGTATGAAATGGTATTCACAGTCTCATCACCGTCTGTATAGACCATCTGCGAATAATAAGCAACCAAAACGCTTAATGCGGCATTGACCGGAACAAGACGGTAGTATTCTTCAGCAAGTCCGCGGATCTCGCTGGAGACCCCCAGGGTATCAAAATAGACATTACGGCACAGGTACAATGCAGCCATGCAGATCAAGGCAACAGTAAGGGTAAGGAAAACACCCTGTCCGTAGATCTTGTTGGCGCGCTGTTTGTTCATGGCACCTATTTCCCTGCTGTAAAGAATGCTTGAGCCAATAGATATTATGCTCGACGCAAACGTAACAACCCCGGTGACCGGCGTAATGGCATTTACTGCGGCCACTCCGTTTTCGCCGATGAAAAAGCCGGCGACGATCTTGTCGCACAGAAGCATGATATACAGGATCGCCATTGTAATGGTTCCGGTAAGAAGCATTGATCGGAATTTACTCTCACAAAATCCCTTTTTGCTCATCAGTTAACCTCTTCATTTGACCAATATGCCTTTTTATCCGCGAAAACCCGGCTTTCTTATGAAACGAGTATACAACACCCGTCTTCTGCTGCGGATCAAGTCGCATTAACAATTTTATAAAAAGATATATTATAATCAATATGTGTCAATTAAACACAAACTAGTATTATTCATCAGTTAGGCAATTTGTTATGTTTGTCATGATCCTGAAGATGTCTGCTGTCACAGCAGGCAATATCATTATTACCTACGTTCTCTGGAAGCTTCTGAAGAACAAGAAGGCAGGCTGGAGCATCAGGATACTGCTGGGAATTATATTTGGTGTTTTCGCGGTTCTGGCTACCCATTTCGGTGTTGATTATCAGGATATGATGATCAACGTAAGAGACTTGTCCCCGCTTACGGCAGGTCTTTTCTTCGATCCCTTTTCCGGCATCATCGCAGGTCTGATCGGCGGCATTGAGAGATACATAGCGGGCACTTACTTCGGTGTCGGATCTTATACGAGAATAGCCTGTTCCATTTCCACATGCTTATCAGGATTCGTAGCCGCCCTGTTAAGAGTTGTTATCTTCAAGGGCAAGAAACCTTCCCTGGTATTCTCATTCTTCATCGGCTCAACAATGGAAGTTTTCCATATGTACGTTGTATTTATCACGCACAGAAACGATATGAACATGGCTTATTATGTCGTTAAGAACTGTGCACCGCCTATGATCATCTTTACAGGCATCGGCCTTGCCCTCATCTCACTTATCATCACGATCGATACCGACGAATGGACAAGCCTGAAAAAACTGAGCCGTTCGCGTGATATACGCGTATCCCAGAAATTCCAGTTCTGGCTGTTCCTGATAACTACGCTTGTTTTTGTACTGAACCTTATACTTGTTAACGTTCTTCAAACTCAAGTTGCCGAACAAAAGAGCAATACTATCTTAAAGCATGCCTCGGCCAGTATCGGCGGCGCATACGATGCTGCCATAAACAAAGAAAAAGACTTTGGTCCGATGACTTTCAGCATTGGCGAAAGCGGCAGTTATGTCCTGTTTGATAAGAGCGGGACCATTCTCTTTGGTGATCATATGGGTGATAAGGTAGATCAGAGTTTGGTTGATGTCTCATGGAGCATTCCGGACAGAAGCAGCTTTTCTTATGAAGTTTTCGAAAACGAATGCATGTGTATGGTAAGGAAAACCGGCGACGGGAACATGGTGCTTGTTTACCTTACACACGACGAAGTATACACAGAAAGAAATCAAACCGTTTACGAGTACGTTCTCTCGGATATTCTTCTGTTCACCGTAGTCTATATACTGATCTCCGTGCTTGTACAGAAAATAGTCGTAAACAATCTCGAGATGGTCAACAAGTCACTTCGCAAGATCACAAACGGGAACCTCAACGAAGTGGTATCCGTATATTCTTCTTCTGAATTTACATCCCTGTCCAACGATATCAATCAGACAGTAGATGTTTTGAAAACCTATATTGACGAAGCAGAGAAACGGATCGAACAGGAACTTGAGTTTGCCAAAAACATTCAGGAATCCGCCTTGCCTCACAACTTTGTTTTCCCAAGAAACGATTTTGAGATATACGCATCGATGGACCCGGCAAAAGAAGTAGGTGGAGATTTCTACGATTTCTTCTTTGTTGATTCTAACAAGATATGTCTCGTAATTGCCGATGTATCAGGCAAAGGCATCCCCGCTTCCCTGTTCATGATGAAGAGCAAAGCCATTATCCGGGGTTATGCGGAATCCGGTAAGAATCCTGCTGAGATCTTCAGTCTCACCAACAACGGTTTATGTGACGGCAACGACGCAGATATGTTTGTAACCGTATGGATCGGCGTTGCCGACCTTGAGACAGGTCACATGGTGTGTGCCAACGCAGGACATGAGTATCCGGTTCTGAAGCGTGGAAACGGCGATTATGAGCTATATAAGCAGAAGCATAACATAGCGCTTGCAGTTATGCGTGATGCTAAATTCAGGGAATATGAATTAGACTTAGCACCAGGAGATTCTTTGTTTGTTTATACAGACGGAATCCCTGAAGCAATCAATACCGCGCAGGAAGCATATGGAACAGACCGTCTTCTTAATGTTTTAAACAGGCATAAAGAACAGCCCCAGAAAAACATTCTGACGCAGACCGCCCGTGACATCAAATACTTTGTCGGCGAAGAAGAACAGTTCGATGATGTTACGATGATGGGATTTAAATACAACGGTCAGGCTAAAACTTAATTTGCATATAACTATTTAGGAGGTATTCCAATGAAAACAGAAACAGTAAGCATATTCTCATCAGGAGAAGGCAGAGAGATTGCTCTTGATCTTGCCGAAAGGACAGGTGCATACTGCCAATTGGACAACAAGTCTGTTTTGAGGCTCCGTCTGCTGTCAGAAGAACTGATCGAGCTTATCCGTTCTTTTGCTGCAAATCTTCAAGGTGACTTTTGGCTTGAGACAAACGATAAGGACGTCGAGATCCACATGAAAACTGTAATTCCGATGGATCTTAAGACCCGCAGCGAACTTCTTGCGGTATCAACTTCGGGAGAGAACTCAGCAGCAAAAGGCATTATCGGCAAGATCCGCGAGATGATAGCCCTCAAGACTCTGCCCGAAGACCCGGACACAAAAGTCATGACAGAGCAGGCATTAGGTCTTATCTCCGCAGGTTACGAGATGAGCTCATATGTAGCAGGAGCTTATTCCTGGTCAATGAGCACTTATATCTCGAAGATCGACAAAGCCGATTTCAATATTGAAGAGAAAAATGAAGCCAAGGATGAATTGGAGAAGTCGATCGTTGCAAACCTGGCAGATGACGTTAAAGTCAGCATTGTAAATAATGACGTGGAAGTCACTATCTTTAAATCATTTGCCTAAGCAAGACCGACTATCGTATCAGAGCCCTGGAGGCAGAGGTTACAATGAAACAGCTGACAGTTAATGCACAAACCTCAGAGCTCAGTAAAGTATTAGCCTTTGCTGATACTATTCTCGAGGAAACCGGATGTTCTGCTAAAGAGAAGATGCAGATCGATATTGCCATTGAAGAGATTTTCATTAATATCGCCAGATACGCATATCCTTCCGGAGACGGGAAAGCAGTAATGGAGATAGAAGCAGATAAAGCCGGAAAGAGTGTAAGGATCACATTTGAAGATCAGGGCATCCCTTATGACCCTCTGAAAAACGAAGACCCTGACATCACCCTTCCCGCAGAGGAAAGGCCGATCGGCGGGCTTGGAATATTCATGGTCAAAAATATCATGGATGAGGTTTCGTACGAGAATGCAGACGGAAAAAACCGTTTGACCATTAAGAAAAATTATAATTAATATAAATAACGGAGGATCTACTATGTTAAACATTACAAAAAGTTCAAACGCCAATGAACTGAAGGTCGTCTTGGAAGGAAGACTTGACACTACTACGGCTCCGCAGCTTGAAGCAGCGCTTGGAGAGGCTCTGTCAGGTATCACTGATTTGAAGTTTGATTTTGAGAAACTTGAATACATCTCAAGTGCAGGTTTAAGAGTCCTTCTTTCCACTCAGAAGATCATGAACAAGCAGGGTGCGATGGTAATCTCCAATACTTCACCTGAAGTAAAAGAAATCTTCGATGTTACCGGCTTTTCAGATATTCTTACAATCGAATAAGAACGACTGATATTGACAGTTAAAAGACGGTCGGACAAATATCCGGCCGTCTTTTGTTTTTGTATCAACCTTCATCAGCATTTGTGTGAGGTCCTTAGTGCATAGTATTGCGAAATGTCCGACTAATCACACAAGTTTATTTGCATGTGGATCAAGTATTGCCCCAGTCCTTCCACTCTCATTTTCTGCACAGGCAATGCAGGATCGTTCCGTCTTCCGGTCTGTATATTTTCCCCTTTTCGCAAA
>JAILHX010000145.1 GCA_024695565.1 Saccharofermentans sp. | reverse complement strand
GGTGATACTTATGAATACGAGAACTACGGAAAAAAGTTCAGCTTTACGGTGAAGGGCTTTACTGATGTTATCTATGGCGGCTGCAACAACAACGGCATATTTACTTTTGTCGTTGACGATGAGAGCTATCAGAAGATCTGGGATGAAGAGAAAAATACCGGTGAGACGATCTTTATCATTTACGATCTTAAGGAAGGCGTAAATAACGGCGCATTCATGATCAAGACTTTTAATGACGTGCTCAAGGTAAATCCTTTCGCGCAATTGGGCGGAGCAGAACTCGAGACCATGACCAGTTCCAGAACTTTTATCGGTCTTATCATTGCTGTGTCTATGCTCGTTCTCACCTCACTTCTCGTTGTTGCTCTGGCAATGATGCTCGCAAACAGCATCTCCAACTACATCAAGGAGAACATGAAGACATTAGGCGCGCTCAAGGCGATCGGTTATACGGGATCTGATATCAAGAGTTCACTTGTCATATGGTTCTCGGTCATAGCCTTCCTGGCAAGTGCTGTCGGAATTGCGATATCTTATGTCTGCATGCCGGTTTTCGCAGGACTCGTAGTAGGTCAGATGGGTCTTTCTTACCAGATCTCATTTAATCCCATGGCAACATTTATCCCCATCGGATATGTAATCCTGTTCACTGTAATAGTTACACTCATCAGTTCAGGTAAGATCTCAAAGATCCAGCCGATCGTAGCACTCCGTGATGGCGTTGAATCACACAATTTCAGAAAGAACCATCTGCCTCTTGATAAGACATCTTTAAGCCTCAACATGAGCCTTGCAATGAAGACTCTTTTCGGAAACATGAAGCAGAACGTGATCACATTCTTTGCTGTCGGTTTCATGGTTTTCTGCTGCATCATAGCGCTTCTGATGTACGAGAACTTCAGCCGCAATCCGAAGCTCGATATCTTTGCTACGGAGATCTTTGCAGGACTTGTCGCAGGTGACGGTACGGATGAAGATGAGATGCGCGAGTATCTTAATTCCAGAAAAGACATCACCAATGTAAGAGAGATGCTCATGATGGATTTCTACTATAACGACGAAGTCAAATTCTTCTCTTATGTAGTAGAGGATACTTCACTCATGAACAACCAGTCTGTCTGCTATAAGGGAAGACTTCCCAAGTACGATAACGAAGCAGCAGTCAGCGGATCTTTTGCAAAAGCATATGGATATGAGATCGGCGATGAGATCAAACTCGATTATGGTGATAACTCATATAATTACCTGATCACCGGATTCATCCAGACCACTAACAACAATGGCCGTGAAGCGATCCTCACATACTCGGGAGCTGATCACGTTGTCGATATGGAAAATGTTCCTACATGGTTCTGGTTCGATCTGGAAGATCCTTCTGATGACTACAAGGTCAACAGTGAGGTGACAAGCAAGGTCATTGAAGACTGTAAGGATAAATACGGAAGCCACATTATCAACACCATGAACTTCTATGAAGTAATGGGCGGCAGCATGACATCGTTCAGAGATATCTCGGTCTTCATGCTCATAGTAATGTGCGGCATCTCAGTCGTAGTCATCGCGCTGATCCTTTATCTCCTGATCAAGTCTTTGGTCTATCACAAGCGTAAGGATTACGGAATCTACAAGGCACTGGGATACACATCAGGAAGCCTCATGCTCCAGACAGCAATAAGCTTCATGCCTGCGATCATCGCATCGGTAGTATGCTTCTCGATCGGCTCCTACTTTGTGGCAAATCCTTACATGTCCACATTCATGCGTGCCTTCGGCCTTATGAAGGTTAGCTTCGATATTCCGGTTATCGGCGTAGTCATCATCGGAGCCGGACTTGCAGCCGTATCCTTCATACTCGCATTACTGCAGACTTCAAGGATCAGAAAGATCGAAGCATACAACATGCTCGTTGCTGAATAAACCAGGATAGAATAGGAATAGATTAAGATTGGTTACGTGTAACCATTGGCAAAGGGGCTGTCACTTCGGTGGCAGCTCCTTCTGTGTTAAAAAAGTGCACGAGATTTTAGTGTCAGAAAAGGACACGTTTTAAACCCCGGAAAGTGTCCTCCGGCAGAACCGCTTATGAGACAGCCTCTGAAAGTATTTTAAATAGTTTAATTTATTGTTGATGTCGGCTGGTATGGAGAAGTCTGTATCGTTCTGGGCGTACCGCAGTTGCCGCAGAAGTTGTAGACACAAAGTGTGCCGCACCTCGGACAGCCCCAGGTGGTTGCCATGGGACGCTGGCCTCCGCATCGAGGGCAGAAGTTCAGGGTGTTGATGCTGCCGCAGGAGCAAGTCCAGGTTCCGCCGTAAACGGGTCTGTATACGGTCTGTGTCTGAACCTTGTCTGGCAGGGTAACGATGCAGAAGTCGTGCCTCGAAGATCTGACGATGAATATTATGGATACGACGAACAGTGCGATGACAAAAGCGAGCCAGATAAGGAAGCTTACGCCTGTGAACATGAGCTCGCCTGATGCGCTGCCTGCCAATAATATGGCATCGTAAATACCGTGCAGGATGATAGGTACAAACATGGCAAGGAGCTTGAACATAATGCACTTGCCCTTTTTGTTTGTGAGGGCGGCATACTTCGCTTTGCTGTAGAAATATCCCATAAATACGGCATAGCAGGCATGCCCCGGAACCGCAGTGAACATACGCATAAGCGCCGTGAGTATTCCGTTCGAGAAGACATAACCTATGTTCTCCAATGCCGCAAAACCCAGGGAGACAAATACCGCATAGACAATGGCATCGTAGCTGTAATTGAAGTGCCTGTTCTTCCAGGTAAAAGTCTTGAGGATTATGTATTTTCCGAGTTCTTCAGCGGGAGCTACGACCAGCATCGCAGACAGTATTCCGCCTAATACCGATTCAAGCGGGACTATCACGTTGATGAGCAGGTCGCCCACCGTCTCGAGAATAAAGGCTGATATAACCGTGCTCATTCCTGCAAAGAAAAGGATCAAAAGGAACCAGAACGGTTCTTTCTCCTTCTTGTCATTGAAATAGATAAAAAGCATGAGTCCGATTACGGGGATGAGGGCTAAAGAAAATAACACGTCTGTCTCCTTATATTCCGGCCGCATTTCAGCGGCATAAAATTTTTCTGATGTTTTTCAGAATAGCATTTATCTTAAGTTATGTCACTTTTTCTTTTAATAATGTGAGGCCGGCCTGGCCTTCGAAAAAAAGTCTTAACACTTATATACTTTTTGTTTTCATTTGCGTAAAACTATGTATTAAACATCGCTATATAATCGAATTAGTTATTCGATCAAGGGTGACCTGTTTTTTATGGGTCGTATTTTTCAAAATCTTAAGAGGGAATTAATTATGGAAAACAAGAGCCTGTATGACTATTCGGCAAATGATGTTTCTAGACTGTTTTATGAGAATGTCGGAGCGATCATTATTGTTGATCCTGCTATCGACGCTTATAAGACAATAGTCCGCCGCGGTATGTTCGAGGACTTCTTAAAAGAATCAGGAATCTATCACGACCTTATCCTTGATCTGTGGTTCCACTTCAATGATTCCAATGAGAAGGTATCAGGCGACTATCAGATTTTCGCAGACAAGACAGGCGAATTTAAGAGCAAGTACAGCCGCCGTCTGAAGCTCTTCCTCGAGGGTGAAGAGAAGCCTCATCTCGTACAGCTCACTGTCTACCCGGTCGAGGATTGCAGCAAGTATATCTTCATATTGGATGAATTCATTGACAATGAGTCTTTGGAGGAATCCGTGACAACGAAGAAGATCAATACCATCCAGAACACATTCCTGTTCTCGATGTATATCGATCTCGTTGCAGATACGACAAGCAGCATTAACGTAACTGAGATCTCTGACGACGTTGTCAATTACAACCTGAAGTACTCCGACTGGAGAATGATGATCGTCAACATGATCTGGCCTGAGGACCAGGAACAGTTCCTCCGCCGTACGGATCCCGAGTATCTCAAGGCCAACTTTACTCCCGGCCGTACATCATCTTATGACTGCATGATGCGTAACCTCGAAGGTAACTTCATCTGGGTCAAGCTCATCTTCAGCAGAGCTCAGACATTCAACGAAGATGATTACAGATTCGTATTCATGGTCCAGGATATCCACGATAACTCCATGGAACTTATGTCCACTCTCCATAAGTATGAGGAGAAGGCGATCAAGGATCCGCTTACAAATGTTTTTAATCACGGCGAGATCGAGACACAGCTCAACAATGCGATT
The DNA here is from genome assembly GCA_024695565.1 of Saccharofermentans sp. Next base: position 16,206 of record JAILHX010000145.1, on the reverse strand, counting down.
GCTTATAACCAGAAGAATAAGGCACCTGTCGCTTTCATGATGATCGACCTCGATCACTTCAAGGCAGTCAACGATAACTATGGCCACGCTGCAGGCGACACAACACTCAAGCATTTAGCAGGTGTATTAAGAGAGTTCTCCGCGAAGAACAAGATCATGGCAGGCCGTTGGGGCGGCGAAGAATTCGTCGTAGTCTGCCGCGACAAGACCGGCAGCGAAGCATATGAACTGGCTGAGAGTTTCAGAAAAGAGATCGATGCATATGAGTTTCCCGAGATCTTCCACATGACATGTTCCATCGGTGTTACAGAACTTGCTGAAGGTGATGACATTGCCGCAGCATTCAACAGACTCGACAAAGCCATGTATTCTTCGAAGCAGAACGGCAGAAACCAGGTGACGCTCTTATAAAAATCTTAGCAAGATAAAGCGTATTAAATATCATTTTTCTCGTGTTATAATCTCCTCTTGGTGAGCATTTTTACTAAGAGGAGTTTTTTATGAAAGAATTGAAATTCGGGGGCAAGAAACTTCTTGCCGCAATTTTGGCGGGTACCATGATCTTCAGTCTCTGCGCATGTGACGAAGAAGACTGGGAAGATGATTATGAAGATGAACCCGGCGAATCAGAAGTAGTTACTGACGATCCTGAAGATCCTGACGAGACGGATTCTTACAGGTCTTCAGACGCAAGCGCAATGCAGATGTCCGTTAACACGGAGACAGGTGAGATGACGATCACACGTCCTGAAGTATCCGGCGTATCAATGGGTGAAGCCGGAACATGGACGATCTTTGTCTATATCTGCGGTGCTGATCTTGAATCTGACGGCGGTGCGGGTGTAAACGATATCGCCGAGATGTGCTCTGCAACTGAGAACGAGAATGTCAGATTTGTTGTTCAGACAGGTGGTGCCAATTCCTGGAACTACGACGCGATCGATGCAGACAAGTCAATGCGCTTCGTAGTTGAGAACGGCGACATCACCAATGTATATGAGGACAGCGATGTCAGCATGGGCAGTTCCGATACACTTGCAGATTATCTTTCCTGGGGTGTTCAGAATTATCCTGCAGACAACATGGGTGTCATTCTCTGGGATCACGGCAGTGGTTCCATCAGCGGCGTATGCTTTGATGAGAGATTTGACAACGATTCACTCTCACTCCGTGAAATCGACAGCGCTCTTCTCACGGCCCAGCAGTACATGACAGACAAGTTCGAATTCATCGGATTCGACGCATGCCTTATGGGCAGCATTGAAGCAGCCAATATCCTTGCAAACTATGCAAACTACATGTACGGTTCCGAAGAAGTTGAACCCGGTGCCGGCTGGAATTACACTGAGATCGGCAACTACCTTGCAGATAACCCCGGTGCTTCAGGCGCTGAGCTCGGTCAGATAGTCTGCGATTCATTCTATGACGGCTGCGTTGAAGCAGGCGATTACGATTGCTGCACACTCGCAGTTATCGACCTGTCCAAGGTTGATCAGATCGTTTTGAGCTTCAATGATTTTGCCAAGGATCTCTACGATAACGGTAACGATGCGGATAATCTCTCAACCATGATCCGTCAGATCGGCACAGCTGATAACTTCGGTTCCAACAATGCCAACGAAGGTTACACAAACATGGTCGACATGTGGGGCCTCGCTGACAGCTGCAGTTCTTTCTCTTCCAATGCAGATGCAGTAAAGAGCGCAGTTGAGAGTGCAGTCGTATATAAGATCCACGGTTCCGACCATCCGGATGCATGCGGCATCTCGATCTATTTCCCGCTCGAGCTCGGCGGTTCTGAAGAACTTAAGATCTTCAACGATATCTGCATCAGCCCTTACTACATGCAGTTCATCGACCGTCGTGATTTCAGCGCATCCATATACTACAGCGAAGACGGCGATCAGAGCGCTGAGCAGGATGCAGACTACTATCAGGATACTGAGTCAGGCATCTCCTACTTCGTAGAAGACGGTAACAATTACTGCTATGACCAGAATTCCGGCACATACTATTATTACGATTCAGATGCTGAATCCTGGCTCGAGTGCGAAGACGAAGGCCTTGATGCTGACCAGTACGAATACTGCTCATCAGATTCCGTATGCGACAGCTATTCTGATGACTACTACACAGACGATGACGGCTGCTGGAACTGGAACAGCGATTATGAATACGATGATTCATCTTCCTGCTACCGCAGCAAGCCTACACAGACAGATCACTTCGATTACGCAGACGACATCGAGCCGACAGGCGAGAGCAAGCACATTAAGTTCCTGCGCGAACCTTCCCTTGATGACGAAGGAATCTTCAGATTCACACTGACTAAGTATTCCCTCGATCACTGCTCTGATGTATATGCAATGGTATTCATGGAAGTTGACGACAACGAAGTAATCCTTCTCGGCGACACATACGATGTAGAGTGCGATTGGGAGAACGGTTCATTCGCAGATATGTTTGACGGTTACTGGATCTCACTTCCCGACGGCCAGAACCTCTCCATGACCATCGTTGACAAGAATGACGAGTATGTAATCTTCACTTCACCCATCCTGTTGAACGGCGAGGAGACAAATCTCCGTATCCGTCTTACACTTGCTGACGGTTCTATCACTGTTGACGGCACATGGGACGGTATCACCGAGTCCGGCGCAGCTTCACGTGACTTCACTAAGCTCAAGGACGGAGATGTTATCACACCTCTGTACATCAGCTACACTCTCGACGATGACATGACTGAGTCACTCTACGTGGGTGAGGAGTATGTCGTTGACGGCGAAGTCGAGCTCGTTTACGGCCTCCTTTTCGAAGGCGACTTCATGTACACATTCATCATTGAAGACGTTTACCGTGATTACCTCATGACTGACTTCACTGAGTTCTATGTAGATGAGAACGGCGACGTTTGGTTCTACGAAGAATGATCTGAATAGGATTAAGTAAATGCTTAAGAGGGCTGTCTCGCTTGAGGCAGCCCTGATTCTTGGGGGTGTGGTGATTTTCGAGGTGATTTATCATTAACGCGCGGAAAACGGGCGCAAATGATAAATTTCTACGCGTTTTTATCATTTCCCGGAAGATAAAAAACAATAATGATAAAACCATAGGCAGTTTTTATCATTAACCTCGAAAATCAGGTCTCTTATGATAATTTAGCCCCGGATTTTTATCATTAATAGCGGAAAAAGTCGTTGAATGATAAAAGCTGTGAATCGCAGTTACTCAGCGGGCATCTTATAGTACTCGTTGACCAGGCTCCTGTAGCCCAACGCCTTAATGTCTTCGTATCTTACGTTGAAGCGCGATTTGGTGTGCGTGCCGCTGATCAGATAACGGATGAGGTCCTGGGCGTAAAGATCGATCGTGTGCAGGCTCTTGTCCGTGGTGATCACGGGGAAGAACCACAGGCTCCATGTCAGGTCGGAATCTTCGTTCACTTCGAGAAGTTTGTGATTGAAGATACGGATGAAGGCAGTCGCGGCCTTGGTGCCGTCCAGGTCCTTGCGGCATCTCCATCGCTCCAATGCTCTGGCCTTGCGGCGCATCTTCTGCTTGAGCTTGACTACTGAAGCGGGCGCGATATCGATACGGCCACCCTTGACCTCAATGCCCAGGAAGCAGAAGCCGTCTTCAGGCGTGCCGGATACTTCCTTGGAAGGATTGACCTCGAGGCCTTTTGCAGCGAGGCGGCTGAGGATGATGTCTCTATATGAAGCTATCTCTTCTTCCTTGTCAGCGAAAACAATTATGTCATCAGAGTATCTCGCGTAGAGAATGTTTCTTGAAGCAAAGTAATCGTCTAAGTCTTTGAGATAGAGGTTCGCGTAGAAGGAGGCGATCGGCGTTCCGGCCATAATGCCTTTCTGTTCGTTGATGACTTCGCCGTCAGACATGACACGTTCTTCGCAGAGCAGGGCCTTCATAAACTTCAATAAAGCATCGTCATCAGTTATTGTCTGATCCAAAACGCTGCACATTATATTTACGGGGATCGAGTTGAAGTAATTGCTGACATCAACCTTGTATGAATAGAGCTTATGAAGATTCCCATTGCGCGTGATGTGGGATATCGCGTCCTTAGCAGAAACGCCCGGACGGAATGAATATAGGCACGGCGAATAGATGTGATCGTATTTCCGAAGAGTGAGATAAGTCAGAAGCTTTAATACCATATTGAACTCATAAGGGTACTTGTAGACTGTGCGCTTCTTCTGCGTGCTCATCTTGCTGATGACAGATCTTGAAGGGAGGGGGAGGTCTTCCAAGGAGCGGACGGCATCCTCGCACTTTAGGTAAGAACCGCTGTCGATGAATTCACGAAGTTCATTAGTGAATCTTTTTGAGCACTTGAGATTAGCCTTATATGAATAGAACTTCTCCCAGCTGCTCTTCTCGAACAGTTTATCGATAAGTGACATCTGATTCCTCCAATAAATAAGCAGAAAGAGAAATCATTAAATTCAAGAGTATCTTGAATGTACAAGACCGTACACGGACCGGCTGCCTGCGAAGCCTGATAAAGATCCGTGCCTGACCCGTCACAGGCGCTAAGCGTTCTCTTTCTGCTAAAAGTAATTATACTAGCGCAAACGACAGTAACAAGGCTTCTAGTGATATAATTCTCGGGGGAGAGATTAAATGATCACATATTGGCCGAACTATTACAGTAAATTCCAATGTAAAGCGGATAAATGCCAGCATACTTGCTGTGCCGGATGGGAGATTGGGATCGACAAGGATTCAATCTCACGCTTTATGCAGGATCCGGAAGTTGCAGATAAGATCCGTGACGGCGGCTTTATCTTAAGAGAAGACGGCAGATGTCCTTTCCTTTGCGATGACAACCTCTGCGAGATGATAAAAAAGCACGGCGAGGACTATCTTTGCGATATCTGCCGCGAGCACCCGAGGTTTTATAACAGATTCGAAGATCACATTGAGGGCGGTATCGGCTTGGTGTGCGAAGAAGCATGCAATCTGGTAATTAATTGCGATGCGCCTTTTACCCTTGTTGCTGAGGATGGTTCGAGAATCCCCCTTCCCGGATACGTTGAAGCCGTGTTTGATACGTCTATCCCGCTGACGGACAGGCTCGTTAAGATCAGCGGCGGCAAGAGGGCAGGGTCAAAGATCAGGGCGGAGATCTTCGGTGGGATGGAAGTCTTAGAAGACAAATGGACCAATCTGTTGAACAAGATAATCGCTGAGCCTGTTGCCGAAGAAGACGCTGACAAGATGATCAACGCGTACAACAGGGAGTTAGCCAACTTCGCAGGATATCTTTTGTACAGGTATAAGGTCAACGGCAGGTTTGCTTCAGAATCTACGTATCTTATGGCTGACCTTATGGCGAAGGGATGCGGGATATTGGAGATCGCGAGGATCTTCTCGGGCGAAGTCGAGTATTCCGATATAAATATTGAGGAAGCTTTGGAGACTTTCTGCTGATGTAACATTGTTACACAGGCAAAAACAGCATATAAACGGAGGAAAACATGATTACAAAATTCGATCAGATGGAATGGACGGCCAACCCTGAATTCAAGGGAGGCGAAGGCACATTTTATAACAAGGCGTTCTTTGACGGAGTTAATAAAATGATGCAGGGCCGGCTCCCTGCAGGCGCTTCGATCGGTTATCACAAGCACGAAGGCAACTGCGAGATGATATTCATCGTCAAGGGCGAGGGCAAGGTTCTCTATGATGACGAAGAAAATCCCATCAAGGCAGGCGAGTGCCACTATTGTCCGGAGGGACATTCACATTCACTGATCAACAACAGCGACAATGACTTGGAGTTCTACGCTGTTGTGCCTAAACAATAAACGGAATAAGAAATAAGGGAAGGGATAGAAATGCCACATTCATCAGGCGGTGGCTCGCACGGCGGCGGATTCCACGGAGGTGGTTCGCACGGCGGCTCGGGCAACCGCGTCTCAAGTCATTATTTTTCAGGCGCCAGACGATTCAGGAAACATTATTCTGACGGGCGTCCGGACGAATATGTTTACGCCAGAAGGAAGCCGGACAGAACCGGTATTACGAGCGTGATCGTAGTTACGTTATTCAGCGCGGTCTTTGTATTTATGGGACTTATTGGAAATCGTCCTGTGTTTGCACAAAAACTTACACCTGAATACTCTGATGAGCCTGCCATACACGACGATACCGGCGTTATCGATAACGGGGATGAGCTTTTGAATACGCTGGATGAGTACTGTTACACTACAGGTATCTGTCCCGTCATCTATACGGTTTATGATGAAGAATGGAACAGCAGTTATACTGATCTTGAAGATTATGCTTTTGGGACTTACGTCAATAACTATCCTGACGAGCAGCATTTTGTGATCGTTTATTCCATTCCAAAGTCTCAGGCAGAAGGTGTTAAGGACGGTTCGGTAACTGTACCTGACTACTCCTGGGAAGCGGTGCAGGGTGATGATACAGATGAGATCATTACGGAACAGGTTTTCGAGAAGTTCGGGAAAACAGTTCAGCGCAGACTTGAAGCAGGTAAAGGACCTGGCGAAGCTTTTGATTCGGCTTTTGCGGAAAGCACGGAAAAGCTGGCAAAAGATATGAACCCAAATGCTGTTAGGAGGGTGTTTAAAATGCTCTCGGCATATATTCCGTTTTTGATCGTACTGGCTTTCTTTATTCTCGTGATCGTATTAACGGTCAAGAGCTATATCAAGGACAGAGGCGTTGTCTTCGAGGAAGTCCCTCTTGATGAGGGCCACGGTTCCTCTTCCGGTGTTAAAGCCGCTTACATCAATGCCGACGGTAAAGATGACGAACAGAATTCGCAGGGGATAAATATCGGAGGTTACGCTTCTGCCGGAAACAGATCCGGCGGTAACGGATATCACAAGAGCGTAAGTCTTGATACTGAGAAGGCCGGATCCAAACTCACCGGCGCCATTATGTTTGTTGCGATCATTCCGTTCTTCGTGGCAGGGATCATTATGCTGATCGTCGGCATAAATATGATCAAGGCGGGCTTTGATAACAACTTCGGGTATACTCTGCTCGGCTTTGCGGTCATGTGGCTCATTATGCTGATCATTATCAGCTTTAAATTCATCCGGAGCATCATCAGATTACGCAGGAAAGAGAATGAACCTGCTCAGGTTTCTTATCCTACGTCTGAATATCCTCAGCCTGTTTTCCCTGAACAGAATGATCAAGCGGATTTTTCAACAGACCGGCAGTTTGATCCGCAGTTTTTCCAGTCTGCAAGAAGCGATATCGAGGCTGACGACGAAGACTATAAGCGCATGAAGCGTCAGGGCTTTGAGTAATAACTTGATATATCAGCATGTCTGCAATTAAAATAGTGGCATGAGTATCAGTCGTCTTAAAAACCATAAATTCCTGATAGCATCCGTTATCGTGATGTTTGTTTTCTATCTGTGGATGGCATGTCAGATCCCTTATACCCATGATGACTGGGACTGGGGACTTAATATTGGCATGAATCATCTGCTCACGGCTGATATCAACAACAGATTCTCAGGCAATTTCATAGAAGTCGCCATTACGAGGAGCGTGATCGCGAAGTCTCTTGTGATGGCTCTTGTTTTTACGTTCATTCCGCTCGTTGCTGCTCTTTTTGCGGGCAAGGTGATCTATCTTAATGAGAGCGATAATGCTGACCTCTTTAGCGCCGGAATTTTCGGAGCTGCCAACATTCTTATCCTCTTTATCCCCGTTGACGTATGGCAGCAGACAAACGGCTGGATCGCAGGTTTTTCAAACTTTGTCGTATCGGGATTATCGCTCGTTTTGTTCTTCTTCATTCTGGCGCGAAGCACGTCTTCTGAGGTCAATAAAAAGGGTTATGTATTCCGCGTTATTCTTTATATGATATTCGGTATCGTAAGCCAGCTGTTCCTTGAGAACCTGACGGTGTTCTTCTTTATCTTCGCAGTTGTTTTCGCGATCTTAAACCAGAAGAACAAGACGGCAAGAAAAGAACTGATCCCGCTTGCATCAGGACTTCTTATCGGTGCTGTCATCATGTTCTCGAATAACATTTATTCGTCGCTCCTTCACACAGGCTATGCGATCGGAACATACCGTCAGATGATGTACGATCCGGGCAAGCCGTTCTATGTTTTTGTTGCTGATAGCGCGAAGCGTTTCTTCGGCGAATTTGTTCCCCAGATAGTCACGCACCAGGGCATAACGGTAGGTTCTATATCGCTAGTGATGACTCTGGTTACGTTAAAGAAAGTGAAGAACAAGCTGCTCGTTTATTGTCTGGGTCTTATAAATATCGTATTCAGTCTTTACTACATGGCGACGAGTCTTGCTGCGATCCTCTTAGGACTCGGCATGATCGAAGGCAGCCTGATGACGACTGTCATTGACTGCGCCTGCATTATCCTGATCGCTGCCGAGACAGTGCTCGCGTTCAAGAAAGAGAAGAAGCTGATGACATGGCTTCTCGCGCTCTGGTTCTCGCCTTACCTCATGATGGCTCCGATGCTCCTGATCAACACGGTCGGCCCGAGATGCTACTACACGACTAATCTGTGTTTAATAGTATTCGGCATTACAGTATTGGGTTATCTGTTGTCACGCAACATGGAGAAGCAGTCGATGATCTGCCTTGCGGTCCTCGCAGTGATCCTGATCGGGAGTCTTGTCCGCTGGGTAATCGTTTATAAGCCGATCGGTGAAGCGTCACGCGCACGAGCCGCCCAGATTGAAGAATCGGTCGCAAACGGCGATAAGAAGATAGTATTTGCAGAATATCCCAACAGCGAGTATCTGTGGATCCCCGATCCCGACGGCAGTGAACCTGAGAGAATCATATGGTTCCAGGCGTTCTACAACATTCCTTCCGATATCGAAGTTGAGTTCGAGAGCTGGCAAAACTAAAAAATCAAGGACTGATTCCAATGGGAGTCAGTCCTTTTAAATTTTCGGGTCTGAGACTTTTCGAAGTGTTCGAAAACCATCATCCGTCGTATTTCTCGAATGTCTTTGCATAACGGAGATTCGGTTCGATGTAGACGGGATTTGCGTGATCTGTCACGAGCATAATCTCGTTGACCATGATGTAGGTGCTGCCCGTGTCGATCCAGACATAAGCCAGGGTCCTGTCGTACTGGTCAAATTCTTCTTCGTCATATTCGAGATAAACGGTGTCGACGTGCTCTAATAGGTCCTTGAGGAACTGGGAGGCGTCACGGCCTTCTTCGGTATTCTCGTTCTCGTCCGGGTGGACCGATTCGGGAGCGTCGATTCCGATAAGGCGCACTCTGATGCGTTCGCCCTCGGAGTTATGAACGATTATCGTGTCGCCGTCGACCACGCGCTCGAACTCGCAGGCTTCTAAGACCGCCGGATCGACCTGGAGGGTAACGCCCCAGGGAAGTCCCGTGCCGCCGGCATCGTAATCGTCAAATACAGGATCTAACGTGTAGACGGTCGGGCTGTAGACTGTCTGCTGGGGTTTAGGCTCAAAGCAGCCTGTAAGGGGCAGGGCGATAAGCGCTGCCATAAGCGCCGGAACGGCGCATTTTCTGATAAGTTCTAAAGTTTTCATACAAAGTATTCTAATAAAAATATTTTGTTCTGCAAATAGAGTTAATCTATGTTAGAATTCTATCCAGTAAATTTCCAAGTTATTTAAATAAGGGGGCGGAAATATGCCAAAGAGAGACGACATCAACAAAATCCTTATCATCGGTTCAGGTCCTATCATCATCGGTCAGGCTTGCGAATTCGACTATTCAGGAACTCAGGCGTGCAAGGCGCTGAGAAATCTCGGCTATGAGATCGTTCTTGTCAATTCAAACCCCGCTACAATCATGACTGACCCTGACGTAGCAGACAGAACTTATATCGAACCGCTCAACATTAAGCGTCTTGAGCAGATCATCGCTAAGGAGCGTCCTGATGCGCTTCTGCCTAACTTAGGCGGCCAGTCAGGTCTTAACCTCTGCTCTGAGCTCTCCAAGGCAGGCGTTCTTGAGAAGTACAACGTACAGGTAATTGGCGTTCAGGTTGACGCTATCGAGAGAGGCGAAGACAGAATCGAATTCAAGGAGACAATGACTTCTCTCGGCATCGAGATGCCCAGATCCCACGAAGCATATTCAGTAGAAGAGGCGATCAAGATCGCAGACGACTTAGGTTACCCCGTAGTTATCAGACCTGCTTACACAATGGGCGGCGCCGGCGGCGGCCTCGTTTATAACATCGACGAGCTCAAGGTAGTCGTTGAGAGAGGTCTTGCAGCTTCCATGATCCACCAGGTTCTCGTTGAAGAGTCCATCAGCGGATGGGAAGAACTCGAGCTCGAGGTAGTAAGAGACGCCAAGGACAACGTCATCACAGTCTGCTTCATCGAGAACATCGACCCTATCGGCGTTCACACAGGTGACTCTTTCTGCTCAGCTCCTATGCTCACGATCTCTGAAGATGTTCAGAAGATCCTTCAGGATTATTCATACAGGATCGTTAAGGCGATTGAGGTTATCGGCGGATGCAACTGCCAGTTCGCTCACGATCCCAAGACAGGAAGGATCGTTGTTATCGAGATCAACCCGAGAACATCAAGATCTTCCGCTCTTGCTTCGAAGGCAACAGGTTTCCCGATCGCTCTCGTATCTTCAATGCTCGCTTGCGGCCTCACGCTTGATGAGATCCCCTGCGGCAAGTACGGCACACTCGACAAGTACTATCCGGACGGCGACTATGTCGTAATCAAGTTCGCCAGATGGGCATTTGAGAAGTTCCACGGAGCTCAGGACAAGCTCGGCACACAGATGAGAGCCGTAGGCGAAGTCATGAGCATCGGTAAGACATACAAGGAAGCTTTCCAGAAGGCTATCAGATCCCTGGAGAAGGACAGATACGGCTTAGGCTTTGCCAAGGACTTCAACAAGCTTACAAAGGAAGAGCTCATGCTCAAGCTCACTCAGCCTTCTTCCGAGCGTCAGTTCATCATGTACGAGGCACTCCGTAAGGGTGCAACCGTGGAAGAACTCTACGAGCTCACAAAGATCAAACACTGGTTCATCGAGCAGATGAAGGAATTGGTCGAGGAAGAAGAAGAGATCATAAAGCTCGCAGGCAGAGTACCTGATGAACCGGTCCTCCGCCAGGCAAAGCTCGACGGCTTCTCAGATAAGTATCTCTCACAGCTCTTAAGCGTTTCCGAGGATCTTATCCGCCGTGCAAGAAATGAATACGGCATCAGAGAAGGATGGGAAGGCGTTCACGTATCCGGAACACAGGATGCTGCTTACTACTATTCTTCATATCACATCACAGAGGACAAGTCCCCTGTATCCGACAACAAGAAGATCATGATCCTTGGCGGCGGTCCTAACAGGATCGGCCAGGGTATCGAGTTCGACTACTGCTGCGTTCACGCTGCACTGGCACTCAAGAAGCTCGGCTTCGAGTCTATCATCGTTAACTGCAACCCTGAGACGGTTTCAACAGACTACGATACTTCCGACAAGCTCTATTTCGAGCCTCTCACACTGGAAGACGTTCTCCAGATCCACGAGAAGGAGAAGCCCCTGGGCGTTATCGCACAGTTCGGAGGCCAGACACCTCTTAACCTCGCAGCAAGTCTCAAGGCTAACGGCGTAAATATCCTCGGTACAACACCTGAGACGATCGACCTCGCAGAAGACAGAGATCACTTCCGTGCCATGATGAACCGCCTCGGCATCCCGATGCCTGAAGCAGGCATGGCTGTCAATGCAGACGAAGCTATCGCGATCGCCAACAAGATCGGCTACCCTGTAATGGTCCGTCCTTCTTACGTTCTTGGCGGAAGAGGAATGGAGATCGTTCACGACGACGAGATGATGCGTGTTTACATGAACGCAGCTGTAGGCGTTACACCTGACAGACCGATCCTCATCGACCGTTTCCTGCACCACGCAACAGAGTGCGAAGCAGATGCCATCTCCGACGGCTTCAACTGCTACGTTCCCGCAGTCATGGAGCACATCGAACTTGCCGGAATCCACTCCGGTGACTCCGCATGCATCCTGCCTTCTAAGAACCTCACACCCGAACAGGTCGAGACCATCAAGGAATATACAAGAAAGATCGCAGTCGAGATGCGCGTCGTCGGCCTCATGAACATGCAGTATGCGATCGAAGACGGTGTCGTCTTCGTTCTCGAGGCTAACCCCCGTGCATCCAGAACCGTACCGCTCGTATCCAAGGTTACCGGCACCAACATGGTAAGGATCGCAACAGACATCATGACGATGCACCTCACAGGCAGACCGTCACCCGTTAACGATCTCCACGACAAAGTGATCCCTCATTACGGCGTTAAGGAAGCAGTCTTCCCGTTCAATATGTTCCAGGAAGTTGACCCTGTTCTCGGACCTGAGATGAGATCTACAGGTGAGGTCCTTGGTCTTGCCACACACTTCGGCGAAGCAAGCTTCAAGGCTCAGGAAGCTACAAAGACAGAGCTCCCGTTAGAAGGCAGCGTTCTTCTCTCAGTATCCGACCTCGATAAGGTTGACCTCGTTGAAGTTGCCAAGATGTTCTCAGACTTAGGCTTCAAGATCCTTGCAACAGGCGGCACATTCGACATGATCGACAAGGCCGGCATCAAGGCTGAGAAGGTCAAGAAGCTCTACGAGGGCAGACCCAACATCGGTGACATGATCCTCAACCGCCAGGTCGACCTCGTTATCAACACACCTGCCGGCAAGACATCCGCACACGATGACTCTTACATCCGTAAGGATGCCATCCGTCAGCACGTTCCTTACATCACAACAATGGCAGCTGCAAAGGCTTGCGCTGAAGGTATCAAGGCCGCTAAGGAGAGAGTCTTTGAGGTCAAGGCGCTTCAGGATTATCACGCTGACATTAAGTAATAGATATATTAATTTGATTCATAAGGGACAACTTAAGGGACTGCCTTGGTGTGCAGTCCCTTTTTTGCGTCCTTCTTTTCGAGGTGAGTTATCATAAATTCCCTTAAACACGGGCAATAATGATAATTAGGATGAGGCTTTTTATCATTTTTCAGAGGTGAAAAGGGTATAAATGATAATTTTGACGAGATTGTTAACATTTTCCAGAAGAGAAAGAGCATTAATGATAAAAACCACATCTCTTTTTATCATTAATCTGCGAAAACCAAGCCGTTTATGATAAATGGTGAATCATCTGCTTATACAAAGAGTTGTACTTTTCCGCCACCTGAAACGGTACAAATAATGCACATCTGAAGCAGGGGAATCTTAACCCCATGAAGCCCCAAAAGTCCTTAGAAATAAGGCTTTTTCCTTCACTCAAAATTGCCTCAATGTTCAATTCTTGCTCATTATACCAATCTTGCTGTCTTTACCAGCAAGATTGGTAAAGCGTTTCTGCTGTGGATGATGCGGGATCCTTTTTCGCAGATTCTCGAAAACCATTATAAACATTGAGCACATGAATGGTTTGCGATGCGAAGGACATGAATTCAACCGTATAGCAATAAGTGTTGAATTTGTTGAACACGCATAATCTTTTTTGAATAAAATTCGCAAAATGGTAAATGTCTTTTATATATGAATCATTTAGTATGGTATACGGACTAAATTCCATTGGAGGTTTACTATGTATTACATTGGTATTGATCTCGGAACATCAGCAGTAAAACTGCTTCTCATGAAGAGCGGCGGCGAGATAGTTAAGACAGTTTCTGAAAGCTATCCTGTCAGCTTCCCTCAGACCGGATGGTCCGAACAGAATCCTGAAGACTGGTTCGATGGAGCCATGAAGGGACTCGCAAAGCTCATTGAAGGCATCGACGGCAATGAAGTTGCAGGTATCAGCTTCGGCGGACAGATGCACGGACTTACTCTCCTCGACAGTGAAGGCCAGGTTATCAGACCTGCAATTCTCTGGAACGACGGCAGATCACAGGTTGAGACAGACTATCTCAACAATGAGATCGGTAAGGCAAATCTTTCCAAGTACACTGGCAACATTGCTTTCGCAGGATTTACTGCTCCGAAGGTAATGTGGGTACATAAGAACGAACCCGAGAACTTTGCTAAGATCGCAAAGGTTCTCCTTCCTAAGGATTATCTCGCATACAGACTCTCCGGCGTTTTCGCTACAGACGTTTCTGATGCATCAGGCACGCTCTACTTTGACTGTGAGAACAGAAAGTGGTCAGAAGAGATGCTCAAGATCCTGGATATGAAGGCTGAGTGGCTTCCTGAGGTTTATGAGAGCTATGAGGCTATCGGCAAGATCCTTCCTGAGATCGCAGACAAGCTAGGAATCAGCAAGGACTGCGTTATCGCAGCAGGTGCAGGCGATAATGCTGCAGCGGCCGTAGGTATGGGTATTATAGGTAACGGCGGATGCAATATCTCACTCGGTACTTCAGGTACTATCTTCATTGCATCTGAGACATTCAAGAACGATGAAGCTAATTCACTTCACGCTTTTGATCACGCTGACGGCGGATTCCACCTCATGGGCTGCATGCTCAGTGCTGCTTCCTGCAACAAGTGGTGGATGGAAGAGATCATCGGTACGACCGATTACGCTAAGGAGCAGGAAGGCCTCGAAGCACTTGGTACAAACAAGGTATTCTATCTTCCTTACCTCATGGGCGAGAGATCTCCTCTTAACAATCCGAACTGCCGCGCTATGTTCGTAGGCATGTCCATGGATACAACTCGTAAGGATATGACACTTGCAGTTATGGAAGGCGTTGCTTTCGCATTAAGAGATTCTTTCGAGTGCGCAAAGAAGATGGGCCTTGATATCAAGAGCTCTTCTATCTGCGGCGGCGGCGCCAAGTCCAAGCTCTGGTGCACGATCGTATCCAATGTTCTGGGAATCGAACTTACACAAACAGAGAACGACGAAGGTCCTGCTATGGGCGGCGCTCTTCTCGCAGCAGTAGCATGCGGTGAGTACAAGTCAGTTGAAGAGGCTTGCGCAGCTACAGTTGTTAAGCATGTTTCCGTTGTTCCTACTCCTGAGCTCGTTGCCAAATACGACGAGAGATATAAAGAGTTTTCAAAAATCTATCCCGCAATGAAGGAGGCAGGTTTATGGTAATTTACGAGGCAACATCTTCTAATTTCAAAAAGTACGGAAGAATTGTTAAGAACATCGATTTTGCACCTGTAATCGAGGCACTTAATCAGATCGCTATCCCTGAGGACAGCGTCGCTTATGAGCCCACAGTCGCATCTCTTGAAGAGGCATCCGCAAAGGTTGGTGTATCAAGACTTTTCGGCGGCGAGCTGAAGCTTGAGACAGGCTACTGCGCAGGCCATAACTCATTGCTCAATGCAGTTGAGTATCACAGATCTTCCGAGGTCAACGTCGCAGCTACAGACTGCATCCTTCTTTTGGGATCACAGCAGGATGTAACAGACGATTTCACATATGACACTTCAAAGATCGAAGCATTCCATATCCGCAAGGGAACAGCTGTTGAGCTTTATGCCACAACACTTCACTATGCACCCTGCGGAATCGAGAATGACGGCTTCATGGTAGGCGTTATCCTTCCTTACGGAACAAACTTCGATTTAGAAGAAGATCACATTGACTGCCTGGCTAACTCAGGCGACGAAGATAAGCTCCTTACAGCTAAGAATAAGTGGCTTATCGCTCATCCCGATGCACCCGGCGAAAAGGGACACTTCCCCGGACTCGTTGGCGCAAATATTGAAGTTAAAGTAACTAAAAAACAGATGGAGGAAATCTAAAATGTCAAAGAAATTATTTAACGCACCCGACGTAAAGCTCGCTATCGTAGCAGTTTCACGTGACTGCTTCCCGGAATCACTTTCCGTAAACAGAAGAAAGGCACTTGTTAAGGCTTATACCGAAAAGTATGGTGCAGATGACATCTATGAGTGCCCCATCTGCATTGTTGAGTCTGAGATCCATATGCAGCAGGCATTGGCAGACATCAAGGCAGCAGGCTGCAACGCTCTTTGCGTTTACCTCGGCAACTTCGGACCTGAGATCTCCGAGACAATGCTCGCTCAGCAGTGGGGCGGCCCCGTTATGTTCTGCGCAGCAGCAGAAGAGTCACAGAATGACCTGGTTGGCGGCAGAGGCGATGCTTACTGCGGTATGCTCAATGCTTCCTACAACCTCAAGATCCGTGGCGTAAACGCTTACATCCCTGAGTATCCTGTCGGAAACGCAGAAGAGTGCGCTGACATGATC
>JAILHX010000017.1 GCA_024695565.1 Saccharofermentans sp. | reverse complement strand
CAGACATTAAATCGGCTTCCGATCAAGCATAAAAAGACCGCCTCACTAGCGGCAAACCCGCTTATGAGACGGCCTCTTAGTACCAAATCTTCTTAAGTTTTCCGCGGATCCCGGCCTTACGGGGTCGCGGTATTAATTCAGGCGAGAACGTCGCCCAATCTGCGGTAAGAATCGAAGATGCCCTGAACGCAGCCTTCAAGTGTAGTCCTGACATCGTCCGTGATCTCAAGAACGGAAGCTGCCATGTCCAGGATGTCCTGCTCCTTGCTGCTGCAGCCGGTATCAGCATATGCGACGCCGAAGAGCTCGAAATAAACGATCTTGCGCTCCTTAAGCGTTCCGGCCTTGATGCTGTTAAGTTCAGCTGCAACATCAACTGATGCGGGATCGACGAATGCGAATTCAACGCCCATCTCCTCGCTGTACTGCTTTAAGATCGATAATTCCTCATCGACCCGGCCGTCAGCTGCGGACAATACGTTTGCGATGTTCCAGAAGGCCTTCTTCTCTTCAAGAGTTAATGAATCAAGCAGCATATCAGTCTTCCTTGCCCTTTGCAGCGTAGATCTCCTGGCAGGCCTTGAAGTAATCATATGTGATGCTTCTTAAGCGGTAAGACTGGTTCTTGAGGATCATGTCGATCTTCGCAGGTGATGTCTTGAAGATGCCCTCGAGGTCCTCGGGACGGATGATCTCGACCTCGGTGCCGCTCTCTTCTGCAACGGCTGTTGTGTCACGGGGCTCGTCTGAGAGCATTCCCATCTCGCCGAAGCATGCAACGGGGACGACCTCGTTGAGCTTAACTTCGTTTACTTCACCGTAGTTGCTGTAGATGTTTACGCGGCCGCTGTGAACGATGTACATGCACTTGCCGATCTCACCCTGCTTGAAGATGATGGTGCCGTAGTTGTATGTCTCGACGTTGTCGGAGCCTGCGCTCGTAACGTTCTTGGATGCTTCGCGGAGTGACTCAACGCTGGGTCTCTCGAGTCTGAAGTTCTTGGCTGAGAGGAAGATGGACTGCTTCATCATGTTGTTGAAGAAGCTGTCGTAGTTGCTGCTGGAGTTAGCCTTGCGGATGCCGTCCAAGACTGTCTTTGCCTCGTTGCAGTCTTCTGTCATTGTCTTGATCCTGCCGCCCAGAAGCTTCATGATAACCAAGATCTTGTCAGGGTTTTCCTTGATGTAGTCTGTAAGTCCGTCTACTTCGATCTCGAAAACCTTTGCCCCGCCTTCAGCTACGACTGTAGCACTTCTGGGATAGCTCTCGATTACGGCCATCTCGCCGAAGTACTGACCGGGTTCGAAGATCGCAATCTGAACCTGATCGTCCTTGCCATAGTTCTTATAAACAGCAGCCTTGCCCTCTAAAAGCTGGAAAAAAGTACTGCCTGTATCGCCCTCTTTGATGATGATCTCGCCATCAGCGAATGTCTTCTCGATAGTGCTCATGTCGCCTGCTCCCTTCAGTTTTTTAATATCAAAATGCTTCTAAACATTTTTATTATTATATACTCACGATTTTATTATTTCGGCTAACCGTTTGTCAATCGCGCAAAGGCCCTTTGGAAATGGTTTTCGGGAACTTGGGAACACAAAAATGATCAGGTGTTCAAAGACTCCTGCATAAGTTGGCCCTGTTCTATGCGGATTTGGTCATAATAACCTCTAGAGGCAGGTCAGGCAGCCGTAAAATACGGCAACTTGATGGTGCGTTTTTGTAAATAATAAACGGCTTTCTAATATATTATGCATTGGGCTTGTAGTATCATTGTCAACCGCAAAACAGGCTTAGACCTAAGAAGGTAAGGTATATGGGCAAGAAGAAAACAATCGTTATCGACGAGAAGACTCCGCTGCTGTTGCTCGCGGGGCCCATGTTCCTGGAACTCTTCCTCAACACGATGGTAAACAACATCGATACGCTGATGCTCAGCCATTACGACGAGACAGCTGTCGGTGCGGTCGGCAATGCCAACACCATCATGTTCATGATGAACATCCTCTTCAACGTTATCGCGACTGCAACGAGCGTAGTCGTAGCGCAGTATCTCGGCGCGAAGAGATATGACAAGATGAACATGATCTACACGCTTGCTTTCGCGGTCAACTTCGTTGTCGGAGTCGTCTTAAGTGCCGGCTTCTGCGCAGCAAATCCGCTGATCATGGACTTCCTGCACATTTCCACCGCGATGCGTCCCCATGCCATGATCTACATCTATATCGTCGGCGGCGGCGGATTCCTCATGTCGGTCTATATGGTCATGCTCCAGATCTTAAGGTGTAACGGTTACCCGAAGATCGGCATGTGGATAACACTCGGTATCAATGTTATCAACATCATCGGCAACTACTTATTCTTGTATGGACCTCTCGCATCCCTCAACATGGGAGTTGCAGGCGTTGCGATCTCTACGGTCGTCGCAAGAGGCATCGCGGTAGTCGGAGTTATCGTGTTCTTCTACGTTGTGAAGATCGGTAAGATGTCGCTCCGTTACTTAAGGCCGTTCCCCTATAAGCTTCTGGGTAAGATGGTCAAGATCGGTCTTCCGACGGCAGGAGAGAACCTGACATACAATCTCTATCAGACAACGCTCCTCTCATTCGTAAACGCAATGGGAGAGGACGCTACGAATGCGAGATCTTACTGCAACGCGCTTATCTCGTTCGCGATGATATTCTCGAATGCGTGCGCGATGTCAACGCAGATAATTACGGGCCACTTAGTCGGCGCGGGCAAGAATGAAGAAGCTTATAAGCGCGTATTTAAGACCCTGCGCACCTCGCTGCCTATCACGATCGCACTGGCATCTATAAACGCAGTTCTCTGCAGATACACGCTGCAGTTCTTTACCGAGAACGAGAACATAATCGCATTGGGGCAGATGATCATGATCGTCGATATCTTCGTTGAGATAGGCAGATGCCTTAACATGACATTCGTCTCGAGCCTCAAGGCGGCAGGCGCATATGTGTTCCCGCTCATTATGGGAATCCTCTGCAACTGGGGCCTGGGTCTTTCGATGGGTTATACGGTCGGCGTCGTATTGGGTGTCGGCATTGCCGGGATCTACGCAGGAACCGCAACAGACGAATGCATCCGCGGCCTCATCGTCATGTACTACTGGTACAAGAAGAAATGGATGGGGAAATCCGTGGTGGAGAAAAAAGAAGAAACGTATGAATTAGAAGAAGCAAGCTAGCAAGGCTTGCTTCTTTTATTTGCAGCTCTTTATTCCCCGCACCCGCATTGAAATCGAATTAATTGAAGTATACTGATTTAAACCTCCAAAAGAAATAAGTGTGCGTCACGGGAAGGAAAACGATGCCTGTAGTTAAGATAAATATGCTAAAGGGTCAGACCCCTGAATATAAGAAAACCGTTCTGGACTGCGTTCACAGCGCTCTTCTAGATTCCATCAGCATCGAAAACTGGGACAGATTCCAGCGGATAGCCGAATTTGAACCTGAAGACTTCGAGAAGCCCCCGTTCAAATCTGACAGCTTCATGATCATTGAGATAAGCCTCTTCCCCGGCAGAACGAAGGCGCAGAAAAGCGCGCTCATCGAATCGATAGCAGATAAGCTCAATAAGAGTCTGTCGATAGACCCCGGTGATGTTTTCGTATTGATAAGTGAACCGCCGCTCGAGAACTGGGGAATCGGCGGAAAACAGAAAGGCTGATCACTTCATCAGTTCCCAGAAACTTATCGCGCTCGCAGCTGCCACGTTGAGCGAATCGACGCCGTGGTACATGGGGATCATGACGCGGTAATCGCTTGCCGCGATGACTTCTTTTGGAAGGCCGGGACCCTCCGAACCCATGAAGACGGCGAGCTTGTCATTTGCCCTGATCTCTTCGTTATCGACGCTCGTCGAATCTTCCGTAAGCGCCATCGCAACGGTCTTAAATCCGTGCGAATGCAGTATGTTGATGAGGTTAATCCCTTCGGATTCTTCGGGCGATGCCTTCGTCCACGGGATCTGGAAACACGTTCCCATGCTGACTCTCGCAGCGCGCCTCGTGAGCGGATCTACGGATGCGTGCGTGAGCAGTGCGCCATCCATGCCGAGCGCTGCGGCAGACCTTATTATAGCCCCGACATTCGTGGGGTTAACGACATCCATGAGAACCGTGATGCGGCGCTTGTCCTTAAAGAACTCTTCAAGCGGCATCTCGGGCTTTCTCCTTAGAGACATCCACAGGCCGCGGACCAGGTTGTAGCCTGTTATCTGCGTAACGACATCGTGGCCGGCAATGTAAACCGGAATGGAATCTCTCTTCTCTTTGCCCCAGAGCTTTTCGATGCAGTCGAAAACAGGACCTGCCTCAGCCTCGAGCCTTCCGGTCTCAACAAGCATCGTGAGGGGCTCGTATCCTGCCTCTAATGCACGCAGGATAACGTTGCCTGTCTCGGCCAGGAATATGCCTATCTCAGGCTCAAAATAAGTCCTGAGCTGCGGCTCGGTGATCCTGGAGAATATGTCCAGCTCGGGAGCATTGATGTCCTTGATCTCGATCAGATTCATCTTCGGTCAGTACTCTATTACCTGATGGTCGAACGTGTTCTTGAGCCACTCTCCGCTCGCGTTATCCTCGGCAGGATAAACGATCGTGTCGGGATTGCCGTCGGAGATATATCTCTTGCCGTTATTGAGCTGATCGAAGTTCATCTGGATGTCCCAGTCTTCGCCGTTGTTATCGTAGGCGCGGATCCTTCTGATCCTCGTGTAGTCGTAATCTCTTACAAACGGCGAATAAGATCTCGTCCACGCGCAAAGGAGCGTCGCCTTTGTCGTGTACGAGAAACCGTCGTATGTGCCGGAGAAGATTTTCGCATACTCGGCATCCTGGTCGTTAATTGATTCGGGAGATCCGAACGGGAGCGCGATGATGTTTACATACTGTCCCGGAATGATCTCTTCGAGCAGCTTA
Organism: Saccharofermentans sp.; assembly: GCA_024695565.1. Next base: position 2,246 of record JAILHX010000017.1, on the reverse strand, counting down.
TAGACCGCGCCGACCTGCTTCTCAATCTCGTCAGGACTGCAGTCGCCGAGCTTAACGTGGTCGCGCGTGTGATTGCCGATATCATAACCGTTGTCGACCATCCACTTCATCACCTTGTGGTCGTCCTCTTCGCTGTTCCCGAAAAGCGTGGCGTTAACGAAGAAAGTCGCCGTGACGTTGTAATCCGGGAACTCTTCCTTGATCTTCTCCAGTATTCCGATCGCACATGTAGGATCGAACTTCGGCGTTCCGTCATCGTTCCATCCTTCGAGCACAACGTCTCTGATGCCGTCATCAAACGTGAGGATCAGGGGGCTGTATCCGAACGGAACATCAATATAACCGTCGACGAAATCAGTGAGTCTCATCATGCGGTAACCCTGCTCGTAGAAGGTCCTTAAGTCATTCTCGAACGCCTCGGAAGTCCTGTTGTAACCATCCGCGTCAACATTGCCGCCCGTGTAGGAAGTCTCCGCGTTGGTCATGCCGTAGATCCTGTGATACATGAGGATCGGCACGGAATTAAGTTCGTTGATGCCCGCCGCCCTGTATTCATCAGCCGAATATGTCGGCATGGGAGTGGGCTCTGCGGTAGTTGCTGCAGTCGATTCCGTAACGGTGGGCATTGTCGTGGGAACCGTAGTCTCAATAGTCTCGGCGCCGCCCTTGCATGCTGTCAGCATTGCTGCCGCCATTGATGCGATGACCGCGCATGTTGTAAGTTTACGAATATTCATATCTTGAGTTGGTCTTTCTGTTTTGGTGTGTTCCGCGGGGTATTCCGCGGTGTGTCCCCCGGGAGTCCCCCTGAAGACATGCACATTATATCACGCGCACCAAATTCATTTTTGCCATATTAAGTGATTGTCAAGGCAAAATGCTTATACGATAATTATCCCGAAAATCATTGGGATAACAGGTGAATCACATGATCAAAAACATAGTGCTCGATATGGGAAATGTCCTTCTCGACTATAACCCCGAATTCGTCCTCAACACGTTCTGCTCCTCAGCCGAAGAGAAAGAGATCATCGACCGCGAACTCTTCAACGGTCCCGAGTGGAAGATGGGCGACCGCGGCGACATCAAGGACAAGGACCGCTTCGACCTCGTAAAAGGCCGCGTTCCCGAGCAGTACCACGACGCACTCAGAAACTGTGCCGACAACTGGGGCATCTGCATGACCCCCTTAGACGGCGCGCGCGAATTCTGCGAGCGCATCAAGCAAAGCGGCTACGGCATCTACATCCTCTCCAACGCGAGCGACCTGTTCTACGAATACTTCCCCAAGTTCCTCCCGCTCGACTTCTTCAATGGTGTCTTCGTCTCCGCGAACTACCACATGATCAAGCCCGACGTCGCCATCTATCTGAAGTTCCTCGAAGAGTACGGCCTTGATGCCGGTGAATGCCTCTTCGTCGATGACCTCGCCGTCAACATCGAGGGTGCCCGTTCGGCCGGGTTCGCCACGTTCCAATTTATGGGGAATTACGATGAGGTATTCGAGAAGGGATTGGGTTCTGCGGACTGAGATCCGCCCGTGCGCCGCTCACACCCCGTCAACAAATCCTCGGTAGCCTTCGCACTTCCTGCGGGGCTCGTATTCACCGCACAGATATGTCTCCTGGCGCGACTCGAAGTCTTTGCCTTCGAGGTGCTCGAAAAACTCGTCCTTGCTGTTCACCTTGAGACACTCGTCCTTGTGGCAGCGAAAGCACATCATGGTGCCGAAATCATCGCAGCCGTAGGGCGAGTAATCTGAATACTGGCACGTGAAGCAGCACTTCAGGTAATAACGTTCCGCCACCTGCCTGCTGATATCGATCAGCGCGTCTTCGAAGCAGAGCGTCTTGTAGGCACTCATGAACTTCTCTCCTTCAATACATAAAGAGAATTCATTAACGACTGCATCGTCCGGGTACACTTGTTCGTCGTCGCAGTAGGTCCTGCAGCGGACTTTGTCCATGTCGTGATCTGTAAATCCGAATGACACGTGGATCATAGCTTCTGTCTCAGAACCGTCGCTCTTGCGGACCGCGGTAACCGGCATGTCTATGTCAAGCGAATAGCCCTGAAGCCCGTATGAATAAGGGATCTTACGGCCTGCAAGAGTAAATCCGCCGGACTTCAGGATATTGAACTTGGATCTGGCTTCTTCGTACTGCGATTCGTCGGCAAGCCCGAAGTCGCCTAAGCTCGTGCCCTTGAATCTGATGCCGTCCAAAGTGAATGACAGAGGATCGTAC
>JAILHX010000016.1 GCA_024695565.1 Saccharofermentans sp. | reverse complement strand
GCTTACCCTTTTGCATTACGAGTTCTTTTACTGTTGTCTCGTAAATACGAGGATCTGATCCGAACACTTTTATGGCCTCTTGTTGACCGTAATCGGTCTTCTCAACCTTCGGCCACTCCGGCCATGGGTTATTCTGTTGTCTTTCTTTAGGCGGCCTTGCCATCATCTCGAGCTGTGTGATGCTCTTGCAACCTTGTCTGATACATGTTCCGACGCAATCGTTACCTGTATCACCGCCTCCGACAACAACAACTTTCTTGTCTTTGGCACTTATCGTCCACTTGCCGGCCTTTCCTTTCAGGAGGTCCTTTGTAGCGGACTTAAGGAAATCTACAGCCAGGTACATATCCTTACATTCGTCTGCACCCTTTGCGTTGATCGTTCTTGCTTTCTTAGAACCACAGCAAAGCGAAACAGCATCGAACTCATTTACTATCTCGTCGAAGGAGGCGCCGTTTCCGACATCAACACCGGTCTTAAAAATAACGCCTTCCTCTTCCATAAGTTTTCTTCTTCTTTCAATTACGCTCTTATCGAGTTTCATATTCGGAATACCATACATCAGAAGACCGCCGATCTGATCTTCACGCTCGAAAACTGTTACTTCATGACCTCTGTGATTAAGCTGGTCCGCTACTGCCAATCCAGCAGGACCTGCTCCGATAACAGCAACCTTCTTACCTGATCTGTTCTTAGGGATCCTGGGCTTCATATAACCCATCTCGTAACCCTTTTCGATAAGGAAGAGCTCGTTATCATGGATCGTAACCGCTCCGGTATTTATTCCGTTAATGCATGCCTTCTCACAAAGTGCAGGGCATACTCTTCCCGTGAACTCCGGGAAATTAGATGTTTTCAAGAGTCGTGCCAATGCATGTTCGTAATGACCTTTGTAAATCTCGTCATTCCACTCAGGAATAACGTTATGTAAAGGACATCCTGTTACCATGCCTTTGAGGCATATAGCAGACTGGCACATCGGCACGCCGCAGTCCATACATCTCGATGCCTGGCAGCGTCTCTCTTCTTCGTTTAAATGATTGTGGAATTCATTGAAGTTTGTGATTCTCTCTTCTTCGTTTACCCAGGAATCATCCCTTCTGTCAAATTCCAGAAAACCTGTAGCTTTACCCATAAGATCCTCCCCGATATATCAAGCGCCGACTTTAGTGCTCTCTTTGAACGCTTCATATACCGCCTGCTCATGTGCAATGCCTTGCTCTTCGTACTTGGCGATCAAGGTCAGCATGTGACGGTAATCTGTCGGTATGATCTTCTTGAAGCTTGAGACATACTTGTCGAAATCTTGAAGTATGGCCTTAGCCTTAGAAGAACCTGTTGCCTGCTCATATCCTTCGAGGATTTGTCTGAGCTCATTCTTATCTGCGTCTTCAGTAATCTCACTCATCTCTACAAGAGCTTTATTGATCTTTGTATAGAGAGTGTGATGATCATCTAATACATAAGCGATTCCGCCGCTCATACCGGCTGCGAAGTTCTTTCCAACTTCACCCAGGATGACAGCTCTTCCGCCTGTCATATATTCGAGTCCGTGATCGCCGGTTCCTTCGCATACGCCTGTAGCGCCGGAGTTTCTGATCATGAAACGCTCACCTGCGATACCGCAAACATAAGCTGTTCCTCTGGTTGCTCCATAGAGTGCGACGTTTCCGACAATGATGTTTTTGGATGCGTCGAATCCTGAATTCTCATCGGGTTTAATGATGAGCTTGCCGCCGGAAAGGCCCTTGCCGAAGCCGTCATTTGCATCGCCCGTGAGTTTAATGGTAAGGCCCTTCGGAATAAATGCTCCGAAGCTCTGTCCGCCGCCGCCCGTGAGCTCAACGATGACGCTGTCATCGGCAAGATCCGTTCCGTACTTTGCAGTAATCTCAGAACCCAAGATCGTTCCTACTGCTCTGTCAGTACTCGATACCTTAACATCGTCGATCTTGATCGAACCTTTCTTAAGGCCTTTCGCGAGTTCAGGGAGGAATACTCTCTCGTCGATCGTCTTCTCGAGCTCAAAGTCAAACACGTGGCCGGGCTCGAAATGGCGCACTTCGGATCCTGCATATTCAGGATCTATAATCTGCGCGAGGGAGACCATCTCAGCTCTCTTGGTTATCTGCTTGTCCTTAACCTTTAAGAGATCGGATCTTCCGACCATCTCGTTCACTGTTCTGAATCCCAGCTCTGCCATGATCTCTCTTAACTCTTCTGCGATGAAGAGCATGAAGTTCATAACATGCTCGGGCTTACCCTTAAATCTCTTTCTTAATTCTTCGTTCTGGCATGCGATACCGAACGGGCATGTATCCTTGTTGCAGACTCTCATCATCATGCATCCCATGGATACCAGCGGTGCAGTTGCAAAACCGAATTCTTCTGCACCAAGGAGTGCTGCGATGGCTACGTCTCTTCCGCTCATCAACTTACCGTCGGTTTCAACTGCGACTCTTCCGCGAAGGCCGCTCTCGATCAGCGCATGATGAGTCTCTGCGAGACCTAATTCCCAAGGCAGACCTGCGTTGTGTATCGAGCTTGCCGGAGCAGCTCCTGTACCGCCGTCGTATCCCGAGATAAGGATTACCTGTGCGCCTGCTTTTGCGACGCCGCATGCGATCGTTCCGACTCCTGCTTCAGATACAAGCTTTACGGAGATCCTTGCTTTTCTGTTTGCATTCTTAAGATCGTAGATGAGCTGAGCCAGGTCTTCGATCGAATAGATATCGTGATGAGGCGGAGGTGAGATCAATGCAACACCAGGTGTTGAATATCTTCTCTCAGCGATCCAGGGATAGACTTTCTTTCCGGGGAGGTGCCCGCCTTCACCGGGCTTAGCACCCTGTGCCATCTTGATCTGGATCTCTTCAGCGCTGTTCAGGTACTCGCTTGTAACGCCGAATCTGCCTGATGCAACCTGCTTGATCTTGGAGTTCTTCTCTGTTCCGAATCTCTCGGGTGACTCACCGCCCTCACCTGTATTGGACTTGCCGCCCAGACGGTTCATTGCAATCGCCATGCACTCGTGAGCTTCCTTGGAGATTGAACCGTAAGACATAGCACCTGTCTTAAATCTCTTAACGATCTCACTTGCGGGTTCAACCTCATCGAGCGGGATTGACTTGCCTGTCTCCTTGAACGCCAGCAGACCTCTTAATGTATGAGGCTTCTCGTTATCTACGATTGCCGTATATTCCTTGAAGAGTTCATAAGAACCTTCGCGTACTGCCTTCTGCAGGGCAACGATTGTCTTGGGATTGTAGAGGTGGTCTTCCTTGTCATCACCGCTTCTCAAGTTATGGAAGCCAGTGCTGTCTAATGTTGTCTCTGTCTCAAGACCCATCGGATCGAAAGCTTTGTCATGTCTGAAAAGTATTCCTTCAGAGATTTCTTCCAGTCCGATTCCGCCTACGCGGCTTACGATGCCTGTGAAGTACTTATCTACTACG
>JAILHX010000110.1 GCA_024695565.1 Saccharofermentans sp. | reverse complement strand
AGCCGAAGAAGTGGCACAGCAGATCGGCGTGAGCACGGAAGAGTATTTAGCATATGAGAACGGCGAGAAGGAGATCCCGATCAGCCTTCTTTACAAGGTGGCAAGCGTTTTCAAGGTCGATCCGACTGTCCTTATGACAGGTGACGTTCCGAGAATGGATGATTACACAGTGGTTAGAGGCGGAAACGGAATCAAGGTCGAGCGTTATCCCGGCTATTCCTTCAGCGCACTTGCTTTCAACTACAAGAACAGACAGATGGATCCTATGATCGTTACCCTCTCTAAGTCCGAGACAGCTGAGCTTGTCCGTCACGGCGGCCAGGAGTTCAACTATGTCATCGAAGGCGCGATCAAGGTAATCGTAGGCGACAGAGAATTTACTTTAGAGGCAGGAGATTCCATTTACTTCAATCCTGAGAAGCCTCACGGACAGCGCGCCGTGACGGAGACTGCTAAGTTCCTCACGATTATCAACGAGTGATTTAGCAGTTCTACCCCAAGGCAAAAATAATTGAAGTAGAAAAGGAATGAATACCCATGGATTTATTAAACAGATTTGTAAACAGAATTGATTTTGACAGTTACGAGGATTTTAAACAGAATTTCAAGATAAATGTTCCGGAGGATTTTAACTTCGGTTTTGATGTTGTTGACGTATATGCCAAGGAGGTTCCTGATCAGGAAGCACTTATCTGGTGTGATGACGACGGCAACGAAAAGCATTTCACATTTAAGGATATCAGCGAGAAGAGCAACCGCGTTGCAAACATGTTCAAGAACTTAGGAATCAAGAAGGGCGACAGAGTCCTCATGATGCTCCGTCAGCGTCCTGAAGTATGGTTTACGATGGTCGGTCTTCACAAGCTTGGCGCTCTGGTAATCCCTGCAACGTTCCAGCTCCTTTATCACGACATCGTATACCGCTGCAATGCAGCAGACGTTAAGATGATCGTCTGTGCTGACGACCCGCAGATCATTGAGCACGTTAACAAAGCACGCCCCGACTGCAAGACAGTTCAGTACTGCAGCGTTATCGGCGAGGCACCTGAAGGCTGGAGATCTCTGACAGATGATATCGATAATGCATCACCTGTTTTCGAGCGTCCCACAGGTGACGAGGCTACGCATGCATACGATCCGATGCTGATCTACTTCTCATCCGGCACGACAGGTGAGCCTAAGATGATCCTGCACGATTACACACTGCCTTTGGGCCACATCGTAACAGCCAAGTACTGGCAGCAGGTTTACGACGGATGCAGACATCTTACACAGGCTGACTCCGGCTGGGCAAAGTTTGCATGGGGTAAGATCTACGGACAGTGGATCTGCGGCGCAGTTAACGTTACTTACGATACGCAGAAGTTCAAGGCAGCAAGAATGCTCGAGATCATGGAGAAATTGAAGCTCAATTCTTTCTGCGGACCTTCCACAATCTACAGATACCTGATCCAGGAAGATCTCACTAAGTATGACTTCTCTTCTATCAAGCACTGCTCCATGGCAGGCGAGCCTTTGAATCCTGAAGTATTCTACAAGTGGCAGAAATATACCGGCCTTGAGATCCGCGAAGGATTCGGCCAGACAGAAGGAAGCGTTCTTTTCGCAAACTTCCCATGGATTGATGTAAAGCCCGGTTCAACAGGTATGCCCACACCTATCTACGACATTCAGCTCGTTGACGACAACGGTGTTCCGGTAGAAGACGGTATCGTAGGAAATATCGTTATCAAGAACGCATCTGCTAAGCCTATCGGACTCTTCCGTGAATACTATAAGAACCCTGAAGCAATGGCTGATCAGTGGCCGGGTGCAGACTACAGCACCGGTGATACCGCATGGAGAGATCCTGAAGGTTATATCTGGTTCGTAGGAAGAAACGACGACGTTATCAAGTGCTCCGGTTACCGTATCGGACCCTTCGAAGTAGAGAGCGCCCTCATGACACACGATGCAGTCCTCGAGTGCGCAGTTACGGCAGTTCCTGATCCTATGAGAGGCCAGGTAGTTAAGGCTACTATCGTACTCACAAAAGCTTACAAGGAGAAGGCTTCACCCGAGCTCGTCAAAGAACTCCAGAATCACGTTAAGAACGCAACAGCGCCTTACAAGTATCCGAGAGTTATCGAGTTCGTTGATGAGCTTCCCAAGACTACAAGCGGCAAGATCATGCGCACGGCGATCAGAAAGGCTGACGAAGCCAAGTACAGGGAAGCGCAGGAAGCAGCTGCAAAGGCTAATCTTTAAAGGAAATCTTCGATTACAACATTAGCAAGATCCAGACCGCTCCGGGTTAACCGGAGCGTTCTTTCTTTGCGCTCCAGTAAACCCTTTTCGATATTGCTTTTTACGGCCTGCGCGAAAACATCTTCAAACTCAAGACCGAAGACTTTACAGAACTCATCAAGAAGTATGCCTTCAGTGGTCCTTAGTCTTAAGAATGCGACCTCACGCATCTTATCTTCCCTGTTCATTACTTCTTCGACATAAAGCGACCCCAGGCTGCTCTTATTGCCGCTTAGGAACGCTTTGTAATCTTCAGGCGTGATCTTCTTCATTTCCTCTATGTAAGCGCTCACATCGTCTCTGTGACCGTATCTGACATCACCGATAAACCCGTGGGATCCCGCACCGATTGCAAAGTACTCACACTGGTTCCAGTAAGCCCTGTTGTGAATGCTCTTATAGCCGGGCAGGCTGCTATTTGAGATCTCATATGTCTCATATCCCAGACCGGCCAGATATTCGCGCGTCCCGTGGTACATCTCACGTTCAGTATCAGGAGAGATATAGTCTTCGATCGTCTTACTGTATTGGTTATAGAAAGCAGTACCTTCTTCAAGCATCAGGGAATACGTGCTGATGTGTTTTATGCCGAGATCAAAAAACGTCTTAATGTCTTTTTTTATGCCTTCCAATGTCTCGCCGGGAACGCCTGTAATAAGGTCTGCAGATATGTTGGTAAACCCTGCCCCTTTTATCTTCGCTATAGCATCAAGAGCGCCTTTTGAATCGTGAAGTCTGCCAAGAGTCTTAAGAACGTCATCATCTAATGACTGCGCGCCCAGGGATATGCGGTTAAAACCCGCCTGGCGGTACTCTGTAAGCTTCTTCGCTGTTACAGATGACGGATTGACCTCTATCGTTATCTCTGCGTCAGAAGCGATGCTGAAGGCCTTCCTGACGGCCTCAAGGAGTGAACATATTAACCTGCCGTCCGGAAGTGACGGTGTGCCGCCTCCGAAGTAAACCGTATCTTTGTTGTCGATATCCGTCAGAGGATTTGTGGCAAGATCATTTTCGATAACTATACCCAATAATTCTGCTTCTCTTATTGCCGCTTTATAGAACTCTTCAATGCAGGAGTTATCCGTTATCGAATAGAAATCACAATATGGACATTTGCGCGCGCAGAACGGATTATGTACGTAGATGTGCCTTGCCATCAGAACTCACGCCTGCGGTAGATCGGAACCGGATTCTTGAGGGCTGTGATCAGAGCCATCTTGAATGTGTTGAAACTCGGAGATACATTCTTCTGCGGAAGCATGTATCTGGATATGGTCTCAGCCCATAAAGCCTTGTAGTGGCCGATGGCAGGATAACCTATGTCAATAAGTTCTTCTGCATTCTCGCTGATAGCGCGGCATAATATCTCCCACGTACCGCAGACGGAATCCTGTTCGTAAGAATTAAGTATCTCCATGTTGCAGTCGGGGAAAGCATCAATGATTGCACTCTTGTCGCCGAGCATCCATGCTTCGATTTCTTCGGTACTGATACCTACAACGCTTCTGATATCAGGAGCAAACTTTGAGGCACAGCTGTATATCTCCTGCCTCAATGCCTGCGGGTCTTTGTCATCTGAATCCATTGCGATGATGAGTATAAGGTCCTGGCCTGCATAAACCTTGTTATAGGCACGAAGTTCTGAAGGAAGGAGATCCAGCAATGAGCTCGCGAACTTAGGCGGCTTGGCCGTCATGTCCTTGGGCAGGCTTCCACAGCCTCTGTGAGGATGAACATTGACCTCAACATCAAGTCCTTCATTCTCTGTTATACGTTCCGTGAGCCGTTCAACGACGACTGCTCCGGATTTATCTTCTGAGAGTATTTCTATCAGCATAATAGATCGCCTTTATCAGTCGTCTTCCGGTTTAGTATCAAGGTGTCCGCCGTACCAGATGGCACCCATTCCGATACCCTGGCGGAACAGTTCCATTACGAGCGGATCTTCACCTGCGCAGCGGATGCTTACGTCGCCTTCATCCTTCTCGAATGACCTCTCGAAGATCCATATCTCCTTAGGAGACAATGTCTCGATGATGTACGGATTGTGTGTCGAGAACATTATCTGGCAGTAGTGGTTCTTCATAGTGTATTCGCGCATCTCGTCACTTAGGACATCTACCATATCGTGGTAGAGATCCTTATCAGGTGTCTCGATGAATATCGTTGAACGGGGGTTCTGATCGCGGAGAAGGAGCAGGTATAAAAAGAGTTTATTCGGGCTCTCCTTAAGTGCCTGGGGAAGATTCTTTTTGCGCTTCATCGTGGGGATCTTATCCTGGATCTCACTGATAACGCGCTCGTATTCTTCCTCGTCCTTCATCCTGATGTATTCGAGAACATTGCCGACATTTGATCCGGTGCTGTTAAGGTGTTTGTGTCCGCCCGGAGCGCCGCCTTCGTAGTAATAAGAACTCTGTTCTTCGGAAGAGAAGCTGCAGAAGAACCAGTGTGAGATCTCGTTATAGAGAAGAACAAAATCCCTGTATCCCGTGATCTTGCCGTAGAGGCTTAATGCTGTGAGGTGTTCATCTTCTATACCGATAGTCGAGTCTACGGATTCACCGTTGATCTTGCTCAATATGCCCTTTCCGTTCTTCATATCCAGGATCGTGACAGGCTTTTTGCCTTCCTCATCTGAAGACACGAGGATGATCTTCTCGCTGTCGATCACGGGGCTCTTAAAACGGCTGGTGACTATGGCTAATTCATATTGAATAAACTTCGGCTTGCCGGTCTTTTTATCTTCAAGCTTGAAGAAGACTCTGAATACTGAAGGAGTCGTAATATCCGGAGTCATGTTTGCAAAACCGGGTCTGCCATAACTGATGGAAGCAACAGCGCAGCCCTGGGTGATCGTATCTTTGAGGAAAGCCATGCATCCCATAAAAGAGGTCTTGCCCGTGCTGTTACGGCCTATGAAAGCATTGAGGCCGCGGAGACTGTTATGTGTTCCGCTTCCATTATCTGACAGATAATCGTCTATCAGGATTCCTGCTTTATCCTTGTCAAAAACATCGAAGTTCCGGATCTCAATACCAAGGATCATGGAAGGTTACCTCCTATAAAAAAGCGGCCGCGGTAATCAAACGCGGCCGTTGTTTCCTACATAATACTGTTCTTAAAACTGACCCTTCGATCGTCACTCGGTCTCATCAAGGGTTGTGTTGATCTCAGTAAGATTTGTCTGGATCTTGGCCATATTATCAGAAAGAGTATCGCTTACATTCTCAAGCAAAGACTTAACATAGATGTGAGCATTTCTTCTGAGTTCTTCTGCCTGAGCTTCAGCATTTGCAATGATCTGGGCTGCCTCTTCCCTGGCACCTCTTGTGATCTCGTGATCATTGACCTTCATGGCATACATGCGGTTAGCATCATCGATGATCTTCTTGTTCTTCTCTCTTGCTGTGCTGATTATATCCTGAGCTCTTGCAACGATATCGTTGGACTGTGCTACGGCAGCAGGAAGATTATTCTTAAGGATCTGGAGTGAATTGATAGTCTCTGTTCTCTCAATAGAGCACTTATCCGAGAAAGGAACGCTGGATGCATCCTTGACCATATCGATAAGATAGTCGATATGCTTAATAGCGTCGTAACGCTGTCCTCCCTGATTAAAATTGCTGTTCTCCATTATTAATTCCTTCCTTTCAAAAGTTTTTCCTTAACCAAATCTATAATCTCGGCCGGAACCATCTTCGAGATGTCTCCGCCATATGATCCTACTTCCTTGACCATCGAAGAACTGATAAGCGACAGATCGTCCCTGCAGGGCAGGAGTACGGCGTCATAGCCTGCGAAAAGCAGACGGTTGGCAAGCGCGTGCTCAGATTCATATCTGAAGTCTGACTCTGATCTGATCCCCCTTACGGAAGCGCAGCATCCGAGCTGCTGATAGAGGTCAACCAGAAGTCCGCCCCATGCCATTACTTCGACATTGTCCAGATCATCGTTCTTCAATGAGAGCTTGATAAGCTCAACTCTCTCTTCAGGAGTAAACATAGGAGTCTTGGCTGCATTCTCCATGACAGCGATGACAAGCTTATCACAGAGCTTACTGGCTCTTCTGGCGATGTCTCTGTGGCCTCTTGTGAAGGGATCGAACGTCCCCGGGAAGAGCATTACCTTCAAACCGTCATCCTCCTATTTATAATCCTTAAAAAATGTTATCACTGTAATCCCGTAACTACAAGAACGAACACGCTTCAAACCGTTGAGTTCTTCAGCCGGTTCGAAGTCTTTGTCGTGCTCTACTATGAGCATTCCGTCTTCGGCAAGGAGATCGTATTCTCTGATGAGCTTTGTCTCTTCTTCAAGCCTCAAAGCCGCGTCTTTATAGGGCGGATCCATGAATATAATATCAAATTTCTCGCCTGCCTGCCCGAGGAACTCAAGCACCTGGCTGACGTTCTTTTTATAGAACCTAATCTCATCCGAACCCTCAAGCCTGACCTTGCTGATGTTCCTGGAGATGATGCCTGCGGCCTGTCCGCTCTTATCAACGAGCGTTGCCCTCCTGGCACCACGGCTCAGGGCCTCGATCCCTATCTGGCCCGAACCTGCATAGAGGTCTAAAAATTCGGAATCCGGTACATATGCCTGGATTATCGAGAACAAAGCCTCCTTGACCTTGTCGGTCGTAGGTCTTGTCCTGTCACCTTCCGGCGCCTGCAATACCGCGCCTCTGAATCTTCCCGTAACTACTCTGGGCATCAGATCTGCTCCATCTTCCTGGCGAATCTCAACTCGAACATCTTCCTGATCGCATCGTTCAGACGCTCTGCTTCTTCCCCGCCCTCTTCTATTATCTTATTGACCGCTTCGGTCGCTTCATTCGCGATCTTCATATCAGTATATAGGTTTGCTGCACGAAGTGTAGGGATACCATGCTGCCTTGTGCCGTAAAAGTCTCCGGGGCCTCTTAATTCGAGATCCTTTTCTGCCAGAGTGAATCCGTCTGAAGATTCGCACATCATCTTCATTCTCTGAAGAGCGATCTCAGACCTTGATTCAGATACAAGGAGGCAGAATGACTTCTTGTCGCCTCTGCCGATACGTCCTCTTAACTGGTGAAGCGTGGACAGACCGAATCTGTCTGCATCCATAATGATCATGACATTTGCATTCGGGTTATCTACGCCGACTTCAATGACCGTAGTCGATATAAGTATCTTTATATCGCCTGCGATGAATCTTTCCATCGTCTCGAGCTTTTCCTTCTCCTTCATGGAGCCGTAAAGAACTGCACTCTGATACTGTGACAGATTGCTCATTGAATCAACTGTTTTCTTCATCTCGAAAACACTGGTTACGGATTCGTCTCCGTCAACAGGCTCGCCGACCATATTGTCAATTCCCGATTCCGTCTCATCCTTATCGATCTTCGCGCAAACGATATAGACCTGCTCGCCTGCCGCAAGCTTGACGGCCATCATCTCCTCTATGGCTTTGCTCTTCTTGGAATTAACGAACCATGTAGTTATCTCCTGCCTGCCAAGAGGTTTCTGTCTGATGACCGAAGTCGCCATATCACCATAGATGACCATGGCAAGCGTTCTCGGGATCGGAGTAGCAGTCATGATGAGGTTATGCACGCTCTTAACGGTGCCGTCCCTGGCTGTGTCCTTAAACAGCAGTTTCTCTCTTTGCTTAACGCCAAAGCGGTGTTGCTCGTCTGCGATAACAAGAGCCAGATCCTTATAACTGATATCGTCAGTAAGGAGCGCATGCGTACCGATGATTACCTTCGCGCTTCCGTCAGCGATCTTCGCCTTGATCTCCTGCTTCTCCGAAGGCCTGGTCTTGCCAAGCAGGAGTACCGGTTCCATACCGCTGCCGGCCATAAGCCTGGAGATCGTCCTATAGTGCTGCGAAGCAAGGACTGATGTCGGTGCCAGCAGAACGGCCTGCTTGCCCATGATCGCTGTTATTATCATCGACAGAGCCGCTACCATGGTCTTACCTGAACCTACATCACCCTGTATCAGTCTGTTCATCGGGACTGTGGACATGAGGTCGGTCTGCACGTCGCGGAAAGCTGATGCCTGATCGTCTGTCAGAGTAAATCCGAGATTGCCCTTGATCTGACTCCATTTCATGGCAGACTCACGGTCTATGCCGCCGGGATTTGAAGGAATTACCTGTTCTGCAACTTCCTTGATACCGTGACCTGAGCTGTAGAGCTTCATGCCGATACCTAACAGTATCAGTTCTTCATATGCTAACTGTTCTCTGGCTCTTCTCGCCTCTTCTAACGAGCCCGGGAAGTGCGCCTTCTCATATGCTTCAAGCGGTGACACAAATCCTTTTTGCTCTGCAATGCTCTTCGGAATGCATGACATAAGTTCATGACCGCAAAGCTTCAAAGCAGTCCTGACCCACTTGGATATATTGTTTGAAGTGATCCCTGCTGTTAAGTGATAAACAGGTCTGACGAGTGCATTGTCTTCGATCTTCTCTGCCTTCTCGATATAAGGATTCACCATCTGCATCTGGCCGTTGAACAAAGAAACTGTGCCGTGTATAAAACACTCGTCACCAAGTGCGAACTTGCCTGCCAGATACGGGGAATTAAAAAACGTAAGCTTGATCCTTCCCGTACCGTCACTTACAAAGAAGCTCAGCGGCTTCTTCCTGTTCGTGATATTGACAGACGGATTGGTTGATATGGTTCCTCTGAAAGATAGATCATATCCGACGTCAGAGCCGAGACGGTCGGTCATATCAAACGATGCGATCGTTCCCATGTCAGACCAGTCATCATAACGCCAGGGAATGAATGCGATCAGATCGTAGATCGTGTAGATATCGAGCTTTGCCAGACGCTCTTCAGCGGCAGGACCGATTCCATAAAGATCGGTCACGGGATTGGACAGATGAACCTGGGCCATGATCAGATCCTCCCCGCACAAAAAGATGCCAGAGGACAACTGTCACACTTGGGTGACTGGGCAGTGCAGTAGGATCTGCCGAGATCTACTGACAGATGTCCGATCCTTATCCACATGTCTTCAGGAAATACGTTCATTATGTCCTTCTCAACCTTAGCCGGGTCAGTACTCTCCGTTATTCCTATTCTCTTCATTACGCGCTTACAGTGCGTGTCAACGACGACTGCCGGCGTTCCATAGACCTCGCCTACTATGAGGTTCGCGATCTTCCTGCCAATACCCGGAACTTCCATCAGGAGATCAACATCGTTAGGAACGACATTATCCCATTCTTCAGTCATCTTCTTCGCAAAAGCAATGACAGACCTGGTTTTCGACTTCGTAAGACCGCAGGGCTTGATGACCGCTGCGATAACTTCAGGATCCTGTTTTGCAATTGCATCCATATCAGGGAACTTCTCGAAAAGTTCTCTTGCAGTAATATTAACCCTTTTGTCGGTACATTGAGCGGACAATATGCCCCGGATAGCTAAGTTTTCAGGACAATCTGTCTCAAGAGAGCATTGACTGTCCGGAAATTCTCTTGACAAAGCATCGTATGTCTTTAAGGCGAGAGCCTTACCCTTGCTGTTTCTTGCTGCCAAATCCTGTCACTCCTGCTTCTCAGGCGGATAAGGGAACGAGAATACGAATTTAGCGCCGCCCAATTCTCTGCCTTCATCACAGATAATAGTCTGTCCGTGACCGGCAAGGATCTGTTTGCAGATATAAAGACCAAGACCGAATCCTTCTGCTTTTCTCGAAGGATCTGCCTGATAGAAACTCTCGAAGATCCTCTGTCTCTTTGATTCTTCAACGCCTGCACCGGAATCTTCGACAGAGATTACTACTTTACGCTGCTTCGGATTTGATTCCGTTGATATCTTTATCTCACCGTTCTGCGGTGTGAACTTAATAGCATTCGTGATGATGTTGATGATTACTCTGCAGAGCTGCTGGGCCTCGCCATATACCATGATTCCCGGACCGGGATCCAGCGACTTGATGATCCTGATCTGCTTATCAGTAAGCTGTGCTTCGAGGTTATCGACGATATCGTTGATCATGTCGTTGATATTGAATTCTTCCATCATCTCAGGATCGGGATGCGACAGTGAAGAAGCCTCTGTCATCTGTGTTACCAGCGTTCTGATCCTGTCAGTCTGCTGCTTGATGAGCTCTAGATAGTGCGACTGCTTGTCTTCCGGGATCGTGCCGTCGAGCATTGCGGTTACGAAGCCGTTGATTGATGTAAGAGGAGTTCTGATATCGTGTGCGATCGAAGAGATAAACATCTCTCTGTCATGCTCCTGGTTCTCAAGAGATTCTATCATCTTATTAACCGTGCGTCCCATCTCGGTAAACTCAGAGGAGACAGACAGTGTAGTAAAGTCACTTGGATCAGAATACTTGGGGTTTACACGCACTGAATAATCGCCCTCAGAAACCTTGGCAATGACCTGCGAGATATCTTTGACAGGCATAAGGCTGAAGTATACGAATACGGCATAAAGGATGATTGCTATGATCATCGCGATCAAGGCAGGGACAAAGATAACGTTGATGTATTCGGTCTTCGTATCCGTCGTGCCTTCGCTGTTGCTGACAATGACAAAATAAGGTGTTCCTGTGATCCTGACACAGCTTACCGAGATGATCCTGCCGGTATTGTGCGAGCTTGTTCTCGCAAAACCCACCGATTCTGCCCTCTCTAAAAGTTCTAACACATCAGGCTGAACGATAGACAAAGGTGCTTCATCTGTAGTCTGGAGATTGTCTCCAATCTCAAGCGCAACTGAATTACGGCAGAAGATCCTGCCATTGCTGTCAGTGATATAAACGGAGCCATTGGAACGGTAAGTCTGTGAATTTACAAACTTATCGATGATCCTGGAATTCTTGAAGTTATCTGAACCGTCATCGTTAAGAGTATATTCGAACGGTTCAGACTGGAGTGAGATCAATGAATTAACATCCGAAGCCAGGTCGCTGGCTGCAGACTGCGTGCCGTGTTCAACCTTAAGGATAAGGTTGTTGTACATATTCTCATAGGAAAGGAACAACAAGACTGCAAAAACAATCAAAGTCGCAAGTACGAGAAATGAAATCAGGAAAACGGCAAAGCCCGCCGAGACTTGTTTGCCGTCGGACCTCGACGCCATAAAGCTTACCTCGTCTCGAATTTATAACCCTTGCTCCAGACGGTCTTTATGCTCCAATTCTGCTCCCTGTCGGGATTCTCGATCTTCTCTCTGATACGCTTGATGTGAACGTCAACCGTACGGGACTCTCCGTAAAAATCATAACCCCAGACGTTCTCCAGGAGCTGCTCTCTGGTAAATACTCTGTTGGGATTAGAAGCAAGGAAGAACAGAAGTTCGAGTTCCTTGGGCGGCATATAGATCTCGTTGCCGTCTACGCTTACAACGTAACGGATCTTATCAACTGAAAAGCCGGGATATGTAATAACATCAGTAGCAACATCCTTACTCTCGCTAGAAGCTGCTGCATTGTCTCTCTTATCTGTACGTCTTAAAACTGCCTTGACTCTGGCCAGGACTTCCTTAGGCTCAAACGGCTTCGGGATGTAGTCATCGGCACCTAATTCGAGGCCGACGATCTTATCCAATGTATCTGTTCTTGCTGTGAGCATGATGATCGGACAATCGGATGTCTTTCTGATCTCACGGCAGATATCATTACCGTCCATTCCGGGAAGCATGAGGTCAAGGATCACAATATCGGGTCCGAATGCCTGGAATGCACCCAGAGCCTTGTCGCCCTGCATGCATGCGGATACCTGATATCCCTCTTTCTCAAAGTAAAGCTTAAGTACTTCAATGATGCCCTGATCGTCGTCTACGAGCAAAACCTTATTAGCAGCCATTTGATCACCCCTGTCCAATAACTTCTTAGGTTTCCGTCCTGTGTAACAATGTTACATAGCCTTCATTCTTCGATAGAAGTCATGCTTCCAACGTCGAAATTGTTGATCTCGGCAGTATAAGAATCCAGATCAGTGAAGTTCTTATATACCGATGCGAAGCGGACATAAGATACACGATCTATATCCTTAAGCTTCTGCATAATAAACTCGCCTATCTCTGACGAGGTTATCTCTTTGTTAAACCTCTCGTCAACCAGATGAGTGATATCTGAACAGATATTCTCTTTGACCTGTTGAGATACTCCGCGCTTCTGGCAGGCTACGTCCAGACTTCTCATTATCTTCTCCGAATCGTATAACTGCTTAGAGCCATCCTTCTTGACGACCATCGGCTTCAAGCCTTCGATCTTCTCTATGGTTGAGAACCTTGCTCCGCAAACGAGACAAACACGTCTGCGTCTTACGGCAAAGCCATCTTCGGTCGGTCTTGAATCAAGGACCTTGTCATCGTTCTCGCCGCATTTGGGACAGATCACGATTCTTACTCCCTAATTACTGTCCGTCCTTACCGAACATGAACCAAGGCTTAGCGGACTTCTGTGCCTTCTCGTCAGCCTGAGGAGCTACATTAGCCTGCGGTCTGCCGCCCATCTGTACGGGCTGCTGAACAGGAGCCTGCTGTACAGGTGCCTGCTGAACGGGTACCTGCTGTACGGGTACCTGCTGTACAGGAACCGGCTGAGGAGCTGACTGCTGAACCGGAGCGGGTGCCGGTGCGGGTGCGGGCTGGTTAACTGAATCATCACCAAATCTGAAGCCGGGCTGTGCTCTCTGTACCGGAACGGGTGCAGGTTCAGCCTGTCTGGGTGTGTAGTCTGTTCTCGGCTGAGGAGCAACAGGCTGTCTTGATGTGATTATCGTAGGATTCTCTCTTGAGAGAACGGAAGTGCTTGCTCTGTGTCCTGCAGAAGCATTGATCGTGTTATCAAAACCGGATGCGATAACTGTGATCATGAGCTCATCTTCGAGTGAGTCGTCAACAACGGCACCAACGATGATCTCTGCCTCGGGAGCAGCTGCCTGACGGACGATGGATGAAGCTGCATCGATCTCGGAAAGACGCATTCCTCTTCCGCCTGTGAAGTTAAGGATAACACCTGTAGCTCCGTCGATCGTTGTGTCGAGGAGAGGTGAATTGATAGCCTGC
>JAILHX010000055.1 GCA_024695565.1 Saccharofermentans sp. | reverse complement strand
TCTTCGCTCCTAATCTCTTGGACTGGGACTCACGGCCGTTCTTGGTGGAACCCATTCCCTTCTTATGTGCGAAGAGCTGTAAATTAAACTTAATCATAATTACACCTCCGGTGTTCTTGAATTAATTATCTCTACGTACTTTTTCTTACTGTCGTTATAATCTCTTGCTATCCCGATAAGACCCAGTTCGCAAGTTCTCATTATTACCTGAGCCCTGTTCTTAGTCTCATCGTCTCCCGTACCGGGAACCGTTATCCTGAGATTGACATCTTCTGTGCCTTCATTGCTGATGCGGAAGAACTCTTCGCTGTCGTAACCGCAAATATCTTCCAAGGCACTTGCTGCAGTAAAAAGAAGTGTTGATACTGCGCTGCAGATGATATCTCTGCCGGGATCATCGTAACCTGCATGTCCGTTCGCATAGATTGCACGGATCAGATTACCTTCCCTGTTGACGATAACGGAAATCATAAGCTAAAAAGCCCCTGACTTACGCGTTGATAGCCTTGATAAGTACACGTGTGTAAGGCTGTCTGTGGCCGTTCTTTCTTCTGTAGCCCTTCTTAGCCTTGTACTTAGAGACGATAACCTTCTTGTTTCTGCCCTGCTTTACGATCTCACCGGTAACTGTAGCCTTAACATCACCAGCTACGATACCGTTGTCATCGGATACTGCAAGTACATCTTCGAAAGTAACCTGGCTGCCAGCCTCACCTTCAAGCTTCTCAACGAAAATCTCGTCATCAACAGAAACCTTGTACTGCTTGCCGCCTGTCTTAATTACTGCGTACATATTCATTCCTCCTGTTCTTCCAGTCTCGCTGCTTAAACCAAGGCAGCGCCGAAAATAAGCGCATTTAAAAAAGCCCGTTGCATGCGGTCACCGACGTATAATAACACCAGGGGTCTCGAAAAGTCAATAATAAATATATAGGAAACGCCTTTTCGGGGGAGATCAGGCGCCTACAAACACTATAAGTGCCGCTACGAGCCCGAAAACAAGGCCCGAGATCTCGTAATAATCCGATACTCTCTTGATCGGTGTAGCGCACAGGAACGGTATCGTGCCAAGAGCGCATCCTGCAAAAGATGTCAGCACGAGATGGAAGTCCCCGTGAATCAGACCCAGGATCAGGAGAACGACAGGCGGGATAAGTGCTTCGAAGAAGTACATGGGGCTTGCAAAGTAAGCCGTGGAGCCCTGTCCTGAGAACCTGGACTTCTTGTCTGCAAATATCAGTCCTACAGCAGACAGGCTCATGACGATAAATACGATGAGCGCGATTATCAGGTTGAGGTTATTGGAGAATACCTTCTCAACATTGGTAAGATTCAATGTCACCGCGACCATGATCATTATCTCGATAACACCGATCAGGACTGATGCCAGGAATATCGTAAGGCCGTAATCCTTCCTCGTGTACTTGATCTTTTTATTGGCCAGAAGCTTGATCTGGGCAAGTGACATAAGTGCGATTATGAGTATCGGCGAATAGAGTGCCACATAAGGAGCAATGAAATTAGCCTGGGGGATAAATGTCATAACAGCTCCGCAGAGTGCGATCCAGCCGGAAAGGCCCAGGAATATAATCGCTCCGAGACTGTCTCTTCCCTTCAGAGCCCTCTCGCCCTTGTCAGGAACCGATACCGGGATCATAAACAGGAACAGAGCAAGAGATGCTATAGACATGAATATGGCAAACACCAGGATCACATTCCAAACCGTGATCCTGGTGGATGAATAGCCTTTTCCGAATGTCGTTCCCAGGAACTGTGCAAGCTCACTCTGGAAAGCAGCTGATGCCAGGAGACCGTTTGTTCCGAACTTCATAGATGACAAAGACAGATATCTCATCTGGTTAGGAGAGATATAGACTTTTGAAGGGAAGATCCTGCCACGATGAGTTGGATGACCGAACATCGTATCAACGCCTGAGATCTTCTCGAAGATCATCTGCGCGCCTGTCAGTTCGCTTGAAGAATGAGCATTAGAGTCAAAACCGAATATAGCGCAGGGGATCGCAGGATAATCACTGGTGTAGCCTTCAAGAGAAGCATTTCCGGGATAGTCGGGATTCACGAGGATATATCCTTCGATGTTGCCGTTTCCTGAAGATAAGAGATCATGCATTACCTTGAATGCATCACTTCCGATGGCACAAACAACGACTTCCTCTTTGGAATAAGCATCAGGAAGCTGATATACGAAGTCAGGCTTCGAACTGCGCTTATCGGGTTCTACGATCACATAATCAAAACCTGCAGCCACAAGGCTGTTGCGGAAAGAAACCTCCGGGATAGTACTGCCGTCAGAATATACGATCAGCGTCTTATCGACTTTGTCACCGCCTGTGAAAGAAACTCCGTAGAGGACAAAAAGCGTTACCGCCATAAGGAGCGATACTCCCAGAGCGATCCATGCAGCCTTGGGAATACTTAATGGACGCAGCTTGCGGAATCCGTATTGCGGAGCAGCCGGTCTCTCCTGCGGGTTATTGTTATTTGCGGCGGTCTTCTTCATTATGCCTCCGGGCAGAGCTCATCGCCCAATTCCCTTATGTCTTCAGGTCCCAGGATGAGGATGATATCTCCGGGCTTGATGAGCTCATCGATCCTCTTTTTGAGTTCTTCCCTGTCTTCATAGAACTCGGCATCACCGCCGCGCCTGTTGATCTCATCGGAGATCATCTTACTGGACATGCCGAGCGTATCACTCTCCCTGTCGGAGAAGATCTCAGCGAACAATATCTTCTTACAGGGAAGAAGGCTGGTAACGTAATCCTCGAAAAGGAGCTTAGTGCGGTTGAATGTGAGCGGCTGGAACACAACGAGGATATCGCCGTGAGGCATGTTGGAGGCTGCCTCGATCGTTGCTCTTGCTGCCGTCGGGTGGTGAGCGTAATCGACTACGACATCACAGCCCTTATACTTGCCCTTGACTGTATATCTGCCGTCTGCACCGCCGAAGCCGTCAAGAGCATTCTTAATTGATTCAAGATCTGCCCCGTTAAGATAAGCTGCAGCTGCTGCATTAAGCGCGTTTGCGATGTTGTGGCTTCCGGGTATCCTGAGGCTTACCCTGACAGACTCCTCACCGTTAACGACGATATCGAACTCAGGAAGTCCGTTATTGAATCTGATGTTCCTGGCAATAAAATCAGCAGGCCTGCCCGTTACTTCACACACTTCGCTGTCGGTGGCGCAGGTAACTATCTGAGGCATCTTCCTTCCTGCTTTCTCAAAATATTCCTCTGCCTCTTTAACTGCCTTGGCTGTATGCTTGTCGTGACCTGATACGACTACATATCCGTTGTCATCAACAAGTCTCATGAAGCGCGCGAAAACATCAATTACGTCATCGATCGTGGGATAGCAGTCAACGTGATCGTGATCGATATTTGTTATGACCGCCGTAGTTGACGAGAAATTCAGAAACGACCTGTTGAACTCGCAGGCCTCAGATACCAGGAGCTTCTCAGATCCCGCTCTTACGGTGCCTCCGAAAATATCCAAATCTGCTCCCAGGTGGACCGTAGGATCAAGTCCTGCATCGAGCATCATGAGCGAGATCATGGATGTCGTAGTAGTCTTGCCGTGCGTTCCGGAAACGTTGATAACGTTAGTGTATGTTCTGGTGAAAGCACCGAGGAATTCAGCTCTGTCAAAGATCTGAAGGTCAAGCTCAGTGGCTCTTCTGACTTCTTCGTTGTGAGGAAGGATCGCTGCTGTCTTAACCAGATAATCGGGCTTGAAATCATCGATATTTGCAGCTACCTGGCTGTTATATATCGTGATCCCCTGTTCTTCCAGGACAGCGGTCCTTTCAGATGGATGATTATCAGAACCTCCGACAACAAAGCCTGCATGCTTTGCAAGTCTGGCAAGTCCGTTCATGGAGATTCCGCCGATGCCGATAAAATAGATCCTGGCACCCTTACTGATATCGTTTAAAGTGAAACTTTTAGGTTCTAACATAACCTGCACTTCCCAACTCTACTGATTTTTAACCTAGTAATTTTATCATTTCAGGAACGAACGGCAAAATCACCGACTACGGCATTTGTAAATGAAATCAGGTCAGAAGGCTTAAGTCTTAACTGAACTCCCCTCTGCCCTGCGCTTACGCAGATGTCATCGACAAGCTCTGCCATCTCATCAATGAATGTCCTGTACTGCTTCTTCATTCCGATCGGAGAACATCCGCCCCTGATATATCCCGTTACGTTCAAAAGGTCTTTTACGTGGATCATGCTGACGCTCTTGCATCCTGCAAGCCTGGCAGCCTTCTTCAGATCGATCTCGTCATCCACGCAGATGCAGAAGACAAGATACTCTCCCTTATCAGACACGGCTGTCAGGGTCTTAAACACTTCCTCATAGGGTACGCCAAGATATTCTGCCACGTGATGGCCGTCCAGATCGTTCTCGTCGTACTCGTATTCCTGATATGTATAATCGATCCCCGCTTTATCAAGGATCCTCATTGCATTGGTCTTTTTGAACTGAGACATGTCGATCTCCTTAGTAAATTCTCTGCATATTCTATCTTTATTGCCAAGAGCTTTCAAATTGATAAAATAGACTAATCAGTCAGCCAGGGGGAGGATCTCATGCTTAAAAAAGAATATCCGCTTCACGATATGAACCTCGTTTTCGAGATGATCGGGAAATCCATAGCAAACGGCGGCACAGATGAAAAGGCTTCTGACGAGATGAACCTTCTCATGCACCTTTACGCAGGACTTCCCGCTGAAGCAGTCGAACACGGCATGATGTTCATTCACGGCAGAGGCTCTGAAGTTCCTTCGATGTCTGATATAAATCCCCTTCACGTAAGACTCATGAACCTTCTGGAATATTTAGAGAAGGTAGAGTATCTGGCTGACATTCCCGCCACTTTATCCGGCGAAGAGATAACCAAGAGAAGCGAGATCATGAATTCTCTTGATGAGCACGAGAAGCTGTTCGGAACTCCTCTTCTAGGATACCAATTCAGCAGCGGAAGTGACGCTCCGACTGAAGCTTCTGAAGATGAAGAACCCGAGAACGGAAGACTCCTTCTCATGAACAGCCAGGCAGCGGTCTTTGCATGCGAAGATATCTACAAGACTTCACTTTTCTATGAGAATAAACTGGGCTTCAAGGCTATTCACTTAGATGACGAGGCTATGCCCCACATCAAGCTCACGCGCGACAACATTGCGATAGTTCTAGTGAACGGCGAAGGCGCTCTTACAAAGCCTGTCAGGGAATTCGGCATCAAGTACGATATGTACATCTACTGCTCCGAGCCCTTCCTGCTTCACAATGAGATCGCGGGAAACGGGATAAAGATCATAGAAGATCTGCCTGAAGCAAAGGCCGCGCAGAGCCAGACGACGAACAGGCAGTTTGTTTTCGAAGACATCGACGGAAGACACATCTGCGTATCGCAGTATCTCGAAGCTAACTGAACAGGGATTGCAGCCATCAGCACTCAAGTTGCCCCCAATACGCAGAAACAGCACTTTCGGGGCAAAAAGAGGACTTCAAAAGTTGCCCCAAATATGAAGAAATGGCATTTCGGGGCATTACCTCAGAGTTTATCGAAGATCTCGAAAACAAGCGCTCACCGTTAATTTTCCCTTGGAATTATTAACGAAAAACCCAAGAAAAAGATATTCCCGTTAACTCAACAAAACCAGGGTTTCAAGAATATAAAAACGCCTCACAAGCGGCAAATCCGCTTATGAGGCGCGTCTCTTAGTCAGAACTTACTTATTCTCAGATACCATGTACGCTTACATCACCTGATGAGCAGCGGATATTCATCTCATATGTTCCGTTTCCGACGGTGTAATCCTTGCCGTCCTTTGCAAAAGGAAGATCGGAATTGAATTCACCGCTGGAGATATTTGTGTGGATCGTCAGGTCGGAATCTTCCGGTATGCTTACGTCGATTCCGCCGGAACTGCACTCGATATTGGACGTCTCAGGTGCTTTATCAAGGGCAATGTCTGAATGACCGCTCGATGCCTTCGTGTAGAGGTCCTTTACTTCATCAGCATCGATTACGATCGGGCCTGAACTTACCTCGACCTTAAGAGTATTAACGGTGCCGAATGTCGCATTGACTCCGCCGGATGAAGAATGGATCTTAACGTTATCAAGTATACCAGTCTGGATAATGTTGATCTTGCCGGAAGATGAATCTATATCGAATGAGGCGCTGTCGCCCTTGTGATTTATATCAATATCACCGGAAGAAGCCTTTACCATCACAGATTCACTGTTGCCTGTCTGCGTAAGACTGATATCACCTGAAGATGATTTAACCTCGATATCCTTGGCAGAACAATCTATACTGGTATTACCTGATGAAGCGTGAGCATTTAACTTACCGGTCGTAAAACCGTTAAGGTTGATCCCGCCTGAAGAAACATCGATGATGAAGTCATCTAATTCCTGATCTCCGGGCAATGTGATCTCAAGGCTCTTATCGATTCCGTTGAAGTTGATCATGTCCTTAGATGCGCAGTATCTGACATAAAGCGTATCGCCGTCTACCCAGGTATGGACCTTGTGATCGTCATCGACTGATCTGTTAGTTGTCTCCCTGACTGATACTGTGTCTTCGTCAGTTCCCTTGACCTTTACGTCACCTGACAGATAATCGATGTTGATCTTGGTGATCGTATCATCTATCTCACGGTCACCTGCTTCGTACTTGTCCGCATTGTCATACCTGTAGTTGACTGTGTTGAAAATTCCAAACGAACAACCTGTGAGGCAAAATGCCGAAGGTACGATAAGAGCCAATACTCCTGCTGCTAATTTACTTGCTTTCATTATTTTTTTCCTCCCTTAAACATTCCAATTAAGAAACCGATTCCGGCTATTAAGATTCCGACACCACCGACAGTAAGCACGATAGGCAGTGAGGAATAAGATGAAACAACTACTCCTGTGGCTCTTTCTGACATTACTGCATTATTTGCAAGTATTGTGAGAACACCGGACAAGAAACCGATCGCAGTAAGTGAGAGACCTGTCTTAACGCAAGCGTTGAAACGAAGGTATCTGACGATCGCGAAGACTGCCCAGCATATTGCGACAAGCGGCATTGAGACTGCAAATGCCATCGGGAAGAAAGCCTTCATTCCCACAAAAAGTCCGATGCAGAGCATCATCAAAACGAACGCAGCAGTATAAGCGCACATTATTGCGAGGCCCTTGGATTTCTTGATATAAGCATTAACGGGTCTTCTGCATACGATAAAAGGCGCAAAACACACCGTTAATCCGAAGAGCGTTGAAGAAGCTGCGACGGCGAACCAGCTGCCTCGTGTATAAATACAGATAATTCCGAGAAGCAGCATGACGCTTGCCGTAAATGAGCCCATGGTAATGAGCATCTTGTTCTCGGGAACCATGAGCGGTACAACGATCAGTGATGCTGCAACGAGGATCCCTGCGAGGACTATGAAGAACCATGTAAGTCCTGCACCTGTTGCGAGGTTAACTATCAGGCATACGAGGATCGGGATCGAGAAGATCAGTGCGATGATGCTTCCTGCCAGAGCGCTCTTTCTCTTAAAGAATTTGGCCTGTGTACTGATTACTTCATCTTTTTCCTTAATGATCTTTTCATCTATGGTTATGTCGTTAAGATTATTCAGCATCTTCCTGCAGTCCGTGCATTCGGCAAGATGTTCTTCAACGATCTTTTTGGAAGCTTCGCTGCAGATATCGTCTTTATATAACGGCAGAAGATCTGAGATCAAATCACAATTATATTTCATTTTTATCCATCCTTTCCTTGATCTTTAATCTGGCTCTGTGATACGTGACCCGGGCCCAGGTTTCGGTCTTTCCGAAGATCGCTCCGATCTCTGCGAATGACAGCTCACCGAATATCCGAAGTTGAAACACTTCTTTGTACGGTTCCTCCAGCTGATGGAGTATTAAGTGGATCTTCAGTGATTGGTCCCTGTCTGAGAGCTTCTCCTCTATCCCTTTATTTGTATCCGGAAGCTCTTCGTTCAGTTCTTCATCCTGTCTTGCCGTCCGCCTCTTCTCATCTATGAAGATGTTTTTTGCGATAGCGCACAGCCACGTGTAACTGTCACTATCCCCGCGGAAACTCTTGTCAGTTGATATCGCCCTGAAAAAAGTCTCCTGGGTTATCTCTTCGGCGTCGTTACGATCCTTCGCAAGTGTCATTGCGTATGAGAATACCTTCATGTAAAAGGCTTCATAAAGCTTTTCTGCGGTATTCTTATCCACGTATCAAACAACCTTTCTCTTGTGATCTCACCTGTTAGACGGAGAAATCTTAAATTCGTTACAAGAAAATCGAAAATTTTTTCAAAAAATATTTTTGCAAGGCCGGGAAGCCTTATTTTATAAGCATTTCAATCCTGTTTTATCCCCAGAGTAACCCTCGGATTCCCACCGTAATCCCTTATTGTCATACAGTTTTTAAGTCCGCCCTGCTCGAAAATCTCCCTTACCATGTCTCCCTGAAGGTAACCGTGCTCTACTATAAGAGCGCCGCCTTCTTTTAAGAGAGCCTTAGATATATTAAGAATAGGACCATAAAAATCAAGACCCGTATTCCCTGCCCTTAATGCGAGGTCAGGCTCAAAGTCCCTGACACTTCTATCAAGTTCTTCCATCTCGCTGTTTGTGATATAAGGAGGATTGGATACTATGAAGTCCAGCTTTTCGAGGCCCGGGCATGAGCCAAGGACATCGTGTTTAATAAGAGTAATATCTTCAGGCTTAATAGCCTGCGACTGAATATTAGCCCCGGCAGTCTCTACCGCGGTATCACTTATATCGATAAGATACCCCGAAGCCCTGATACCTGATCTGACGATTTCATTAGCAATGGAGATACCGATACATCCCGTGCCTGTGCAGAAGTCTGCAAACTTAATATCAGATATATCTTTACTGTAAGGAGGGATGCCCAGAAGATCACCAGTCGCCATCTTGTTGATACCTAAAAATCTGCAGGCTGCTTCAACAACAACCTCGGTATCAGGTCTCGGGATCAGGACACCCGGGCATACCTTATAGCATTCCTTATAGAAATGACGGTATCCCAATATATAAGCAAGAGGCTCGCCTGAAGCGCGCCTCTTAACAGCATCTTCCAATGCCTTACCTTCAAATTCTTCTCTTAGGATCCTGAGGTCTAAAACGGCCTCATCGTCACCTGCCTGCTGCAATATATCCAGCATTCCGTCTTTACCAGACGTCTTCATCCTTATTCTCCGGGATGACTGCCTGCATGGAAGCGATAGCTACCTCTGCAATCGCAGCATCAGGTTCATCAGTCGTGAACTTCTGGAGCCAGAGACCCGGCTTGCTCATAAGTCTGCAGAACCAGTTCCTGTCGTGACGGCCGACAAATCTCAAGATCTCGAATGAGATACCGCAGATGACCGGGATGGCAACGAGTCTTATCACCATGTTGACCCACATAGGCTGTGTACCGGTAAAGATACCGATAACGGTATAGATAATGATGGAGATCGCAAGGACATTGAACAGGAATGAAGTACCGCAGCGGGGATGGAAACGTGTCTGCTTAAGAACGTTCTCAACCGTAAGCGGAAGTCCTGCCTCATAGCATGCAATGGTCTTGTGCTCAGCACCGTGATAGCGCCATACTCTCTTGATATCCTTAAGACTTGATGCAAATATAAGATAAAGGAGGAATATAAGAAGTCTGATAAGACCTTCGGCAACGTTCAAGAGAACAGTTACCCAAGTAAGCTCCAGGAATGACTCCGGGATAAACTTGGTCGCAACTTCGACCGCTAACCTTGGCGCGAGGATAAAAAGGCCAACGGCAAGGATGATGCCAATAACTGCAGAGAAAGTCATCATGAGGTTGAAGTGTCTCTCGGTAAACTCGTCGAGACGTGACTTCTTCTTGCCTTCCTTGGTATCTTCGGGCTTGCCCTCCTCAGAGATATCTGCCGCCTTCATGAGCGCTCCGGTACCTGTGATGAGCATCTTATAGAATCTGATGCAGCCGCGTATAAAAGGAACCTTCTCAAAATACGTGGTTCTCTCGCTCTGCTTGATCTCCTCAACAACGATAGTGCCGTCACCCTTCCTGACAGCCATGGCAGTTCTCGAAGGTCCGACCATCATGACACCCTCGATGAGTGCCTGACCGCCGATGGTAGTCTTCTTCAGGACTTCGGGCTTTTTCTTGGACTTCTTCTTTTTCGAAGCCTTGGCAGGAGCCTTTGCAGATTCTGCGGGTGCTGCCACCTCTGCTTCTTCTGCAGGAGCGATCTCCCGGACTGCTTCTTCAACGGGGATCTCTTCTACAGGGATCTCCTTGAACTGCTCTTCCGTGATTATCTTCATGTTGTCGTTATTCTCTGACATATATGTCCCCCAAACGAGCATAATTCTTCATTCTGATTGTGAGTATAACAAATAATAAGTACTCTGGTGTTACAAACAAAAGGCAAAATTATGTGTTTCATCAAAAAAGAGGCTGTCCGGAGACAACCTCTTATAATCTTAGTCAAATACGAGAATTAAGCCTTTTCCATTCTCTTCTTGAACTTATCAACACGTCCGCCTGTGTCAACGAGCTTCTGCTTACCTGTATAGAACGGGTGGCAGTTGGAGCAGATATCAACTCTCAGATCACTCTTTGTGGAAAGAGTCTCGAATGTGTTGCCGCATGCGCACTTAACTGTAACGACCTGCGTCTTAGGATGAATTCCTTCTTTCATTTTACCTTTCACCTCTCAATCAAAGATATGACGCGTAATCCTAATCTCACGTATGTCATACCGGATTCTTCGTGTTAGCCTTGCTATATTACTTGAATAGTATGCGGTTGTCAATCGGTCGCAAAGGATTTCTTTACGGAAAGTACGAAAGACTTGTTGCTCGTCGTCTTCTCCATGAAGTTGATGACCGCGTTGGTAGCCGTGATCGTATCTGCCTCGGCGATCTTCCTTGTGATGAGCCATACCGCATCGAGTTCTTCCTGGGAGAGGAGGAGCTCTTCTCTTCTCGTACCGGACTTGTCGACTGCAATCGCAGGGAAAAGTCTTCTGTCGGCGAGCTTCCTGTCCAGAGTAACTTCCATGTTACCTGTTCCCTTGAATTCCTCGAAAATAACTTCGTCCATACGGGAGCCCGTCTCGATGAGCGCAGTTGCAAGGATCGTAAGGCTTCCGCCGTTCTCGATATTTCTTGCTGCACCGAAGAATCTCTTAGGTCCGTAGAGTGATCCCGGATCAAGACCTCCGGATAACGTTCTGCCGGTAGGATTGATCGTAAGGTTATATGCCCTTGCAAGTCTTGTCATTGAATCCAGGAGGATAACAACGTCCTTGCCGAGCTCAACAAGTCTCATTGCTCTCTCGAGAACGAGTTCTGTTACTCTTACGTGATTCTCGGGGCGCTTGTCGAATGTCGAATAAACGACTTCACCCTGAATATTTCTCTGCATGTCCGTAACTTCCTCAGGACGCTCGTCGATGAGGAGAACGATCAGTTCGCAGTTAGGATTGTTTGCCGTGATTGAATTTGCGACCTTCTGGAGAAGGATCGTCTTACCTGCCTTCGGCGGGGATACGATCATACCTCTCTGACCCTTGCCTATAGGCGAGAACAGGTCAATAATCCTGGTCGAGATGTCTTCCTTATCAGTCTCAAGATCCAGTCTCTCATTAGGATAGATGGCTGTAAGGCTCTCGAACTTCGGGCGTCTTCTGATGTTCTCATAATCGCCCTCGATTACGGGGATACCGTTAACTTCGGTAACGCGCTTGAGCGGAGCATATCTGTCCTTGCCGCGCTTGGGACTTGCAAAGCCCTTGATATAGTCACCTCTTCTAAGTCCCATTCTCTTGATGAACTGTCCGGGAACATAAGCGTCTTCTTCGCCGGGCAGATAGTTGTTCTTGTGTACGAAGCCGCAGAAATCACTCTTGTTGCCTTCGTTGTTATTGATAGCGAGAACGCCTTCAATCTCGATCTCAACAGGGAGATTAAGTTCGGGATTCTCTTCTTCGCCTTCGGCAGGAGCCTCATCAGTAGTCTCAACAGTCTTGGTATCCTGGCCGGGACCGAATGTGATCTTCCTTCTCTTGGATCTGCCGTGCTTATTCTGACCCTGATTATGTTCAGCTGCCTTAGGCTCTTCAG
This sequence comes from Saccharofermentans sp., assembly GCA_024695565.1. The sequence goes on along the minus strand of JAILHX010000055.1, from coordinate 32,808 downwards.
TCTTTGCCTCAGGAGCAGCAGGCTCTTCTGCAACAGGTTCTGCGGGTGCAGCCTCAACGGGAGCGGGCTCTTCAGTCTTGACTTCAGCTGCTGCGGGAGCTTCTTCAGTCTTCTTGCTCTTAGTCTTTTTTGTTCTTCCGGAAGTCTTCTTCTCGGCCTTCTCGGCCTTCTTAGGAGCTTCTTCAGCTTCCTTGGCTGCGGGTTCTTCAGCTTTAACTTCTTCAGCCTTGACTTCTTCGGCTGCGGGAGCCTGTTCAGCCTTAGTCTTGCCCGTCTTCTTCGTGCGCTTTGCAGCAGGCTTCTTCGTTTCTGCCGAAGCTTCAGGAACTGCTTCCTTGATCTCTTCCTTCTCTTTTGCAGCGGTTTCTTTCTTAGCCACTTTCTTCTCCTCTTCTCGCTCTGCCTTGATCAATGCATCAGCCAGATCGTTAGTCTCAAATCTGGCGGTCCTGCCTACGTTCTCAATGAGTTCATCAAGAGTAATGTTGTCGCCCTCAGTCTTAACAGGTTCGGGCATTGCAACAGGCTTGACCGGTACAGGATCTTCAGATAAGTCAACGACTGTGACATCGCCGATATCCTTGGCTCCCGTGATCGCCAGGATGAGTTCTTCTCTTGTCTTCTTCTGTGCTTCTTCAGGTGTGAAATCACCGAATGCGACGGCTATCTGTCTTAAGTCAGAATCCGTCTTGGAGTTAATGTTGTCTAAATCGTCCATAAACGCCTTTCAGTTAAAGTATTCCGTTAAAAATTCCCGCAAAAATCCTATTATCAGTATTCAGCAAAAGGGATATCTGTCTTCTATGTTGAAAGGAAAAATTCAAATCTAAAAACATGCGCGCCGAGTAATGTTCCCGACGCGCATAATATAACATTTGTAATTGTCTCAGTCAATCAAAGATGATTTAGTTATCACTTAATGCCGCAAATTTATCCATCATATCGAGCGCCTTACCCGTTCCGATAACAACGCAGGATACAGGATCCTGAGCGAGGTATACGTCGATACCGATCCTGTTAGAGAGCATGTGGTCAAGACCGTAAAGCATCGCACCGCCGCCTGTCATAACGATACCTCTCTGTGAGATATCAGCCATGAGTTCCGGAGGTGTTCTCTCGAGTACGTTATGAACTGCTTCGAAGATCTGTGTGATAGGCTCTTCCAATGCTTCGAGCATCTCTGTTGAAGATACCGTAACTGTTGAAGGAAGACCCGTGATGATGTTTCTTCCCTGAACGTCCAATGTGAGCTCTTCATCTCTGGGGTAAGCGCAGCCGATCTCGATCTTGAGCTTTTCTGCTGTTTTCTCACCGATGAGGATGTTATGTCTCTTCCTGACGTGCTTGATGATCGCTTCGTCGAACTTGTCTCCTGCAACCTTCAAAGATGCATCTACAACAGGTTCGCAAAGTGAGATAACCGAGATATCCGTTGTACCGCCGCCGATATCAACGACCATTGAACCGCAGGCCTTAGTGATATCGATACCTGCACCGATCGCAGCAGCAATAGGCTCTCTGATGAGGAATACGTCCTTTGCTCCTGCGTGACGGCACGCATTCTCAACTGCCTGCTGTTCAACAGGAGTGATTACGGAAGGAACGCAGACAACGATTGTAGGCTTGAAATATGTGGCACGAAGACCTGTGCATACACGGCCGATAAATGCCTTAAGCATAACTTCAGTAGCTCTAAAGTCAGAGATAACGCCTTCACGCAGCGGTCTTATTGCCTCAACAATACCGGGAGTACGTCCGAGCATAAGGGAAGCGGATTCACCAACTGCAAGAACCTTACCTGTTTTGCTGTTAACTGCAACAACGGAGGGTTCCTTGAGAACGATGCCTTTACCTCTGATATAAACAAGAACACTGCTGGTGCCGAGGTCGACACCTATTTCCATACCTAAACCCATTAAACTCACCTCATATATTCGAAAACGCCGTCAAAATAGCGCATTTATCGGTAAAAATTCAATTTATTATTACATTCGACTTTATAAAAATCAATTACGGCACGCCCTATTTTAAGTGACATTCTTATTTCATTTTGTGGCGATTTTACGGTAATTCAGGCGATTTTTACGCAAATAGCAAAGCGGTTTGATTCTTACCTGTCCGGAGCACAGTTTTCGAATATTCATATGTAATTTCCGAAAACATCGGAGTATAATTAGGTGTTCATTTTTAAAGAATAGGAGTCTTTTATATGAGTTATTCAATTGAGACGGACAAGAAGTGGCAGGCAAAATGGGCTGAATCAGAGCTCTACAAGTTTAATCCGGACGCTGAAGGCAAGAAGCTATACTGCCTTGAGATGTTCTCATATCCTTCCGGAGCTAACCTCCACCTGGGTCACTGGTATAACTATTCCCTGACTGACTCCTGGGCAAGGTTCAAGCACATGCAGGGTTATAACCTCTTCCACCCCATGGGATTCGATTCATTCGGACTCCCTGCTGAGAACTATGCGATCAAGACAGGTATCCATCCTCAGGATTCAACACTCAAGAACATCGATACGATGGAAAAGCAGCTCCAGGCCATGGGCACAACAGTAGATTGGGACTATGAGGTAAAGACCTGCATGCCCGACTACTACAGATGGAACCAGTGGTTCTTCATCGAACTCTACAAGAGAGGCCTTGCCTACCGTAAGAATGCACCCGTTAACTGGTGCCCTTCATGCAAGACCGTTCTTGCCAACGAGCAGGTAGTTGACGGCGCCTGCGAGAGATGCCATACAGAAGTTGTAAGAAAGAACATGACCCAGTGGTTCTTCAAGATCACTGAGTATGCTCAGGAATTATTGGACGATCTTCCGAAGCTCGACTGGCCCGAGAAGACCAAGAAGCTTCAGAAGAACTGGATCGGCAGATCCGAAGGTGCCCAGGTTGCACTTTACGTTGAGAAGAACGGCGAGCGTCTCACTGAAGAAGACGGTTCTCCCATGAAGCTTGAGGTATTCACGACCAGAGTCGATACGTTCATGGGTATCACATATGTCGTTATTGCACCCGAATCTGAGCTTTGCGCTAAGCTCACGACAGACGAGTGCCGTGAAGCCGTCGAAGCTTACCGTCAGTCAACTGCAAAAGTCAGCGAGATCGACCGTATGTCCACAACACGTGAGAAGACGGGCGTATTCACAGGCGCATATGCCATCCATCCTTTGAACGGCAGAAGAGTTCCAATCTGGGCTGCAGACTATGTTGTAGCAGGATATGGTACAGGCGTTGTCATGGCAGTTCCTTCACACGATGAGAGAGACTTTGACTTCGCACACAAGTACGGTCTTGATATCATACGCGTTATCCAGCCGGAGAAAGGCGTAGATTCAGAACTTCCCTACTGTGAGAAGAAGGGTTATCTCACAAACTCCGGTGAGTTCGACGGCATGGAGATGCACGATGCCCAGAAGGCAATCGTTGCAAAGCTTGCCGAGATCGGCATGGGCGAATGGAAGGACAACTTCAGACTCCGTGACTGGCTCATCTCACGTCAGAGATATTGGGGAACACCTATCCCGATGGTTCACTGCCCTTCATGCGGCGTTGTACCCGTACCCGAAGAAGAACTTCCTGTTCTTCTCCCCTACGATGTAGAGTTCACACCCGACGGCGAGAGCCCGCTTGCAAAGTGCGAATCATTCATGAACTGCAAGTGCCCCAAGTGCGGCGGCGATGCAAGACGTGATCCCGATACTATGGATACATTCGTTGACTCTTCCTGGTATCAGTTCAGATATCCGGATAACAGGAACGACAAGGAGATGTTCTCCAAGGATAAGATCAACAAGTTCTGCCCTGTCGATAAGTACGTAGGCGGCGCTGAGCACGCATGCATGCACCTGCTCTACGCGAGATTCTTCACAAAGGCCATGCGTGACATGGGCATGCTCGACTTCGACGAGCCTTTCACTAGCCTCGTTCACCAGGGAACGATCTTAGGACCTGACGGACAGAAGATGAGTAAGTCCAGAGGCAACACGGTTGCACCTGACGACTATATCAGCAAGTACGGTTCAGACGTATTCAGAACTTATTTAGGATTCGGCTTCGCTTACATCGAGGGCGGTCCGTGGGCTGATTCGGGACTCCAGGCAATCGTTAAGTTCTTCAGAAGGATCGAGACAGCTGTTTCCGACTGCTGCGCTGATGCTGAAGTTTCTTCTGTTCCCGCTAAGTCTGATATGACTTCAGCAGATAAGGAACTCAACTATGCAGTTAACTACGCTATCAAGAGTTCCACGGCTGATATCGAGAAGTTCCAGTTCAATACTCCTATCGCAAGAATGATGGAGCTCTTGAATGCGATCACTAAATACAGCCAGGATGCATCTGCAAAGCCTGAGTTCAAGAGATATGCTACAGAGAAGCTCGTTCTCCTCCTCGCACCCTTCGCTCCCCACTTCACGGAAGAACTCTGGTGCGAAGTATTGTGCAACGAATACTCTGTCTACAACCAGAAGTGGCCTGAAGTAGACGAGAGCGCTCTCGTTAAAGACGAGATCGAGATCGCAGTCCAGATCAACGGTAAGGTTCAGTTCAAGGTCAACATCCCTGCTGAAGCTGACCAGGCTGCAGTCGAAGCCATCGTTAACGCAGATGACAGACTCGCAGGCGCTCTTGCCGGCAGATCTATCGTAAAGTTCATCTACGTTAAGGGCAGGATCGCCAACATCGTAGCGAAGTGATTTTCGATCAACAAGAACAACATAAAAGGCTGCCCGCAATGATTCCGGCAGCCTTTACTATATTAGTTTTATTACTTTTGTAAACCTACTGTCCAATCAGAGCAAACTTGTTCATTAAGGAAACAACGGGTTTGGAATTGATCTCAGGACACATGTTCTTCTCTCCCCATATGAAGCAATACTTCCCCGGAACATCAATTTGAGATTAACATGTGCGTTACCGGTAAGATAGGGGACAAACTCTGATGTTTATTCCTGCAAATTACATTATCCCGATCTTAAAGCAGACTGGCTTATCAGTATCAGGATCCTTATTAAGCTTGATCTTAAGTCCCTCAGAATCGCGTTTTGTATCCGCAACAGTAAGATCTCCCAATACTTCGACAGAGCCCAGAACGATATCGTATCTGCCGCTTCGTCTGAGCGACTTGATAGTAAACTCCTGAGACGCAGGTCTCATGCAGAATGCATAAAGATATCCGTTCTTAAATGTGAACCTGAAATCTTCAGAAGTGAATGCCTTCTCGTCGTTATCCTGAAAAGAACCTGCAGAGTTATTAACTTCTCCTTCGCCGAATGTCTTCCACGGAACAGTTCCGTAAATACCTTCACCGTTTATCTTCATCCATTCGCCTAATTCATTAAGGACTGCCGTCTCTTCCGGAGTGATGGTTCCGTCAGCCTTCGGACCAACATTTATAAGCAGCATCCCGTTCTTGCTGACGATGTCAACGAGATCGCAGGTTATCTGTCTTGAAGGCTTAAATTCATTGTCATCGATATAGCCCCAGGAGAGCCTTCCGATCGCAGTATCCGTCTGCCACGGTATGGGATTTATGCCTGTCAGCGCGCCCCTCTCGACATCGTAAGTTGCAACCGTCGGCGGGAATGCTTCGTGCTTGAAGTTGATCGTTACTTCTTCTCCCCACTCTTCGGCGCGGTTATAGTAGTATGCGCAGACTTTCTTTAAGTAAGGCTTGAATGCAATGTTATGGATCCATGTATCAAAATAGAGGATCAGGGGCCTTAATCTATCTATCAGTTCACATGTCTTGACCAGCCAGTCTTCAAGCCATTCTTCAGACGGTCTTGCAGGTGAATACGCGTCTTCTAAGTCTTCGAAAACTTTAACGTCAGAGAGCTCGGGACAAAGGTAAGCAGGCCCATAGAAATCCCTGTATTCTTCATCGTTAACGTCGCAGTCTATCGTTCTTCCCATGTTCATGAAGAAGTAGTGCTCTGCCCTGTGCGAAGAACCGCAGAATGCCAAGCCGTTTTCTTCACATGCTTTTCTTATCTCACCTGCGACGTCACGCATTGGACCCATTTTCGCAGAATTCCAACGGTTTAATTCCGAATCGTACATCGCAAAACCGTCGTGATGTTCGCACACGGGCATTACGTATTTTGCACCCGCATTCTTAAAAAGCTTCACCCATTCTTCGGCGTCAAACTTCTCACCCTTAAACATCGGGATAAAATCTTTGTATCCGAAGTCCTTGGGATCACCGAAATTCTTCTTGTGGAATTCGTATTCGCGCGAACCGGGATTATACATCCATCTCGGATACCATTCGCAAGCATAAGCAGGAACGCTGTAGATACCCCAGTGGATAAAGATCCCGAGCTTTGCCTGATAGTACCAGTCAGGAGTTTTGTGGCCTGACAAAGATTCCCAGTCAGCCTTATATCTTCCGTGATCTATTACTTCATCTATCAGCTTCAGGTAATCTTTGCTTTCCATATCATTTCAGGTCCTTATACATCAATATCTCATCGTGATATGTACCGTCATCGAAAAGAAGGGCATTATGCCTTCTTCCCGTCTCAACGAATCCGCACTTTTTGTAGAGTGATTGAGCCTGCCCGTTTTCGGCGGCTACTTCGAGGTCCACCTGATGCCATCCGACATTTTTAGCGAGCTCGGTCATGTAACCGATCATGGCACGGCCGATACCGAGATTCCAGTATTCCTTATAAAGCGCGATTGCCATATTGCATCTGTGACGGATCTTGCGCTTGTCACCTATACCTGCAATACTTCCGTTACCTGCGATCTTACCGTCTACTACAGCGCACATCATTATAACGTACGGATCTTCCATAAGCTTTGTAAGGATCGCTTTTTCATCTTCAAGTGTGAATTTTACTTCATCCGGATTTCTTAACAGGAAGTCAGTCTCACCTGAAGTCACCTTCAAGTACTCGAGCATCTGCTCTGCAAATTCAGGCGCGGTCGGCTGCAGCACGCATTTCCTGCCGTCTTTTAATGTTATCTCTCTTGCTTCAAACTTCATCTTATCTCCCCTTTAAGGCAATTCTTTTGTCTCGCCTGTAATCTTAATCCCGATATCACAGTTTACCTTATTCTTCATTGCAATGTCGGCATTCCCCAGAAAATGTCCGTACTTAAACGTTCCTATCGACACTGTAAGATCCGATTTGACATAGAGGTTCCCCAATCCTGTGTCGCCGTTCAAGCCGCTGTTGATGTCTGCACTGATGACGTAAGCACCGGATCTGTTTATACCCTCAATGGCGCTTTTCGCAGGCTCTTTTACTTCGCCCTTAAAGCCCGTTCCGAATATGCAGTCAAGGATGGTGTTGTAACGCTCATAATTGCCCGTTGAAACGGTAGGAATACCATTTGCCACACACTTGTCGTAGAAGTATCTGCCGTCCTCAGAGAACGAATCTTCGTAGAGCAGAACGATCTCGCATTCAATGCCGTGGTCTTTAAGAAGCGTGGCAACAACAAAACCGTCTCCAGCGTTATTGCCTTTGCCGCAAATGATGCCTACAGGCGCTTTCCATTCAGCCGTGTCGAAGATCGCCTGTCCGGCTCTTGCCATCAGTTCTTTGGATGAGACAAGGTTCTCTATAGTCCACTTGTCACTTGCACGCATTACTTCCGTAGATACACAGACAGGCATCAGACAGTTACCTCGATATTCTCAACGCTCTTTCTTGACCAGTCGTCTGACAGATCCATGTTAGACCAGTCTGATTTGTGGCAGCTGAAGTTGACAGTAAAAGTATCTCCGCCTGCGATCGTGCCGCTGCTTACTGTGATAACGAGACACATATTCCTGTCTTCACCCGAACAGGACTCAAACGTTCCCGAGACGTTATCTGTCAGCGCCGTATACTGGCCTGATGCGGAATTTATTGCCGCATGATAGCAGTCAAATACCATCGAGCCGTCATCAGTAAAATAGTACCTGATCGTAAGGTCAGTAAGATCTATGGATGAACTTCCCGTGTTCTTGATGTCCAGCGTTCCCGATATCGAATTTACTGACATTGAACTGTCGTTGTAATTCATCGTAATGCTTAAGTCACCGGAAGAAGCAGAGCTGCCTGAAGAACCTGACGACGAACCTGCTGTCGTTGCAGCAGTGCTATCTGATGAAGCAGTACTGTCTGTTGAAGTGCCGCCTGCCAAATCACCTGAACCTGAACCTTCTTCATCAGGCAGGACACCAAATACCACTTCACCGTCCTCGAGCAGGACAACAGAAGTCGTATAAGAATAGTCGTTACTGTTATCCCATTCACCGTTGGGACTTGTCATCCTGACCTGGATCTCTGATTTGCACTGCGCCTGCCCCGCTGGCCTCAAATTGCCGTCGTCAAATACTACCGACAGATAGTAGATGTGATTTTCTTCATTCCAGACCTTGAGCCCGTCAGCAGTTCCCGACTGCATATAGTTTGTAGTAACGGTAACGCCTGATACATCTCCGCCTGCTTCGTAGATCTCCGTAAGATCGACATAGTATCTGAATTCCAAATCCTCCGCCGTTCTTGCAGGCCAGGCAGTCTTGTTATAGATGTATGCCTTTATCTCGGCGAAGTTTTCGCCTTCGACATTAAGACTGCATTCAGCAGTAAACTCATCTCCGGGAACTTCTTCCACCGCACCGAAGTCGATAAGTGTCTGTCCGTGATATTCTGAATACATCGCTGCAAGAAGTCCCGTAAATCCGGCGTTGTAATCGCATGCAACCTCGTTCATGCAGTAGTCGCTGACTGTATCCGTATAGTTATCGGAAGAATCAGGTCCGCCTACCAGAGCGCCATACAGCGTATGCCTTGCTTCGCCCGGTTCGTTCATGTTATCGCAGTAAGATCCCTGGCTCGTTCTGTGATGAGGATGTTCAGGATAATTCTCACCGAATCCGCAGACATAAGATCTGCCCGATGAACCCAGAGCATATTCAGCCTGAGACACAGCGAAGTCCCAGTATGTGGAGACCTTATCCGAAGGACATCCTTCCCATCTGCTGTAAACGCATGCTACAAAGGCAGTCGTTGTCGCATATCTTAACGATCCCCATGAATCGAGCCACGCAAGCCCTTGAGGGGAATATGTGATCCTGCTGCCGTCAGAAGTTCCGCATGACCAGTAATCAAGGTGCTTCTGGACTTCATCTTTATATTCGGAATCGCCCGTTATTTTCGCGAGCATGACCGCAGCACCGATATGCACGTCATCCCAGCACAGCGCCCAGTCGTAATCGTGTCCCGCCTGCGTGAAGCAGGACTTCGCATTATCCAGATAAGTGCTGTCATCAGTTGCGATGTAGAGCCAGCATCCTGCCCACGAGAGTTCATCGTAGAATCCGCTCCAAGAATCGTAGAAACCTGCAGCTGCCGTATAACCTGAATCGCTTCTGGTTGAATCTGCAAATGCATAGAGGCTCTTCGCATGCTCAAGGCATGTTGCCGCATAAGTAGGATCCGTATCTTCGAAAACGATTGCCGCAACAGCCATCGCAGCAGCAGCTTCGCCTACAACCGCAGAACCAGGATTATCCTTGGTAACACAGTAAGACGGTCTGTCCATGCTCATTACTTCACAAGGTCCCCACCATGAGTGATCCGTGCCGCCGTTACCTACCTGATAGTAGAAGACTTCATCTTCAGGATGACACTTGATGAGGTAATCCGTCACCCACTTGATATCGCCAAGGATGTATTCGAGCTGACCGCTCTCTTCGTATGCGGCTCTGTCTTCGTAAAGCGACCAGCCGAGCATCGAAGCGGTATAAGCCATCGGAAGATTGAACTTAACGTGATCTCCTGCATCGTAATATCCGCCTGTCAGATCGATACCGTTATCGGCACCATCGGTAAGCCCTGAATCTCCGCGCCAGTTGCATCTGGTATTCTCAGGGAGCTCACCGCTTCTCTGAAGTTCATAGAATAAAAGCGATTTCTGAAGCGCTTCACCGTAATTGTAATTACCCGTGCCTTCGATACCCTCATAACCGTTACCGAACTCAGTTAAGCCCTCGGCAGAATGAGTTCCGCCCGTGGCACCGCTGAATGAACTTGTCTCAGAAGGAGTGGTCTCTACACTGCTCTCTCCCGTAAGACTTGTTTCTGAACTGTCGGTAACAGTTTCCTGTCCCTTATCGCAGGCAGTCAGCAGCAAAGCACCAGCCAAGATGCATGCTGTAACTCTTAAAGTCTTCTTCATAAGGATCCTCCGAAAAATAACTATGGCTATTATACGCTCTTATATAGGAACGCTAATAACAACATTAAGCCGGAGCATGTAGTTATCCTTAGTCAAAACGCTCTAAGAATCAAACAACAGAAGAAATGTATTCCATAGCTTCGAATTCCATAAGCTTACCCGTGGTAACCTGAGCAACTCCTCCGGGCGTATCAGTCCCAATATGCTCAATATGAATGACGCTCATATCTTCCACGTCAATGATTACAACTTCAGTAGATATGGAAGTACGGTCAATTCCTCCTTCGTAGAAACCTGATTCTACAGATGAAACTCCAAGGATAATTATCAGATACTTGCATTCGTCTCTTGTACTTGCAAAAGATACATCGGGTGAAGCTTCAGCAACCTGCGCATAGTAATAGTACGGCAGAGATTGATCATCTAAGACAGATCTGGTGTAAGTCATAATATTTTCGCCATTGCCATAGTTGCCTGCAATGATGATCTTTCCATCAAGTGTGAAATCGTTACCTGTATATTTATCCGCGCCAACACCCGTAAGCATAAAATTCAGATCGTTTGACGACGTGACTTCACCTGCAGAGACCATGTCACCTAATATCTGTCCCCAGATATCGGAAATCCATTCCATATCAGCCTGAATGTCCTCTTCGTGCAGCATCATATAATCCCATTCAGTAAGTTCTTCCGTGCTGGATTCAACAGTTACCGTTGTCGCCACCATTGTTTCAGATGTCGGTAGAATAATGCTGTTAAAACTGTTGTTGGATACTGTTTGAATGTCTCCATCATAAATGATTTCGGTTAAGTTCTCGCAATTATTAAACGAGTCATAGATATCTTTAATGCTATTGGGAATAGTCACTTTTGTAAGAGCACTGTAATTGCAAAATGCGTCCTCGACATATTTAACACCTTCAGGAATCACAAGTTCTTTAAGGGTATCATTGCGACCATACTCGGTCGTTACAGCAACTACGGGTTTACCTTCATATTCAGCAGGAATAGTCAGTTTGCTCTTATCACATGTAACGACCTTACAAAGATATCCATCATAAAAGCCCGAATATGTTTTGAGAAAATCATACCCTGTGGCATAGCTCAGCTGTTGAAAAGACAATCCTGAAGTATCAGATTTACAAGCAGGAAGCAAGGCAAAAAGCATGACAGCAACGAGTAAAACAGCAATCTTACGCAATACGGATACACTATTCATAACGTCTCCTTTCAGCCAGTGTACGACTAAAACAGCTAAGACTAATCAGCGAAGTATCTTCACCAGATTCTCATCGCTCTTAAGGAGCGCCTTAGCAAGCTCTCTGTATTTTTCTTCGTGAAGATAAGTGTGACGGTGAGGCTTGATGGAAGGCGCCATGTCGATCGCCTTGCTGTAATCTTCAGCCTTAAGATCAAGCGTTGCACAGTAATCCCAGAAACCGGTCTTTGTAAATACAGTATCGACTCTCTTCCATCTGTGGTCAGTGATCTTGCACATGATGTAAGTTCCAATGCCTACCTGCACACCGTGAAGCTGGGGACGCTCAAGGAGCTGGTCTAACGCATGTGATATAAGGTGCTCTGATCCGCTCGTCGGAGCGCTCGAACCTGCGATCTCGTTTGCGACACCGCTCATTGCGAGTGAATCGAGGAGTTCTTTAAGGAAGAGGTCATCATTAATGGACTCAAAAGGTGTTCTGACAAACGAATTAACAGCTTTCTTGGCAACCATAAATGCGAAGTCATTGACTTCGTCGTAGCCTAAATCTTCTTCGTGCTGCCAGTCGTAGGTGGAAGAGATTTTCGCGACCATGTCACCTACGCCTGAATAAAGGAATCTGACGGGCGCGCTCTTGATAACGTCCGTATCGACCAGAATGCCTGATGCCATCTTGGCGGGCAGGGATTTGCGGTGACCGTCAACAATGAGCGAAGCTGACGAACTTGAGAAGCCGTCAGATGAAGAACTCGTAGGGACACTGATAAAAGGAATTCTCAGGATGTATCCGATATACTTCGCGGCATCGATGACCTTGCCGCCGCCCATGCCGATAATGGCCTGAGTCTTATTGGGGATCTCGAATGCAAGATCCGTAATGTCGTTGAAGTCAACGGTGTCCATCTCCTGATGGTGAAGGACCTTAACGCCTGCCTTGTCGAAGGACTCGAAAACAGTGCTTCCGAACATCTCTGTAAGGCCGTTGCCGAACAGGATCGTTACCTGCTCTATGCCTGCACCTCTCAGGAATTCACCGATGTTTGCGGTAACACCGCGTTCGATCTTAAGGATTACGGGAATCGAGATCTCATCTTTTGACATAAGCTTTACCTCTCTTTTATCCGATTACTTCGGGAACGACCTTGATCAGTTCTTCAAAGCTGTTTATGTACGGCACTTCCACATTAATAGTGCCGAATCCGTACTTCGCGTGAATGAACGGGAACCCTGCCTTGGCAGTTGCATCGTAATCACTCTGGATATCGCCTACATAGCAGCAGGCAGTAAGTCCGTTGCGTTCAGCAACAAGCCTGATGTTCTCGTCCTTCTGAAGGAAGTTATTTCCGTAACACTCGATATCTTCGACCAGGTCTTCGGGAGTTCCGTAAGCGATATCATAGTAGCCTAAGAAAGACTCGACATATCCTGCCTGACAGTTGCTTACGATATAGATGTGATAGCCCATTTCTTTGAGCTTTGCCCAGGTCTCAAGAATACCTTCGTAGAGGATCCCGCCGTTTGCTCTTAAGTACTCGTTCTCGTAGTTCTCACAGGCAGCTCTTAAGGCGTCTCTCTCCGGTCCTTTTACGGTATATGTGAAAAGCGTATCGGCAATAACGTCCATGGGCTTACCCATAACGCTCTGGATATCTTCCCTGGTAACGGTCTTGTCTTTATATCCCGCTTCATGAACCTTAACTGTCCATGCATTGGCAACATTCTCGGAAGAATCCCAGACTGTGCCGTCCATATCGAATATTATGCCCTTTTTATCAGTCATTGATTAAACTCCTGATTTTTTAAATATTAGGCATATTATACTCTAGCTGACGGTTATGGAGAAATCTTCGGTTAATGACAGGCCGTTCTCAGGCAGAGCGACAGTTACTGAAGCTTTACCTGCTTTGCCGGCTGTCCTTACGTAAACCCCGCCCATGCCTCCGCTTATATCTGCCATAGAAGGTCCTATCACCTCCAGGCCGCCTTCAACTTCGATCCTGGCCTGTCTGTTATAAAACGGCATAACGTTTCCGTTCCCGTCAGTGACCTTGATCCTTATTGCAGCGACATCGTAAGTAGCATCTTCTGTCAGTTCATTCGATGAGACATCCAGATGCAGGCAGAGTTCTGACATGGCACACTTGGTAACCGTCTTTACCACTTCGCCGTTCCTGATCCCTTCAAATCTGAACCTGGTTACCTCTCCGCCCCAGTTGCCGATATATTTTCCGAAGAGCGAATACGCGTCATCAAACTTCATCTTATATCTCGTCATGGCTTCTACCATGGTAAGCTTCATCTTGGCAGGCATGTTCTCCATACCGTAAACGGCAGAGAAATTGAGTGCGTCCTTGACGATCTTGTTCTGCCTGTCCGTGAAGCCTTCACCGTCTTTCATCTGGTCACCGATGTAATCGTTGATGAGCATCGGCGGCGATATCATGTTTTTGCAGGAAGAATCTTCTCTTGTGTACTCTTTTATAAACACATCGTTCTTATACATCTTCACGCTGTCACAGTTCGTGAAGATAAAGACCTCTCCCCTGTTTCCGGCAGGTCGTTCGCCGATGTCCATTGAAGAACTTATCTCCAATACGGGATCAATGTCTTTGTTCTGGCTGGCATAGACGTATGCTGCAAGCTTCGGGTTTCTGAAAATATCAGTTACACCGTGGTAGCAGATCATGTCACCGGATCCGAAATCCTTATGCGTGTTGTAATCGGACATGCACCAGCCAAACGAGCCTGTGATGTCGTCATTTGCCATCACACTGTTCAGAACATTGCAGTGCCTTAACGCATGTTCCTGTCTGTGGAGCTCGTCGTCGAAAGCCTTTGTCGGATACATATGCCCGTTATACTCGCTGATGAAGTATGGCTTATTCATGTCAGACGTTACATTCTTCTTCATCTCACAGCCCGGGGTCTTACCGTTGTGACTGAAGTCGTTAAACGCATATACGTCTTCCAGAAGGGAACTCTTTTTCAGATACCTGACACCTGACGTCTGTCTCGAAGGATCAAGATCGTGAGCTTCCCTGTTTGTCTTTAAGTAAAGCTCATCACAGTCAACGGATTCGTTGATCCTCACGCCCCATAGGATTATCGACGGATGGTTGCGGTACTGGGTCACCATCTCGCGGGTGTTGATGACCGCCTGCTCTTTCCATGCCTCATCGCCTATGTGCTGCCATCCGGGGATCTCCGTAAACACGAGAAGGCCGATCTCATCGCATCTGTCAATAAAGTGATGCGACTGCGGATAATGTGAAGTCCTGACGGCATTTACTCCGAGCTCGTTCTTTAAGACATCTGCATCCATCCTCTGCATCGACTTGGGCATCGCATACCCTGCATATGCCCAGGACTGATGGCGGTTAAGGCCTCTGAGCTTTATCTTCTCGCCGTTCAGGTAAAAACCATCTGTTTTAAATATGGCATCCCTGAATCCGAATCTGGTCTTGAAAACATCTTCCGAATCACCATTTCTTAATGTCATGGACAGTTCGTAAAGACAAGGTTTCTTCAACGTCCAAAGCTGCGCTTCTTCAACGGTTATCTCAGCTTCTTTTCCGCATGCTCCGGCAAAAAGGACCTTGCCCGAATCAACATCAGTTATCTTGGCAGCAAGTTCGCCATCACCTTCGATATCTGTCCTGATCTTCACCTTCCTGTCTGCACCCGCGCTTACGAAAACATCCCTGATATAGTCTTTATCTTTCACATCAAGACGGACTTCCCTATAAATGCCGCCGTAAGTCATGTAGTCGATGACAAAACCGAACGGCGGAACATTCAGGGATTCGCGGCTGTCGCATTTAACGGCGATCACATTGTCTTCACCCGGCTTAAGATGATCGGTAAGTTCAAAAGTAAATGCGGTATAACCGCAGGAGTGCCTGCCCAGATATTCGCCGTTGATGTATGCTTCCGCTTCATGTGCAACAGCGTCAAATGTGATGAATACTCTTTTGTCACACCACTCAGTGGGAACATAAACAGATTTTCTGTAGCAGGATACCATCTGATATTCTTTGGCATCGAAATAATTAAGCGGTGTGACCTTAACGGTATGAGGGATCCTCACGCTCTCCATGTCAGCTTCGCCCTCATAAACGGGCTTTAACATATCTTCGTTATAATCAGGTGACCACAGCCAGTCGTTGTTGATGTCGATCCTCATACCGATCACTCTCCAAGGTTATTCTCAAATCTTTTCAATCGTATAAATTCTCGAACCGTAGTCGGGATAGTACCGCATGTTTTCATTATAACCGCCGGATGCAAATGCACTGCGCAGGTGAACACCTGCATACATCATTGCATCGCCGTACATGTCGTGAGATTCTTTCTCCGACTTCATCTTGTAGAACTTGGCGATCGTTCTGTGAGAAAGACCGTCCTGCTTTACATGGATGGGCGCAACATAGTTGATGAGCCCACCGAATTCGCGAAGATCAAACTTCATGTCTCTTCCCTCAATGTGATACCTGGTATCACCGTCAAGTCCCTTAGGCTTCAGCACGCCCCACTGCGTATTCGGATGGGTAAAAAACTGCATCGTCATTGATACCGCATGGGCCTTATCGGGAGACACAACAGTCCAAGATATATCATTGCCCGGCAGAGATTCAAGTACGCTGAATCCCGTCGCGCCTGAAATGTCACCGTCACAGCTTCTTGAATCATTCATCGACCCGGAACGGTAGAATCTTCCGAACTGCATTACTTCACGCCATTTCTTGTACATGGCGATCTGTGCTTTTATGGCTTCGAAATCTTCAGTACTCATATCGTTCAGATTGCACTCGTAACCGAGAACTCCGAACGATGCGACATTGAATCTTGTTTCTATCGGTGTTCTTCTTAACGTCTGGTGATTAGGACAGTCTGAGACATGGGCAGTAACAGCGCGCATCGGATAGCCATAGCTGTAACCGTTCTGGATCTCCGCCCTGCACACGGCATCAGTGTCATCGCTTGCCCAGATCTGCGGCAAGAAGCTTAAGATGCCTAAGTCAAATCTGTTTCCTCCGGAAGCACACCCTTCAAAAAGAATATCCGGGAACTTATTTGTAAGTTCGCGCATTACGCGGTAAAGACCAAGGATATATCTGTGCGTGACTTCGCCCTGTCTGTCGGCCGGAAGAGACCTCGAGAAGATATCCGAGAAGTTGCGGTTCATATCCCATTTGACATATGAGATGTCTGCAGAAGAGAACACATGGCTCATTACCTTTATCAGATGATCCTGAACCTCTTCATTCGCAAGATCCAAGACCATCTGGTTTCTTCCTTCAGAATGGCTTTTCCCCGGGATCTCCATGGCCCATTCAGGGTGAGCCAGATACAGACCGCTCTCACGGTTGACCATCTCAGGTTCGACCCAGATGCCAAACTCAAGACCCAGCGCACGGACCTTGTCGCAGATTCCTTTTACTCCTCGGGGAAGCTTTTTAGTATCCGGGAACCAGTCGCCAAGTGAAGACGTATCGTTATTGCGCTCTCCGAACCAGCCGTCATCCATTACAAAGAGTTCGATGCCTGCTTCTTTTGCTTTCCGGGCAAGACGGAGGAGCTTGCTCTCACTTATCTTGAAGTAAGATGCTTCCCAGGAATTCAGAAGAACGGGCCGAAGTCTGTCTTTCCACGGACCGCGCAGGATATGCTTTGACACGAAGTCATGCATCTGCCCGCTCATTCCGTTATATCCCATAGAGGAATATGTCATGACCGCTTCCGGGGTCAGGAAAGACTCTCCTTTCGACAGTTTCCATTCAAAAGCCGTGGGATTGATCCCCGACAGAAATCTTACTTTGCCATACGGGCTCTTCTCAACTGACTCATAGTGATTGCCGCTGTATACGAGATTGAATCCGTATACGTCACCGTATTCTTCATTCGCGCCGCGCCTGGACAGCATGACAAAAGGATTGGCACGGTTGGAAGTATTGCCCGTAAAAGAGGAATTAACAAGGCGTGCGGAAGAGACTGACATATCCGTCTTCTTCATCTCTCTTGCCCACGCGCCTGTAAATGTAGTAAACACGTAATTATCAGGATCGAAGTCGATCTGACAGCTCATGATCTTCTTTATCCTGACATCATCTTCGCCGTCATTGACCAGGCGCGCGGTCCTCGTAATGACATCGGTATCCGGATAAACACAATAGATAAGATCGAGCTTTAAGCTGTTTTCTTTATCCCTCAAGGTTATCGTAAGGACTTCCGCTTCTTCACCGTACGATGAGGGAAGGCCTTCGGTTCCACCGTCTCTGCCTTTGCTCTTTTCGAAGCCGTCGAAAAGAAAATCTGATGTCATGCTTCCGTCTGAATTAACGAGCTCGATAAAAGCTTCTCTAACATCACCCTTACCGTAAGAACTCATCTCAAGACGCATGTCTTCCAAAGAGAAATTGCCTGCTTCAGGTGAATAAACTACTGATGTCGCCGGAGCAAACTCATGCTGCTCGGTAAGACCGTCTTCATCGTCGAGACGGATCTTTCTTCCATAGTACAGATGCTCTATATGACCTGTATCCAGCACCTTCATAGCGTAAGTCGTATGAACGGTATCAAGGATAAACAGTGGTGTTTTATCTCCTTTTACTGTGATCATGGTAATCAGCTCCTTGATTTAAGTTCTTTGGAAATCTCCTCAAGCTTCTTATCTGTCAGGATATACTTTGCCTTGAATATTAGCAATGCGATAACGAGAACAACTATGGGCGCAAGTGTCATGACAAGTCTCAGTCCGACTACTGCACTTGTGTCGATCGTCTCGATGACATTGTTCTTGAGATCTGCAACCTTCTCCATGAGGACTGCCAGATTCATGTCAACATCACTCTGTTCAGAGATATTGAATACCGTAAGAGTTACGGAAGCTACAAGTGCTGCGACGCCTGATGCGAGCTTGACTACAAATGTCTGCATCGAGAAGATTACTGACTCATCTCTTCTGCCGTTCTTAAGCTCGCCGTAATCACAAGTATTGGCAAGGAAGATTGTGCAGATGACGTTCAGGATTCCGACAGCACCCATGATGAAGAATCCGGGAACAAAGAACGGGTATACACTGGTCTGTCCGAGAAGTGCCATAACGAGCAGTATCACGTATCCTACGATAGCGGAGATAACACTGATATAGAATATCTTAAGAGTGCTGAATGCTTTTCTAAGCAGCGGGAATAACAGCATCATCGCAAGGATCTGAATAGCGCCTGCAAACATGTTAAACAAAGTGTAATTTCCCTGCCAGTTTGAACCTGCTAGATCGTACTTGAAGAAGTAGATCAAAAGATTCGAAGTAATATAGGTTGCCGTGTTAAAAAGAACGATGGTAATTACGACGGTCATTGCCTGGTCGTTGCCGAGCAGGGCCTTGAACATCTGCTTAACAGAAGGTGTCTTCATGTCTACAGAAGACTTCTCCTTGATGCAGAGGCATGTTATTGCGATAAAGACTATGAAAAGGATGCCGATGATGAGAGAGAAATACTTAAAACCGACTCTCTCGACTTCGAGAGTTGAATTCATATTGAGCGTTGCTTCGATCGAATCATTCGCGCTTATCTTCTCATATGTCTCACCGTCAACATAAAATACCAGACCTGCTTCACCGGCATCTTCCGAATCTTTTACGAACTCAACCTTGGATGATTCAGCAGTAACACTATTTATGGTGAACTCATAATTTGTGTTATCGGTGTTGAATACGTATTTGTCTTCGAATGCTTTTTCAGAACCTGTAACACTGACAGTTACATTTGTCTTATCCTCAGCGTACTCGATAACATTAGAAGTCGCATTGCCGTCTGAATCCATCTCGATTACATATGTGTGGATACTTGTATCAGCTGATGTAAATGTCTTCGTGATGTTATTTGTATCTTTTGCAGTAAGAGCTGTGCCAAGACCTGTAACAGCCATTACGGTGAAGATCGTAATAAGAGCAGAACCTACACCTGCGCAGGAACGCGCGAGAGCGGATAAACCTTCTCTCTCCTTACCGCCTTCGGTAAATGCGGGGATCATTGACCAGTAAGGGATATCCATCATGGTATATGTGACACCCCAGAGGATATAGAATACTGCCGCATATGCGATGAGTCCCTTACCGTCGAGTGACGGTGGTGCAGCAAACATAAGGAACAGAATTACGGCATTAGTGATCGTGCCGATCAAAAGCCAGGGGCGGAACTTACCCCATTTTGTTTTCGTCTTCGCAACGATAACGCCCATGATCGGGTCATTAAATGCATCGAAGACTCTCGCAATAAGGAGAATGATTCCCATGGCGATCGCACTGGTTTTCATAATATCCTGGAAGTAATACAGAACATATGAAGCTGAGAGCATGTAAACCATATCCTTACCTACGGCACCGATACCGTAAGCAAATTTCTCTTTTCCGGTTAAACCTGTTTTAGTCTCCATCTCATATCCTCCTTATCTCTTCATTCCCATCGCGATCTTAACGACCTGATATGCTCCGTCGTAGATCCCGAGCGTCTTGTTTCTCATTATGTTTCCGCACATATCCGCAAGCATTGTCCCGTCATCTATGAAGAGCCTTAACATCTGCAGCGTGTGCGGTATATCTCTGCACTCCAATGTTCCGTCACCGATCTCTGCCGAGTGGATCGCGCCCCACTGCTCGTGTCCGCCGATCCTTTTAATGAACAGCTTCGGCACTGGATAGAACGCCAATTCGGAAGGCTTAGTTACGAGCACATCACAAGACCTCATAAGAAGATTTGTCGCATAGACAGCTTCGAAGATGTTCTCATGACAGAAAAGATGAATTCCTTCAACGTCGCCTTCCAGAGCGTCATCGCAGAACTTCCTTGTTTCCGCCCAGTCATTGAAGTGTGTCTTTGCAACATCGCCGATTCCGGGAACCATGTTCTTCAAGTCTTCCCAGACGTTCTGGTAGTCACCGATGTTGACATACAAAGCGGCTTTCCTGTTCTTTATATCTGGCATGAGCTCGTTGATTATCGCTGCAAAAATCTCTTTCTGCGCACCAGCTCCGCCTATGGTCAGAAGGAAACGCATGGGCTTACCGGACTGCTTGCGCGCCATACGTCTTGTACAGTCGTTCTCGATGTTTGATACGAGTTCGTGATCGATATAATGACCGACATACTTAAGACTATTAGAAGGCATGGGATTCAATACTTTATCTCCGTCCATTCCATTGCAGATCCTGTAACCCTGATACGCATAGTGAGTCTGGACGGTGTGAATGCTGCCTTCTGCAAAATGAAGTGCCATCGGCCAGTTATCCGGGATAGCGTTAACGACGTTCTTCATTCCTGCATGGATTGCTGCCTGCGCGGGCCATACATGTGTTGCAACAACAGGGATATCCTTGGGAACATTCTCATACACGGGAGCCATCAGCTCTGCGTTCTTCTGGTCTGAAGAATTGTAAGACAGCTTCCTGAATCCTTCATAGTTAAGGGGTTCCCAGACGATCTTGTTAAACAGCTTGGATTTCTGGGATATTCTCGATCCCTTGGAATACAGATCGTTCTGTGCGGAGATGACCTTCGTGCATGTCGTCTGGCTATAAGAATTAAGATCCATCCAATAAGGAACATATCCCATTGAATTAGCAGCAGAAGCGATAGCCATCGATATTCTGTAGTGGCCGAATCCCATTCTGATGTTGCCGACGATAATGCCCTTCTCGTGGTCAAAACCTTCAGATGTGCCGGGATCCTTATCGCCGACAGCGATGTTCCTGACGCCGAGAAGATCTCCGATATATTCGTTATCAACTACTCTCGCGGAATAGTTCATGCCGGAGTCGTCGCCAAACTTCTTCTGGTACTTAGCCTTAGACTTGCAGGCTTTGTTGTATACAGAAGACGACTGCGTATTATTAAATATCACTTTAGACTTTTCCATAGCCTCTCCTTTTTAAGCTTTTGCTATTCCCGTAAGGAGTATGTCAACGACTTCATTGAGATAATCGTTATACTTTTTCTTGCTACCCTTCATTACATCTTTTTCAAAGAATCTCTCGAGCGATGCTTCCATCATGATCTTGAATATCGCGAGGTCGGCATCCTGTCTGATAACGCCCTCCTGCTTGCCCTGCTCCAGGAGTTTGAACGCAGGAGCCCAGCCGGTCTCAAGACGCTTTTGAAGTTTCTTATATACTTTGGGATATTTGTCTTTCAGAGAATGCAGTTCCTGGAATTTGATGTTCCTGTACCCTTCAGGCATTGCCGACAGGAACAGTCTGATCTTCTCCATTGTTGAATACTCTTTTGAATTAAGTATTTCTTTTTCTCTTACTTTTATATTGTCGAAAACATAATCCACCATTGTCTCGAATATCTCATCCTTACTCGAGAACTCTTTATAAATCGTCTTTTTGGAGATCTTCAATTCATCTGCTACATCATCCATGGTAAGCTTCAGGCCTTTCTTATTGAAAACCTGAATGGTGCCCTTAAGGATCTTCTCTCTAATCTCTGTCATCATAACCGCAAGAAATCTCCTTCGGAAACTGATTATTGTTTTTTGAGTTTCCACCATAATAATACCAAGACGCGAGGAAAATGGGATGCTTTGAGCGGAAACTGATTTTACAAATTTAGTTTCCGAGTATTGTGCAAAATACGCATGTGACTGTTTTGGGAAGTCAATCTATAATCAGGCTATAAAGATGTAATGGAGGCTTATATGCTCGACCTGTCTTCTATTAACTTCAAAGATATTTACGTTACTGACGAAGCAGCTGCACTTCAAAGCGGCAGATATGCTGATGCAGTAAATGAGTTTATTAAGCTCTTCGGATCTGAAGAGCCTGGCGCAATATTCAGTGCCCCCGGCAGGTCAGAGATCGGCGGCAACCACACGGACCACCAGCATGGCGAAGTCCTCGCTGCATCGATCAACAAAGATGCCATTGCAGTCGTATCTCCCCGTGAAGATAACTTTATCAACATCTTTGCAGACGGGTTCGGCATGACAAACATCGATATCAATGACTTGGAACTTCGCGAAGATGAGAAGGGTTCTACTGCAGCTCTTATCCGCGGCGTGCTCGCAGGTCTTAAAGCCGGAGGGTTTGCTTTAGGCGGTTTTGACGCTTACATAACAAGCGATGTTCTTATCGGTGCAGGACTCTCTTCTTCTGCAGCTTTCGAGACGCTGATCGGCACAATAGTTTCCGGTCTTTTTAACGGCATGAATATCGATCCCGTCACTATCGCCAAGATAGGACAGTATGCAGAGAACACTTACTTCGGCAAACCGTGCGGTCTTATGGACCAGATGGCATGCTCAGTCGGAAGTCTCGTTCACATCGATTTTGAGAATCCCGCTGAACCTGTTGTTGAGAAAATCGATTTTGATTTTACGAAGACAGGCTTTGTTCTATGCATTACAGATACCAAAGGTTCACACGCCGATTTAACCGATGAGTATGCAGCGGTTCCCGCCGAGATGAAAAAGATTGCAGCACTGTTGGGATATGACGTCCTCCGCCCTGTTGATTTCGACGAAATTATCGATAATATCGGTATGCTCCGCGAAAAAGCCGGTGACAGAGCCGTTTTAAGAGCGATACATTTCGTAAATGAATCTTTGCGCGCACATGATGAGGCTGAGGCCCTGCAGGACGGCAATCTGAAAGAATTCCTGAGATTGGTAAAGCAGTCCGGTGATTCATCTTTTAAGTATCTTCAGAATGCTTATACGAATAAAGACGTTACCGTGCAAAACGTCTCACTGGCGCTCGCCGTAAGCGACACGATATTAGGTCCTGATGAAGCAGCGAGAGTCCATGGCGGCGGCTTTGCAGGCACTATTCAAGCGTTCGTAAAAAAAGAAAACGCAAACCGTTACAGGAAATATATGGACAAGGTTTTCGGCAAAGGCAGCTGCGAGATATTATCGTTCCGCAAATACGGCGGCATAAGAGTCCTTTAATGGAGGCATCTATGATCAACACATACATAACTGAACTTGTTAATTACGGAATCAGAAACGGTCTTATAGACGAATCAGACCGCGTTTATTCTATCAATAAACTTATTGACCTGATGGAATTGGACGAGTATTCAGTTCCTCAGGAAATGCCCGGCGAAAGAGATCTCCATCTCATCCTCGAAGACATGATGGACTGGGCGTTCGGTCATGGCGTAATGAAGAGTGACACCAATGCCTGCAAGGATCTTTTTGATACAAAGATCATGGGCGCGATAACACCTCCCCCTTCTGTTGTAATCAACATTTTCAACAGACTGTGCGAAACATCACCAAAGGCTGCAACTGCCTGGTACTATAACTTCTCCAAGGTTACCAACTACATCCGCACAGACCGTATTGCAAAAGACGTTAAATGGGTAGCTCCGACAGAATACGGAGATATCGATATTACTATTAATCTCAGTAAACCTGAAAAGGATCCGAGAGATATTGCTGCTGCAGGCAAAGCAAAGAGCACTTCTTATCCCAAGTGTCTCCTCTGCCCCGAGAACGAGGGTTATACCGGAACACTCACTCACCCCGCCAGACAAAACCACAGGATCATTCCGATCACGTTGGATGGTGATGAATATTTCCTTCAGTACTCACCTTATGTTTACTATAACGAGCACTGCATTATCCTCAATAAAAAGCATATTCCTATGGTGATCAACCGTTCGACTTTTAAAAAACTCCTTAATTTTGTCGCTCAGTTCCCTCACTACACCGCAGGCTCAAATGCTGATATTCCGATTGTTGGCGGATCTATCTTAAGCCACGATCATTTCCAGGGTGGATGCTATATTTTCCCCATGGCAAGAGCAACATATAAATGCACATTCTCTATCCCTGAATATGAAGATCTTACTGCCGGCATCGTCAACTGGCCGATGTCGGTAATAAGACTTCAGGGCGAAGATATTGAGCGCATTACTGATTGCGCGGACATGATTCTCACCAAATGGAAGTCTTACACAGACGAAGATGCATTTATCTTTGCCGAGACAGATGGTGTTCCTCACAACGCGATAACACCTATAGCACGTAAAAACAGAGACGGTCTGTTCGAATTGGATCTCGTTCTGCGCAACAACATCACAACAAAAGAACACCCCATGGGTGTATATCACCCGCATGCCGAATATCATCACATCAAGAAGGAGAATATCGGCCTCATCGAAGTCATGGGACTCGCCGTTCTTCCTGCCAGGCTCAAAACGGAAATGGAGCTATTGGAAGATGTTATCCTCAAAGGCTTTCCTGTCAAAGCATATGATGAGATTGCCAAGCACGCAGACTGGGTCGACGAATGGAAAGATAACTACGACCTCTCCACCAGAGACAATATCCGCGAAGCGCTTAAGAATGAGATCGGCAAGGTATTCGCAAAAATTCTCGGGTGCGCAGGTGTTTACAAGAACGATACAGACTTTATGAGATTTATCAGCACATTATAAGAACGGCGGCTTCAACGAGCCGCCATTGGTGTTTTTATTTATCCGACAGCATTTATTCGGATGGCGCGCCGCCGTAAAGCGGTGTCACGCCAAAATCCCTGGTAAGGAAAACCGACAGCATAACTGCACCGAAGAACCCGAGAATACCCATGACGATATTGATCACTATCGAGATGATGAGCACAAAAAATGACCAGTCTTCGATCTTCTTAACACCGATAATGATGTAAACGATCGTAAGGACCAGATAAAGGACCGGACCGCCGAAAAGGAAAATAAATGCGAGAGTGTTGTTGCCTTCTTCGACCGGGTTTACAGTCGTGGTAAACATAAACGCAAACCAAAGTATCGATGAGTATATAATCGACCACAGGGCCTGGATAATATAATATGCACGCCGGCTCATATTTGTCCTCCCTTGTCTATCCAAAAAGTGATAAGATGATTGTATCAAAAATAATGGAGGTTTTACTATGGATCTTGATGTTAATAAGGCTGTAGGCGCAGCACAGGACGCATTAGGCGCAGTTGCAAAGGACGAGAATGCCAAGAAAGTAGCTAACGGAGCTATCGATGCAGTTGAGAAAAAGGTCGGCGTTGATCTTCCCGATGTAGATACTCTCAACAGCCAGTTCGGCAAGAAGTAACAGCTTCTATAACCTGATATAAAGGGCCAGTCTCATAAGCGGTAATGCCGCTTGTGAGACTTTTTATTTGTCTGAACGAAAACAGATTCGGTATAGACTCCCTGGAGTAAGACATCACTTCCAGGAATGTCGGCGTTTTAGAAGCGGATTCGGCCAGGGAAAACGCCATCTGTACCCGGTACCGCTGCATGTACACAAAAAACACCTTTTTGTGCAATGGTTTTCGAGAATGATTAAAAACTATTGACATATTATAAACGCTTAGGTGATAATGCAGATACAGGTGGAACAGGCATTTCTTATGGATCTGATATGAGGTACTCTTTATGATCTACGTGTTATTGTTCGTTGGTGCTTTCCTTTATTTTGTTGTTGACCGCAAAGTCAGGCTCTCGATCCTTCCGGGCATATTTGTCACGCTGCTGGCATGCTATGCATTGGTATATAGATATACGGTTCTCGAATTATCCAAAAGCGCTTTTTCAAAGATTCCCCCTGACCTTATGAGACTCGCCCACGGCGATATGACAACGGTAATTACAATATATATGATTCCTCTAATGTTTATTGTTTCCGTATTATTTGTGGCAGCGTTCCTGTTTATAGGCAAAGCAGTCGGCAGGATCATATTCAATCCTGCAAAGGACGGGAAAAGCTACAATGTTATTTCCCGCATTCTCTACATAGCTGCTTCCGTTCTGACAGCTGTATCAGGACTGTATTTTATACTCATTCCTCTCTTGATGATGAGAGCTATTCCCGGATTAGCCTATGCTTTTTCTGAATTTATCAGGGCCGCCGGTCAAATTCCATTCCGTTTAGAGACGTCTGTTCCTTACGGAGCTATCCTGGTCTTCATCGGCATCTTATGCACCGTTCTTATCTGCACGAAGATCCCCTTCTTCAGAACACTCAAGGCTGAAGATCCCAAGAAGATCGAGAGGCTCAAGAAATCCGGCAAGAATACCTTCTCGATTATCGGATTCATCTTCACCGGTTTAGGCATTCTCGGCATCCTGATCATCACGATAGTCTGCCTTATTCAGTGGCAAAGGGTTTTCTTCTTTGACGGCTATACTTATACGCAGATCATCAGCGGATTCTTGCTTCTTTTCCTTATCATAGGAGTTATTTTCCTGGGTTATGGATTCGGAAGGATCAAGTATCAGAAGAAGGCAGGAACCCGCATCGTATTCCTGATCGTATCGCTGGCCCTGTTAGTCTTGTCCATGGGCGGAATAGTCTGGCTGGTATCAAACGCAATAAGCGCTTACGTTTTCTAACGCGATAACGGATGCATCAGGATATGTCGGTTCCCTGCGAGAGCTTTACCGAAGATGAATCTGAAGAATTCCTCCGCTGGATCACACCTGATGAACCTGTAAAGATCTATCCTGAATTCTTCAGGACAGAACTTAGTAACCCTTCTCAAAGCGTCAAGTTTTTTACTATGGATGAGCGAAAATAAGAGCTGAATCTGCATCTTATGCTGTTACTTACCGCTTTTTACAATCTTGCACACTAGTATTCTTGACTTTCACACAGATTTCAGCGATTATTGTTATGTAGGTACAGCAACTTTTTAATATCCTTTTCGGGGGGAGGGGTAGTACTATGGTGTATTGTATTCTTTTTGCAGCTGCATTTATGTATTTTATTCTAGACCGTAAGATACAATTCTCGGTCATACCGGGAATCGCCGTGACATTTATAACCTGGTGCGCACTTGTAAGATATGCCTATGATACGTCCTTAATAAGACAAATGGATTTTTACAGCACCAACTTCTCGGATCAGAAAAAACTATTGGTTGTTTCTTATCTTGCTCCCACGGTATTGATCATTTGTTTTGCATTGATCAGTTCCGTTGCTTTATCAGTTATGGGAAGGAACTTCGGAAAACTCATTTTTGATAAAGCTAAAGATAATGACAAAGCCAAGAAAACCGCAAAGCTTCTATTTATCATTTCTTCTATCGCCTGCTTGGCTTCAGGCATTTTATTCCTGGTCATTAATTCTCTCAGATTCAGTGATTCAGATCTTTCAAATAGTATGATTCATTCTCTTGCCAGGTTCTACGGAATCGCTTTAAGACCCGAGAACAAAATGAAGTTTTATATAATCGTTTTTTCAATCCTCATCATCTTCAGCATCGCATTCACCGTTCTTGGATTTGTAAGTAAGAAATTATTCAAAGAGATATTGCCTGCAGATCCTGAACTTAAAGCTACAGGGAAAAGCAAACTGTTTATACCCGGAATCATTTTTGTTTGTGCAGGCAACATCTGCATAGGACTCACTGCTCTCATCAACCTCCGCAGCTGGACGGTAATCATTTTCTACGACGGCAGCAAATCGGGATATCTGTGTACAGCCGGACTTATCCTTAATCTGGCCGGGCTGATATTCCTCATTATTGCTCTCTACAAAAAAGCTTCTGATAAGCAAAGTAAGATAAATATCGCAGTCCTGTTGGTTTCTTCTGTGCTCATGATATTAACTGTCGCAGATCAATTTATAGCTACGACGGATTTGATCAAGTTTCTGGCCGCATTCTTTTCGACCATACATTTCTATTCGTTTGACTATCCATTGCTCTCGAGAGATTTCCCGGGCCTTCTTTTGGGTTCGAGCATATCATTGATTGTTCTTTTGTCCGCAGGCTCGATCGTGCTGTTCAAGATACTTATTTCCGCATCAGCTAAGAAGGAGATCTGAGTAAGATTCTGCATCTTACCGCCTGATTTTGCATCTTATCCTGTAACTGATTGAACGGAATTTCAAGCTGTCATATAGTCGTCTCAAACAACATACGAGGTGACATATGACAGTTTTTCTATTTGTAGCTTTGATTCTTATTGAGCTTGGATTTATGGTCTTCTCTCTGGCACAGAAGTCTTCGAAAAAAGAATGGACCTTTAAGCGCCTTCTCGTAAATGCAGCAGAGCTCTTAGTCTTCTTTGCAATGGCACTCCTGCCCGGCATCGACTTGAGTTTCAGGTTTACAGGGCTCGTCACAATGCTCTTTATAAGGCTTGCGGCTGCCGGGCTCTTTTGCCTGTTTAACAGGAAGAACACCAGACTAAAGAAGAAAGTGACTGTTGTTCTTGGCGCACTTTTGAGCATCGCCATTCTCTCTTCTTCGATGCTTCCTGCATTCCTTTTTACTGACTATGAAGGACTTGGGACAACAGGTCCTTACGAAGTCCTGATGGCAGATGCGATCCTTATAGATCATTCGCGTATTGAGCAGTTCGAAAATGACGGCTCTTACAGAGAAGTCCCCGTGTATTTCTTCTACCCTGAAGGCGTTTCCGGGAAGATGCCTCTGGTGATCTTCAGCCACGGTGCTTTCGGCTACTATCAGAGCAATGCTTCGATGTTTTTGGAACTTGCGAGCAACGGTTATGTCGTGGTCAGCATCGAGCATCCCTATCACTCCATCTTCACGCACGATTCATCGGGAAAGACCATAATCGCTGACCGGAAATTCCTGAACGATTCAATGACAGTCGGCTCTTCTGATGAATCCGAAGCCGAGGTTTTCGCTGTCACAACAGAATGGATGGAACTTAGGACAGATGACATGAACTTTGTAATCGATTCACTTAAGGAAGGAAATACAGATTCCTGGCACATTGAAGACGGTCAGAAAGATGGCGTTCTTATGGCAGTAAGCCTCATAGACACAACGAAGATAGGTCTTATCGGTCACTCAATGGGCGGCGCGACTGCAGTAACTTGTGGCAGAAGAGATGACATCACGGCGGTAGTCGATCTGGACGGCACGATGATCGGCGAGAACACAGGTGTTGACGGCGATACGATCCTTGTCAATGAAGAGCCCTATCACGCGGCGCTTTTTGAGATCCAGAACCAGAATCATCACGATGAAGCAGAGACGGCTCTTAAGGAAGGCATGGTCTACTCCAATAATGTTGTAATCCAAAACGCTGATGTCTCTTACAGAACTTATTTTGCAGACAGCGGTCACATGGATTTTACGGACCTCCCGCTCTTCTCGCCTGTTCTTGCGAAGAATCTGGGAACGGGAAACGTCGACAACGAGACGATGCTAAAGACATTAAATGGTCTTGTACTCGGATTTTTCGATTGTTATCTTAAGGGTGAAGGCACCTTCAAAGTAAACGAATGCTACTGAGGCAAAAATGGAAATAAAGATTAAGAAGATCGGCGAATCCGAGAAAGAATATATCGAGATCGGATGCCACAGAAGAGACGACCGCATTGACGAGATCGTAAGATTCATAAGGTCCCGCGAGGGGATCTTAAAAGGCACCAAAGAGGACCGGCAGTACAATATCCCGCTGCCGGATATTCTTTATATCGAAGCAGTTGACGAGAAGACGTTCATCTATTTGGACAAGGACTGCTACGAATCCGGCAGGCGCCTTTATGAATTCGAGAGCGCACTCGTATCAAGAAATTTCGCCAGGATCTCAAAATCCGTCATAGTAAATCTCATGAAGATCACATCGATCAGGCCGTCATTAAACGGCCGTTTCTCCTGCGTTCTTACGAACGGTGAGCAGGTCATAATATCTAGAAAATATGTCCCCGACATCAAGGAGAGGCTCAAAGGAGGCTCCGTATGAAAGAACACTTAAAGACGCAGCTTGCTTCTTTTTTCATAATCGTAACGCTTATAAATCTGGCTATGTTCGTGCTCGGCCTTACTTTGCAGCCGGATTATAAATTCGGATATGAAGCCTTCGCCTATCCCCTGATCTACGGCGCTGTCGGCCTGATTCCCGGCCTTGTAATGTATTCAAAAAAGGAACTCACGGTCAAGCAGACTTTGATCCGCGAGATCATTCAGATGCTGCTTACGATCGTGGTCGTTGTCGCCTTCATGTTCGGAAGGTTTGCAATAGGCAAAGAGCATCTTCCCCAGGTGATCGGAGTTTCGGTAAGCGTCATCATCATCTATGTCCTGGTACATGTTTTCGCATGGCTCATAGACTTAAAAGCCGCTAAGACAATGACTGAAGATCTTAAGAGATTCCAGCAGAAAATATCAGACGGGAATGAGTAAAAGAGAAGCCCCGTTCACTTCTTGCGGACGGGGCTCTTCTTACGCTTGATGTGATTGCCGACGATCTCGGAGACATCTGATATCGTCATGAAAGCAGATACGTCAGCATCGTTTATGATCTTCTTTATAGCAGGCACTTCGACTCTCGTGATAACGCAGTAGAGAACGGTCTTCTTGCCGTTAGATACCATGCCCGTGCCTTCCATCTGAGTGCATGTTCTGCCGAGCTGGCTGTAGATCGCGTCGGCAATGTCCTTGCCGTGGTCCGTGATGATCATGACAGACTTGCCCTGCTCCATTCCGTTCTCGACGAGGTCAATGATCTTCGAGGTGATGAAGTACGTAAGAAGCGAATAAAGCGCCCTGTCAGGTCCGAACAGGAATCCTGCAACGCTGTAGATGACGATGTTGAAGAACAGCACGATCTGGCCAACCGAGAATTCGGTCTTCTGCGACAATAGCATCGCAACGATCTCCGTGCCGTCCAAACATCCGCCGTGCCTTAAGATGAGACCTACGCCGACTCCCAAAAGCACGCCTCCGAATACGACTACCAGTATCTCCTGCTCTGTTACTGCCTTCATGTGCTCGAAAACACCGAGGAACACAGAGAACACGATCATCGCATAGACCGCTTTGATAAGGAATCTCTTGCCGAGCCTTTTGAAGCCGACAATCATAAAAGGGATATTAAGAACGATCGTAAGGATACCGAGCGGCAGTCCTGACAGCTGGCTGATGATCATCGAGATACCGACAACACCGCCGTCCAAGATGGTAAAAGGTACAAGGAATTCCTCGAGCGCAAATGCCGCGATCACCGCACCTACGGTGATAAAGAATACCGGTACTATCCACTGCTTGAAGATGTTCTTAAAAGTCATAATTATTCACGTATAGATAAATAAGGGGCACTTAAGCTGTGCCCCTCATTAGTTCTTATTTCTGGCGGTTGAAATTGATGAGGCAGCCGTCAAGGATTATCTGACGCTCACGGTCTGTGAGGTCGCCAAGTGTCAGCGTGAACTCACGGGTCTCAGTGCCCTTGATCGCAACAGCCTTGATCGTTTCAGCCTTGGTCTCGACTGCAGTCCTGATTCCCGGGAAGAGAATGTAATCGAGGTTGGCAAAAGGCAGGTCGCCCTTCTCGATGATGAACGGCAGCATACCCCAGTTGATGAGGTTGGATCTGTAACGCTTTGTAGCGTACTCGTTAGCGATGTTAGCCCAGCCGCCCAATACCTTCTGACATGAAGCAGCCTGTTCTCTTGCGGAACCGTCACCGGGCTTAACCGCGAAGATGCATGAACCGAATCCGATGATCTTTGTATCAGCCTTCTCGAAAGGAACGATGCTCTTTACTACCTGCATTACATCATGGAGGCCCTCTACTGCCTGGCAGGCATGCTCGCCGTTAACCAGTGCTGTCTCAGCCTTCTGAATGTTCTTTGCACGTCCTACATACTCAGGATCCTTACGTGAGAGTGTGAACTCTGCAAGACCAAGAGGATTGGATCTGTAAGAAGATGTCTCACCAGAAGGAATGAGCTCGTCTGTTGTTGTAACAGGATCGTGGATCTCAGATACGACCTGGAGAACGAGGTTCTCAGGAAGTGCTTCCATCTTCGGCCAGTCCTTGATGTTAGGTCCGAACTGGATCTCTGTATTAGGATCTGCAACGCCCTTGGAATCGAAGACTCTGTTAGCGTAGATCTTTGAATCGAATGTGTAAGCGTAGTTGTTAAGCTCGCCTGTGAACTCTGTAGCTGGTGTAAGAACGCCCTTGTTTGCAGCTGTTGCAGCGATGGATCTTGCGTCCATGAGAGCAACGGAAGAGATCTGTCCGCTTTGAACCTTCGAACCTTCTCTGTTCGGGAAGTTTCTTGTGGAGTGACGGATGGAGAATGCATTGTTTGCAGGTGTAACACCGGCACCAAAGCAAGGTACACAGACTGCTGTCTTAAGGATAGCACCTGTCTCAAGGAGTGTAGCAGCAACTCCGTTCTTACCGAGCTCCATGTAGATAGGTGTTGATCCAGGATAGATGGACATCGTGAACTTGTCAGCGCCAATGTATGTGCCCTTCATGATGTCAGCAGCAGCGCAGATGTTCTCGAATCCGCCGCCTGCGCATCCTGCATCAACACCTATCTACATGGAGCTCGTTAAGAACGGAGTTGCCGCTACACTCCTTGAGACAGGCGCTATCCTTAAGACAGCATTCTGCGGACCTTGCTTCGGTGCAGGCGATACACCT
>JAILHX010000008.1 GCA_024695565.1 Saccharofermentans sp. | reverse complement strand
TTTGCCGAAGGGATTCATTTTACAGCAATGCAACACGTCCCGAGATGGGTATAAGCATAACAGGAGAAAAAATAAGGATCCGCGAGAAAAGGTGCTCGCAGATCCTTATTTTATGCTCTCATTCTCTTTGCTGTGTGAAGGTAAATAGTACCTTCGTCCTGAAAATATAATATGTAAGTATATAGATTAATTCCAATGTGCGATTTAGCACTTATATTGAATATTGTTTATAAAGGTATTCTTCAAACATTTTTCTTTTAATCAGTCTTCTGCTGCCACTCCATAATACATAAGGACAACTGGGACTGTCAGTCATCATTCGTATTTTGTTGACACCGATATTGAAGTAGGCAGCAGCTTCTTCTGGTGTAAGCAAGGATTTCTCTGCAATGGGAACTTCTTTGGCCATTATTGATCTCCTTCTGATGGATTAGTTTAATCTCAGATTGTACTTTGGATTAACTATTATTGTTTATCATCTGAATGTAGTTCTTCCTTATTTTCTCCAGATCTTCAGCAGGGGAGACTGGCATGTAAACATGTGAATCAGAGAAAGCCTTGATGACACGGCTGATAATATCTTCTTCGGACAGTTTTTTAGGCATGCTTATGTATTTAATGCTGTTCACCTTACTTATATATTCCTTAATATAGAGTTCTTTTGGAGATTCACAGACATCGATTATCAGTCTAAGGCTTGGTATATAGGCGCTTACAGGCAGCCCTGCAGGAAGATCGGAGTCGGTAACGACCCTGTATCCTCGTTTACCAGCATAGTAGATCGTTGCAAGTTGCGGTAGAAAATATGCGAAGTTTTCGGCCGTTTTACGCAGACGCTGTCTTTTTTCACGTCTTCGGACGATTTCTCCCGCTACGCAGTAAGGACAAACCCGACCGTTTGCTTTTGCGAAGATAACAGCCTGATAGTCATTCCCACATTTGCTGCAGTGCCACCAAACATTGGAGCGGTTCTTATAGGTTATCTCATCAGGGGAGAGTTCGTTCTTGTCGGACCACTCGGAAAGAAGCTCAGAATGAGTAGTGGAGAGGTCGTTGTAGCCTTTCCAGACCCTGTGTCCGGCACAGTAAGGGCAGCCATGACCTTCGGTTCTGTCAGCAACACGAGCTTTCCATTCATGCCCCTTCTCACAGACCCAAAGAACTTCAAGATTAGAAGCAGGGGAGACCTCAGAGGGTTTTAGTTTGTTTTTTGGAGACCAGGATTTAGCCAGTGACGGATTAATGGTAGCAAGATCGTTGTAGCCTTTCAGGACACCACGATGCTCACAATAGGGGCATCCGCTGCCCAGAAGTGTTCTGTTCTTAACAACTGCTTCCCATTCATGACCTTTAGCGCAGACCCACCTGACCTTCATATGGGAGCCACAGGATACCTTATCAGGGGATATCGGATTACTTCGGGCCCACTGGGCCACAAGTTCAGGTTTTTCCTCAGCTACGGATTTACGTTTCATAGAGGAAGATCGTCAATGCAGAAACAATAAACGCCATATCTTTTGATGGTGTTTTCAAAGCTTATATCTATTTTTTCAACCTTGTACAGTGAGTTCTTAAGCTTATTCAGGAGAACCGCCAGAGAACCACCCCAGATAATGATCATAACCTTTACCTCCAATTCCTCACGATAAGGATACGTTGAAGGGAGGATTGATTCCAATGTGCGATCCGGGCAAAAGGCCGCAAGGAGACTCTGAGCCGGGACTAAACGTATTGTTAGTAAGCAAAAGCCGGTAATGATAGGCATTGAACAGCAAAAACCATGCAAAACAATACCCTGAGACGTGAATCTCAGGGTATCGGATAAAAATCAATTATGCGAATTATTCCGTCAACGGCCGTGTGTCAGGTGCAATGGTGTACGAATGGTGTAAGTTTGGTGTAAGTTAACTAAACCTAACATTCGCAAACGCAATAAATTAGGGCCTTTCAGGATATCAAATTAGTCGAGCGGTCGCATCGTCGGGAAAAGCAGGACGTCCCTTATGCTCGGGCTGTCAGTAAGCAGCATAACGAGACGGTCGATGCCGTAGCCGATGCCGCCCGTAGGGGGCATACCGAGCTCCAATGCATTGAGGAAGTCTTCGTCAGTGTGGTCTGCTTCGTCGTTGCCGGCTTCAGCTGAAGCGTCCTGTGCAGCAAATCTCTCGCGCTGGTCGATAGGATCGTTGAGCTCTGAATATGCGTTGCACATCTCCCATGTATTGATGAAGAGCTCGAATCTCTCGACCTTCTCGGGCTCGCCCTTCTTTTTCTTTGTGAGAGGGGAGATGGCGATAGGGTGGTCCATGATGAACGTGGGCTGGAGAAGGTTCTTCTCGCAGTATTCCTCGAAGAAGAGGTTAACGATGTCACCCTTGGTGTGCCATGTCTCGTATTCGATGTGGTGCTCGTCAGCAAGCTTTTTCGCTGCCTCGTCGCCGTCTACGGTATCGAAATCGATTCCTGCATACTTCTTGATCGCATCATTCATTGTGAGGCGCTCGAAAGGCTTGCCGAAGTCGATCTCGAGGTCGCCGTACTTGATGAGCGTCGTGCCGCATACCTTCTCTGCAACATAGCGGAACATGGACTCCGTGAGCTCCATCATGCCGTTGTAGTCTGTGTATGCCTGGTAGAGCTCCATGAGCGTGAACTCAGGGTTATGGCGTGTGTCCATTCCTTCGTTACGGAATACTCTGCCAATCTCGAAAACTCTTTCGAAGCCGCCGACAAGAAGTCTCTTGAGATAGAGCTCCAATGAGATGCGGAGTTTCAAGTCGATATCAAGAGCGTTGAAGTGTGTAGTGAACGGTCTTGCAGCAGCGCCGCCTGCGTTTGTAACGAGGAGTGGAGTCTCAACTTCCATGAAGTCTCTGTCTGCAAGGAAGTTACGGATCTCCTTGATGACCTTGGATCTCTTCTCGAATGTCTCCTTAACCTGGGGATTAACGATGAGGTCCAGGTATCTCTGACGGTAACGGATCTCAGTGTCCTTCAAGCCCTGATACTTGTTCGGCAGGGGGTGGAGGCACTTTGCAAGGAGCTTATAGGACTTGGTGAGGATGGATACCTCTCCCTTCTCGGTCATGTAAACCTCACCCTCAACGCCTACCAAGTCGCCGATGTCAAGGTTCTGCCATGCCTTGTACTCTTCTTCGGGAAGATTGTCGATCTTTGTGAAGATCTGGATCTTGCCCCTTCTGTCGTAGAGGTCACAGAAAGATACCTTGCCCATGCCGCGCTTGCTCATGAGACGACCTGCAACTCTTACGGTCTTGCCAGCAAATGAATCGTAGTCGCCGGTGATCTCGACTGAGTGGTTAGTTACGTCGTATGTGAGTTCTTCATAGGGATCCTTGCCTGCTTCCTGGAGGGCCTTAAGCTTCTCCATACGGAATCTTGTCTGTTCCTGGATTTCTTCTGCACTTAAAGGTTCTGTCTGAGGTACGAATTTTTTGCCCATATTAACTCTCTTGATTCTGATAGTTTTCGAATTGATAAGTACTTAAGAATTACTTCTCGATCTTGATGATCTTGTACTTGATGATGCCTGAAGGTGTGGAAACAGAGACTGTCTTACCCTTCTTCTGGTTGGAGATCGCTCTGCCTACAGGTGAGTTCTCGGAGATTCTCTTCTTCTTGAAGTCGATCTCGGATTCGCCTACGAGCTTATAAGTGTACTCCTGCTTTGTTGCGGTGTTCTGGAGGGTTACCTTGGAACCCAGAGAAACCTTATCTGTGGAAAGGTTAGAATCGTCAACAACTTCAACAGCCTTGAGAATTGCTTCGAGTTCTTCGATACGGGTCTCGTTCTCAGCCTGCTCAGCTCTTGCTTCATCGTACTCGGAGTTCTCCGAGAGGTCGCCCTGAGCCTTGGCGTCTTCGATTCTCTTAGCAATCTCGCTTCTCTTGGATGTCTTACGCTCGGAAAGCTCATTCTGTAATTCGTCAAAACCTTCCTTGGTAATTTGCTTCTTGATGATTTCGTCAGCCATTTTGTCTGTCTCCTCGTAAATTTGTTTTATATCAGTAATTCAATTATCTAGCCGTTCTGTCGTTTTCCTTCTGGATAACGTCGTGAGCGCCGCCCTCGATGATGGATGTGGAGGATACGACTACAAGGCGGGCCTTCTGCTGGAACTCTTCGATCGAAGAAGAACCGCATGAGCACATTGTTGCCTTGACCTTTGCAAGGGAAGTATCAAGTCCGTCCTTGAGGTTGCCTGCGTAAGGAACGTAAGAGTCAACGCCTTCCTCGAAAGCCATCTTGCCGCCCTTGCCGCCGTCATCGTAACGCTGCCAGTTGCGCGCACGGTTGGAACCCTCGCCCCAATATTCCTTAACGTAAGAACCGCCTACCAAAAGCTTTCTCGTAGGGGATTCGTCGAATCTTGCGAAATATCTTCCGAGCATGAGGAAGTCTGCGCCCATTGCAAGTGCCAGTGCCATGTGATAGTCGTGAACGATACCGCCGTCAGAGCACAGGGGGATATAAACGCCTGTCTCCTTGAAGTACTTGTCACGTGCTTCAGCAACAGCCAATACTGCGGAAGCCTGTCCGCATCCGATACCCTTCTGCTCACGTGTGATGCAGATGGAACCGCCGCCGATACCGATCTTGATGAAGTCTGCGCCGCAGTCAGCGAGGAACTTGAAGCCTTCTGCGTCAACAACGTTGCCGGCACCTACGATAGCGTCCGGATAATTCTCTTTGCACCACTTGAGTGCGCGCTCCTGCCATACGGAGAAACCGTCGGAAGAGTCGAGGCAGAGAACGTCAGCGCCTGCTTCCAAGAGCGCAGGCACACGTTCTTCGTAGTCTCTTGTATTGATTCCGGCACCAACGATGAGCTTCTTGTCCTTGTCGAGGAGCTCATAGGGGTTAGCCTTATGGAATTCGTAGTCCTTACGGAAAACGAGACCAACGAGTCTGCCCTCGGAATTTACGATAGGGAGCTGGTTGATCTTATTGTCCCAGATAATGTCGTTAGCTTCCTTAAGGGATGTGCCCTCAGGTGCGGTAACGAGCTTTTCGATAGGAGTCATGAACTCTTTGACCTTGGTATCGAGTGAGAGTCTTGAGACACGGTAATCACGTGTCGTAACGAGACCTAAGAGCTTGCCCTCAGCAGTACCGTCTTCAGTAACGGCTGCCGTGCCGTGGCCTGTCTTCTCGTGGAGCTCGATTACCTTCTCGAGTGTGTCCTCGGGTGAGAGGTTGGAGTCTGACTCAACGATTCCGGCCTTGTACTTCTTAACGCTCTTGATCATGTTGCACTGTGACTCGATGGACTGTGACTGGAAAACGAATGAGAGTCCGCCGCATCTTGCGAGTGCGATAGCCATGCCGTCGTCACTTACAGCCTGCATTACTGCAGATACCATAGGGATATTGATCTTAAGGCGTGATTCCTCCTGGCCCTTCCTGTACTTTGCGATAGGTGCCGAGAGATCTACCTGATCGGGTGTATTCTTCTCTGTTGTAAGATTGGGTACCAAAAGGTACTCAGAAAATGTTCTTGATTCCTGTTCGAAAATCTGTGCCATCTATGCCTTATTCCTCCTTGCCGTCTTCTGCTTCAAAATCTTCACCAACCTCGATATCAGTCGTGATATCGTCATCAAGGCCGTCAGATTCGATCAGTTCTTCTACTGTAGGAGCAGGAGCTGACTTCTTCTTCTTTGCCGAGATGGGCAGGTAACGTTCAGGAGTAGCAGAAGCATCCGGAGGAGCAACGACGTCAGCCGGAATAGCATCCGTGTCGTCATATCTGGCACCGCACTTAAAGCAGAATGCGTTCGAAAGATTGTTCTCCGTGCCGCAGATTGCGCACTTCTTGAGACCCTTCTCGCGGAGAATCTTAACATTGAGGTCCTCAATCTCGATGTATAGGTTGGAAATTGACTCACACCTAGCGTTGATATCCTTCGTAACGTCAACATTGACGTCCTTGTACTGACCATAGTAGAGATGTCCGATCTCATCGTAATACTTGCGGATGGTACTCTTCTTCTCTTCGATCATCTTCTGGAAGCTGGCGATGTTCTTACCTTTTGCATCTTGGAAAATAGGCATATTAAGTTCCTCCTTAAAAGATTTAAAGAAGATTATACAACAAATTGGGGGAGAATGTCATTATTTATAATATTTTAGGATTTCTTGATATTTGTGACGGGTGCACCGTGCGTTTTTCCCCTGCCGGCAACTGTCTGCATTTTGTCTCACTTTTATCGGCCATTTTGTTAGACGAAAAGTTGGATTTTGCCAAAATCCAACTTTTTGTCTTACTTTTTGGCCGCAAATTGTTAGCTGAAATGCTGACGCGGGATTTGGCATTTTTCGAGTGCGAAAAAACAAGGCGCCCCGATCGGAGCGCCCTGGAATGCATAAAATCAATACCTTATCAGATCTTCTGTGCCTTGATCTTCCAAATCTCCTTTGCGTACTCGGAAATCGTACGGTCGGAGGAGAACTTGCCGGAATTGCAGATGTTGATCCAGCATTTTCTTGCCCATGCGAGGTTGTCCTGGTAATCCTTGTAGAGCTGGTCACGTGTCTTGCGATAATCGTCGAAGTCGCCCAGTACGTAGTAGGGATCGCCGGGCTGCCAGTTGGAGCCGTAGATGAGGCCGTTGAAGAGGTCGTTGAACATGCCGGTGCCTTCGTCGTTGAATGAACCGTCAACCAAGCGGTCTAAGCACTTCTTGAGGCCGGGGATGTTCTCGTACTGCCACTTCGGGTTGTAGTAAGCCTTTGTTGCAGCCATATCCTGTGAGCGGCAGCCGAAGATGTAGATGTTGTCGTCGCCGACGCACTCTGCGATCTCAACGTTAGCGCCGTCCAATGTACCGAGTGTTACGGCACCGTTCATCATGAACTTCATGTTGCCTGTACCTGAAGCCTCGAGACCTGCTGTGGAGATCTGCTCGGAAACGTCTGCTGCAGGGAACATCTTCTCGCCGACGGAAACGTTGTAGTTCTCGACGAAGACGACCTTGAGACGGTTCTTCATGTCGGGATCGGAGTCGATGAGTTTTGCGATCTCGTTGATGAACTTGATGATCGCCTTAGCTCTGAAGTAGCCCGGAGCAGCCTTTGCAGCGAACAAAATAGTTACCGGAGGCATGTCGAGCTTCGGGTTCTCCTTGAGTCTGTCATAGAGATTCAAAGCATACAAAGCGTTCAGAAGCTGTCTCTTGTATTCGTGGAGACGCTTGATCTGTACGTCGAAGCAGGAATTGGGGTTGAGCTTGATGCCCTTGGTCTTCTCGAGGTACTCGGAGAGGTGCTTCTTGTTGGCTTTCTTGATGGCAATGAACTTCTTCATTACCTTGTCGTCGTCAGCATACTTTTCGAGGTCCTTCAACAGATCGAGGTTTGTGACCCACTTGTCGCTGCCGAGAAGTGATGTGATGAGCTCGGCGAGGTCGGGATCGCAGGAACGGAGCCATCTTCTGGGCGTAACGCCGTTTGTCTTGTTGGAGAACTTCTCAGGATAGATTGCGTACCAGTCCTTGAGTGTCTCGTTCTTGAGAATGTCTGTGTGGAGGGCTGCAACTCCGTTTACGGAGTGTGAACCGTAGATTGCCATCCAAGCCATGTGGATCTTGCCGTCTGCCAGAGGAGACATGCGGTCGATGAGCTCGGAATAGAGGCCTGC
Source organism: Saccharofermentans sp. (assembly GCA_024695565.1). The sequence continues at coordinate 18,616 of JAILHX010000008.1, read as the reverse complement.
TTCGTACATCTGTGCACGGAACTGGTTGTTGATGCCTTCGATGATCTCGAAAATCCTCGGGAAGAGGAAACGGAAGATGGAGATATCCCACTTCTCCAATGCCTCTGCCATGATCGTGTGGTTGGTGTATGCGAATGTTGCCTTTACGATCTCCCATGCTTCTGTCCACTCGATGCCGTTCTCGTCAACGAGGAGTCTCATGAGCTCAGGGATAGCTACAACGGGGTGTGTATCGTTGAGCTGGATCGTGTTGTACTTGGCAAAATCGTGGAGATCGTCGCCGTGATACTTCTTGTATCTGTAGATGATGTCCTGGAGTGAAGCGGATACGAAGAAGTACTGCTGTCTTACACGGAGGACCTTACCATCGTAGGAAGTGTCGTTCGGATAGAGGACTCTCCAGATGTCCTGGACGCGGTTTCTCTCAATGACGGCGTCGTCGAATCTCTGTGAATTGAAGAGGTTGAAGTTGAATTCCTGCGCGGGCTCAGCCTTCCAGAGTCTCAAGAGGTTTACATTCTTTGTGCCGTAACCTGTGATAGGCAGATCGCAGGGGATAGCCCAGACGTCGATGTCTGAGTAGTGGATCTTAACCTTGCGGTCGTATCTCGGGAGGATAAAGGGATATCCGTGCTCCATCCATGAGTCAGGATACTCGTTCTGGAAACCGTTTTCGATTGCCTGTCTGAAGAGACCGTAACGGTAGAGGATACCGTAGCCTGTAACAGGGAGGTTCAGTGTTGCGCATGAATCGAGGAAGCATGCTGCAAGACGTCCCAAACCGCCGTTTCCGAGCGCCGGGTCTGTCTCTTCTTCGAGAATGTCTGTGATATCAAGTCCGAATGAAGCGAGAGCGTCCTTTGCCTGATCGTAAATACCGAGGTTTACGAGATTGTTGAGCATTGAACGGCCTTCGAGGAACTCTGCTGAGAAGTAATGAGCCTGGCGGCCCTGATTGTACTTATGTCTCGTTGCCATCCAGTTCTCTGAGATGATCTCAACGATGCTCTTTGACAGCGCTGTCCAGTAATCGCGGGGTGTTGCCTGCTCAAGGCTCATGCCCGTCTCGGCTCTGACGTGAGCCTGCATCATCTGTTCAAGCGCTTTTGATGTAACTGTTGCCATCTTCCAAGTCTTCGATGCCTCTTTTACCCGAAAAGACATCTACTTACCTCCAAAATAATTACGATTGATTATAACTATATCGGGTTAAGCGCGCAATTTTTTGGAATAAGTTCGATTTTTTCGCCAAAAACGGCTCGAAAAGCTCTTAAAATCGGTGTTTTTTTGACAACGAAAATGACTGAATCCTGACAAATCAGACCAAAATTTACTGTCTTTTTACACTTGCCCGAAAACCATTTATCAAGGTAACTGTATATTTGTTTTTTTTCGCGCTATATATTAAACTTCTAACTGATTATGAATATAGTGCTTTATTACGTTTTTGCCGTTGTGGCAGGCATTGTCTCAGGTGCCGTGATCACTTGGCTTTTCGGGGTTTTCCCCGATAAATGGCTGCAGGACTACGGCGTTACCCCGCAAGATCCTGATTACAGGCCTTCCAAGAGAATGAGACCCTTTCCGGAGGGCCTTGTTGCAGTTCTGTTCTGCGTAATCTGTTACTGCGTAACGGTTTTCTTCTGCCAGAACGATTACATCACTACATTCAGACCTATCCATCTGGTCGTTATCTTCCTGTCCATACCGGTATTGATGCTGGTCATGATGGCAGACAAGCTCAACAGGATCATTCCCGACCAGTTCTCAATATTCATCGCATTCTGCGGCCTGCTCTCGATTGCTGCGGACTTCCTCGAGGGCTCCATCTGGTTCACCCCCGACGTTAAGTGGTGGATCCCGATCCTCAACAAGATCATCGCATCCGTCGTTGGCGGCGGCGTCATCTGGCTCATCGGCTTTCTGTCGATCACATTTCTCGGAAGGGAAGGCATGGGCATGGGCGACATGCGTCTCCTGTTCGCGACAGGCCTTATCACGGGATGCTACGGACTCATTATTCTCGTTTACGTAAGTATTTTCTCGGCAGTTATCTTTGCGATCCCGCTCCTCATCAGGAAGCGCAGGAGGATCGCTGCTGAAAAGCGCAGGATAGCCGAGGCGGCCGATCCGAGAGCCGAGAAACTCAAACTGCAGAGGGAGAAGGCAGCCATCCACTTCGCGGAAGACCCCGATTACATGGCATTCGGTCCCTTTCTCGCATTGGGTTGTGCTGTGTTCACGATCATGGAGCCCTTCTTCTTCCAGCAGCTCCTCAGCACGATGCAACTTCTCGGAGTGTATTTCTGATGGCTGTCTTGAAGGCTGTTAAGGATTTTATCGTTAATTCATTCAAGTTTCCGGAGCCTTATAACTGGGGATATCCGGTATTCTTTGCCGCCATTGGCGCTGCTGCATCGGTATTTCTCTTAAAGCTCATGTTTTCGGGCGCTTTCCCGTTCTCATCGACATCCCTGATCGGTGCCGCGATCACGGTCCTGGTGCTCGTCATGCTGGCATTCTTCATCCCGTCGGTCATCATCGCCGAGAAGTGCGGTCTTGACATCACCGGCCGTTACACCGGAATCGGTGCCCTCATCCTGTCGTTTCTGTCTGGTGCGCCGCTCTACCTCATCAAGGCTTCATTCCACAATCTCTGTGTCGCAGGGTGGCTCAGGATAAACGGCACGATCGTATTCCCGGGCATTTTCTACCACTTGGACCAGATCACTGCGCAGACGCTGTTTCTCAGCATCCTCATCGATACCGTCATCCCTGCATTCGGTTTTGCCCTGTTCTTCCTGGGCGTGGTATGGCAGGGCTTTTCTGAGAAGAACAAAGGGTGGGCATTCGTAATAATCCCGGTGCTCTTCGCGCTGTTCTCATTTAATTTCCTGGATGTTGTCGGGATCCTTGTCATCGGATGGTGGCTCTGCATCGTCAGATCCAATACCGAGAACATCTACGGACCCGTACTGGCACTCATAGGTTCGCGCTTTACGGGCATTCTCATCGGTTCCATCATCGAAGAGATAGACATCACGACCGTCAGGGTCTATAGCGACATCCCGAACACGATCTATTACGCATCAGTTCCGGCACTCATCGTCGCCGTAGTCCTGCTGGCATTTTTCCGCAAGACTCTTGGCGAGTTCCACTACTCATACACCAAGAGCACCGGCGTTTTCGGCGATTCGCGCCTTCCCGAGGAGAAGGACGGCGGCAGGGCAGGCAGTCTCCTTAGGGGCTTCAACCTGACCCTGATTTTGGGAATTATTGTATTAATTGTGTTCTGGTTCCTGCTATTTGACGGCCAGAGGATATAAAATAGGGATACCAGTTTAAGGGGATAAGATAATGAATGATCTAGAGAGATACCAGAGAGACCGCGCATCGGTCATGTCGATGCTCAAATTCATCCTGATGGTGGTGATAATCGCCGCATGCGCCTACGTCGGCAAGATAATCGCAGTCATCCTGGTCCCGTTCCTCATCGGCTTTCTTCTCGCCAAGACTTCCGACCTGATCGCGAAGCCTCTGTCGAAGCACTTGGATAATAACCCCAAGAAGATCAAGGCCGGCCGCAAGAAGTCCACACATACCAAGACCGCGCTCGTCATCTACGTCATCCTCGACATTTTCGTAGTCATATTCATAATCATCACCTGCGTGGGTCTGGTCTATCAGGCAAACAGCCTTCTTATTGCTCTTGCCGAGGCCTCGAAAACCTTCAAGCCCACAGAGGTCCTTGATGCCCAGATCTTCCAGCGCTTCAGCGTAGACAACGGCGGTTTCCTCACAGAAGAGATGATGGTCTCCTTAAGAGAAGACGTCGCCAACATGGGCCAGACGGTAGTAAAGAACATCCCGTCGCTTATCAGCTCCTCGCTCTCCGCAGTCTGGAAGCTCGTCGGCAATCTCCCATACGCAATATTCTTCGTCATCAGCATCCTGCTGAGCGGTTTCTACTTCATCAGCGACGGTCCCCAGGTCCTGAAGATCTTCGTCAAGAACACTCCTAACCGCAAGTTCCGCAACAGAGTCTTCACGCTCCTCAACGACCTTGCCGTCCTGGTCTTCCGTGTTCTCGGAGGTTACCTCGTCCTGTTCATCATAACAGCCGTTGAATCATTCCTGATTTTCTGGATCGCAGGCCTTCACGAATACGCGATCGTCCTCTGTATAATCACGGCCCTCATCGACTTCCTGCCTGTCCTCGGCGTCAGCGCAACGATGATCCCTATGATGATCTACCAGGTAGTCCACGGCCAGTACGTCTCAGCGATCGTCATCATCATCGGCTTGATCCTCATGACGATCATCCGCCGCTTTGTCGAACCTGCCATCCTCGGCAAGTCACTGAAGATGCACCCGATCGTAACGCTCATCGCCATGGCAGCAGGCGTCTACATCTGGGGCGCCGCAGGCTTCCTCCTGGGTCCTGTATTGGCAATCATCATCATCCAGGCCATCAAGGTCTTTGACATCGACAAGATGGCCGGCAAATACTTCTCCGGCATCTTAGACCGCCTCATGGTCTCCAAAGACGAGAAAGACAAGAAGGCCGCCAATGAAGCAGTCAAAGAAGAACTTGAGTCCGAAGAGAAACTTGAGGCGGAAAATTAGTGCCTGAGAATTTTCGGGGCGCCTTAATTACATTAATTTCCTGCCCCTGTAAATGGACTTATTGTTAGTGACCAGGATCGTGTCGCCGACGCGTGCTTCGTCGAATTCGTCAGGATCTGCACGGACTATGCAGAGCGTGTTCGGAATATCATTTACCGCTATAACAAGCCAGCGGTAAGTGCGCTTGGATTTGTTATTGATCGAACCCGCGGACTGGCTCTCTTTCTTCACGAGCACGCCCGTCGTAATAAGGCTTGCGGCAGGCGACTTGCCTTTCTTGTACCTGATGATCCCAAACACGATAAGCGGTATTCCGAGCACAGCCAGGACGATACCGCCCAGGGAGCTGAATGCCGCAAGTATTCCGATCACGGCCAGCACTATTCCGATGAAAATCAGGATGATCGATTCCTGGCCGCCGCGCTTGATAAGAGCGCCCGCCGCATCGCGCTCGGCATCATTGGCCGGCTCCCTGAAGTTGAGCTGCTCCGGCTGGATCACCTGGTACGATCTGTACTCGTCACTTAAACCTTCGAAAGCGTCAAAAACCATATGAAACCTCCATTCTATCCCTTAATTAGAATATGTTTATCAAACGGAATTGATTATAACGCCAAGTGAAAAAAAGAACCTGACAATGTGATATCCCGATGCCTGATTTTTATATCATATATGATATATAAATCAGCACTTTGGAGAGTTACCCTTCCAGCACCGTTGTAACTGCAGGCTCGGTCAACGGATAGGACGGCGTGTTCAGGAAAACGGCCCAGAAGAGCCACGCATCAACGGCCAGCAGGAATACGGTCAGAACAACACCCAATACCACATAAAGCGGCATTTTCTTGATTATCCCCATGACAGATCCGCCGATCGCCATTAATACTCCGGCCGTCAGCGCAAATATTCCCATCAGCATGCTTCCGCTTAAGAGGATATCCATTATCCTGGTGTTGAGCTCGAACAAATAGAGAAGGGGAAATGCTAAGATTGTCAGTACTGAGAACACCATCAAAATGAACGGTGTAAGGATAAGAATTCTGACTGCCAATCTTCCCTTGATCTTCATAAAATGCATTTCCTGATTGCTAGATTATACATTAGAACCCGCGCTCGATTCTATTGTTTTGTGCCGATCATTGTTCCGTAAATGGCCGTGTTTATTTTCGACGACACGTATCTGATATCAAAAGGTATCTCTTTTACATCATGAGTGAATATTATGTCCAATTCCGGAACCAGGCCCGCGTTGGTGTAGTTGTAATACTTAGTGTTCGTGATCCTTAAGTACTTCGCGGAGTCCTTCATTCCGAAGTGCTCGTGAAACTTGCAGTTGTCCAGCTCCGGAATGTAAATGACAAAGTCCGGATGAATAACCCCCGGCACGTCCTTGATCGTTACCGCAGGTTCGTACTTGAAGGGAATACCCATCTCCGTGTAGAAGATGGCAATCTCCCGCTCCGCCGCAGACCTGTAGTAAATGCCGTTAAACGGATAATCGGGCGGCTTCGGGTATTCTTTGTTGGCATCGTTTTCCAGGCTGTCAAAGTAAGTCTTGTCCATGACCACTCTGTTAGCAGCATCGATGCATAACGTGCGGCGGACTTGGTGGGGAGTGCATTCAGGGAGCGGTATTCCCTTGAAATTGCTGTCCCAGACCGCTTCATAAATTTGAAGCTGCCTCTGAATCTGGTCTCGCAGAAACCACTTTTGGTACAGTTCTTTTCCGTTGTCGGATTCCAGGTTATAGCGGTGAGTTCCTATTAAGACGCGCTTAACTTCTTTCCCGTTAATGTTATGCACGTGCAGCTTGATTTCCGGCAACAGTTTCAGCTGTTGTCTGCAGTAGTTTATTTTGAGAGCCAGATACTCTCTCGGGATGCTTTGGTCTAAGGTAATCATAGCCCGATTATAAGCTGGTCCCTTGTCGGAAAAATGTTAATAAAACCGACAAATCACTACAAACACCGACAAGGCAAAATCGCCTAAAATCGGGTTTTCGAGCGGTAAAGAAAAAATAAATAAAATACTACCGTAGGCAGTGAAGAGGCACTGAAGGAAGAGCAGATTCACACAGGTACGAAAAAATGATGAAATGAGCTGTTTTCATCACAATTTCGTGCAAAACACCGCAAAAATGCACGTAGGCGACACGATTTCTTTGAATTTCTGCACTTTTTCGTACCTGGCACCAAGTGCCCGAAAAAACACGCCCGGGAATTGCTCCCGGGCGCGGCCTATTTTAGTTCCAAGAAGGTACTCTCAGCACAACGTCGGTGCCGCTGATGTCGAGCGAAGCGAACGGGCCGGGGACAATCGAAGTTCTCTTCGCGCCGAAGTAGTCGGTGTCGAAGATGATGTCGTTGCCGTCCCTGTCTTCGAATCTCTGCTGGGGCTCGAAGGCCTTGCCGAGGACGTCGGTGTCAACCAGAGAAGCAGTGAACGAGCCGATCGCGTTAGCGAGGTTCGTGTCGAGATAAACATGACCGTCTTCCTCGCGGATGTTGACATACACGGAAGTCTTGTCGTCAAGCAGGTAATTCTGCTCCTTGGCGTAGTGAAGCGCGCCGCCCAGGTAAGCGTTGCCTTCGATCCAGACGGGGAGCTTGTCGAAGTGGGCCTGGGCGATCTTCATCATGTCGGGGGTCTCGCTGTCCAAGTCGAACTGTGTGATCCATTCTTCGTAGAGAGGGTACTGGTTCCAGACGTGCGTGCCGACTACGCGGTCTTCGACTTCGACCTTGCCGCTCGGGAAACGGGAGACGAGCGCGTCGGTGGTCTGACGCTGGAAGAAGATGTTGTTATAGAATCTGTCGTCGCCGTGGAGGATCGTCATGAAGCCCATGACTTCCGTTCTGTGCGGCATGTGATAGGGGGTGTAGCGCCAGTCTGTGCCTGCGCCTACTGAGGTGAACGCACCGCAGATGAGGTTGTGGACCATTGCGACGCCCTGTGTGGCGATACGGAGTGAAGCGTCAGAGAGCAGGATGTTGTTGTCGATCAGTGTGGGACCGTGGCCTACCTCGACGAAGATATCCTCGCTGCCCATGGAGCCGTCGAGAGGAGTGGCAAAAGCGGGACGCTGGTTGTCGTGCAGGAGGTTGCAGGTGATGCGGGTGCCCTGTGCTTCCCAGTCTGTCCAGATGCCCATGGTGGAGTGGTGGATGTGGTTGCGTCTCATGACGACGTCGATGGCTGCGTGGAGCTTGATGCCGGCAACTTCTGCGCCGCCCAATTCCATCATGTTGTTGATGTGATGGATGTGGTTGTCTTCAATGGTTGAGAAAACGGCGCCCATGCGGCCGATGATGCCGCCCTGCTCGCAGTGGTGGATGTTGTTGCGGCGGACGATGTGGCTGCCGATGTTCTCCTTGAGCCAGCCGTGGTACTGGCCGCGGCAGACTGCGTCACGCTCCATCTGTGTGGGGCTCTTGAGTTTCTTATATGTGAAGTAGTGGTTGTTCTCGGGGTCGAGATACTTGCCGAGGCCGATGCCGGAGCACTTGGCGAAGTAGACTTCGTTGTCTTCGATGATCCAGCCCTTTGACCAGTGGGGACCGATCATGCCTTCCTGCCATGCGGCGGGCGGTGCCCAGTTGGTAGCGGCTTTGCAGATCTTGAAGCCGCGGACGGTTATATAGTTGCGGCCTGTCTCGGCAGGGAAGAAGCACATTCTTCTGACGTTGATCTCGGCCATTTCTTCGTTGGGGTTAAGGCCGCTGAAGTTTGCGTAGATAACTGTAACGTCATCTTGTACTTCTGCGTACCACTTATACATAGCCTCTTCGGGTACCCATGAATGCGGCCAGGGCTTTGCTTCGATGACTTCCTCGACGGATTTTGCCTCGTAGAGGCGGCGGTCGTTGATGTAAACGCAGCCGACGTGCTTCTCGCGCTTTGCGAAGTACCAGTCGCCGTAAACATATGTTGAATAAGGGTTATAAGCGGGATCGAAGATCGAGTTGTCGACGCGCGCTACCCAGATGTCGCCCCGGTACTGTTCCCAGTTTGTGATCCGCTCTGCGCCTGTGATGGTGGCGCCCAGAGGCTCGTCGCTGACGTATGTGATGCGGGCGTCTTCGGTGCCGCCGTTTGCGGGAGAGACGTATTCGCGGTAAACGCCGGGTGCTACGTGGACCGTGTCGCCGGGCTTAGCGATGGCAGCTGCTTCGGAGATCGTTCCGAAGGGGGAAGATTGTGAGCCGTCGCCTGAGTTATTAAGGAATTTGATGTCTACATAAATGTCCATGGCGGTACCTCTTTTCGAGATTTTTAGATGAATAAGATTAATATAGCAACGCGAAAAGGGCTTGTATATAAAGGTATTTGCAATTATTTCGAAAATTGTTGTTGACATCGTTCCGTGGAGGTGTTATATTTACCACGACAGACGTAGTACGACAGCCATAGCAACGCCAGCCGTAGCAACGACAGTCGTAATATTTGGAAGGAGATAGATTATGGCAGAGATCAGCAGCGATGTCATCAGAGGTTATAACGACATCATCATCTTGTACCTGCTTCTCACCAATCCGTCTTACGGATACGAGATCTCTAAGCAGATCCGCACGTTGTCCGAAGACAAGTACATCATCAAGGAGACGACGCTCTACTCGGCATTCACGAGAATGGAGAAGAACGGATTCATCGAGTCCTTTGTTGATGAGGATCTGGCAGGTGGAAAAAAGAGGACCTACTACCGCATTACTCAGGCAGGTATGGAGCATTACCGCGCCAAGTGTGAGGAGTGGACACTCACAAAAGAAGTAATCGAAAAGTTTATTGCGGATGAGGGGGCACATGTATGAACGCTATAAGAAATTACCTGGACAATATGTTCCGTAATCTTCCCAACACGGAAGAAGTGAGGAGAGCTAAATCAGAACTCCTCCAGATGATGGAAGACAAATACGAAGAATTGATCGCAGAAGGCAAGAGCGAGAACGAAGCAGTAGGTATCGTTATCTCAGAGTTCGGTAACCTCGATGAGCTTGCAGAATCATTGGGAATCCAGGAAGCAGTAACAGAGAATCCTGACGAAGACAAGCCGATGCTCTCAATGGACAGGATCAAGGAATACCTCGGCATGATCAGCCAGCATTCGGTCCTCGTTCCTCTGGCAATCGCGCTCTGCATCTTCTCGGTTGCATTCAACATCATTGCTGATGCGATCCCCGGATGCCCTGATGCGATCGGCGTGATCTTCATGTTCCTCTCAATAGGTGTGGCAGTCGGACTGTTCATCTATGAGGGAATCAGGAAAAAGGAATTCAATGAAGTATATAAGAAAGAATGCTCCCTGAGCATCGAGAGTGCCGAGAATGTAAGGGCCCTTCGTAAGAACTATAAGACATCTTACGGCCTCATGAGCTCATTCGGTATCGGACTTTGCATCCTGAGCATCGTCAACCCGATGATCATCGGCACGATCCCTTTTATCGATAACAATTACGGCGCAGTGCTGTTCTTCCTGTTCATCGCTCTGGGTGTATTCCTTATTACATCCTCAAATATCAGAATGAACGGCTACGACAGACTCTTGGAGCTCAACGAATCCGGAAAGATGAGCGAGGAATTCGTTCCGAAGTCAGACCGCAAGGTCAACAAGGCGCCCATCATCATCTGCGCAGTTGTTGCACTTGTTATCGCCATCACTTTCTCTGGAATCAGCATCATCGGATCATTCCTCACGGGAGTATTCATCAAGGGCGTCAACTTCGATGAGACAACGGCTACAACTTATGCAGAGATCGAAGATCATGCAAATGAAGAACTGACCAACATCAGGGTCGATGCAGACGCACTTCAGATCGAGTTCAAGACAGGCAGCGGCGAAGGCCTCATCAGCGCTGAATATTCAGGTCCTGATAAGCTCATGCCGGAAGTGGATTTTGAGAACGGCAATCTTACTGTCAGCCAGAATGTAAGCGGCCTTAATTACAACTCATTTAATTTCTCCAATGGTCCGAAGCTCACGATCGTTGTAGGCTCAGACGTAGAGCTCAACTCAGTCGAGATGACGATCGATGCAGGCGACATCAAGATGAAGGGTATCAAGGGAGATTACTTCTACGCAGAGATCGACGCAGGCAACTTCGATATCGACAACTGCACTTTCCGCAAGGCCGAGTACGAAGTGGATGCAGGCAACTTCAACATCAAAGACAGCGTATTCGAGATCCTCAGCATCGAAGTAGATGCAGGCAATATCGATATTGATGACACGGATTTTACAGATCTGGCTATCAATGTAAGCTTCGGTAATGTTGATGTAAGCGGCATCGCTAACCTTGATGACTACAAGATCGACTGTGATATCGACGCAGGTATTGCACAGGTCGGCGGTCATTCCAAGGGCGTAAGCTACACATCTGACGGCAACGGCGCAGGTTCGATCGATGTACACGTTGATGCCGGAAACATCGATATCGGCTGATATTGATGTATTGCGCGGATAAGGGTATAGATTAGATAATTATCTAACTATCGATAGTGGCAAGGCAGATCTTAATAAGGAGGTATGAACATGAACGGGATTGCAGCATCCGATCTCTGCCAAAAGGCAATTGATATGAGGTCTGAAAGTTATGCTCCATATTCGGATTTTCTCGTAGGAAGCGCAGTGCTTCTTGGTGACGGCAGCATTTACACCGGTTGCAACATCGAGAACAGCGCATTCGGCCCCTCCATATGTGCTGAACGGACGGCAATTTTTAAGGCTGTAAGCGAAGGTCACAAGGATTTTGTTGCGATAGCAATTGCAGGCGGAAAGAGAGATGGAGAATTGCAGTATTGCGCGCCGTGCGGCGTCTGCCGTCAGGTAATGCGTGAGTTCTGCGACTCTTCCTTCAAGATCTACCTTGCCAAAAGCGCGCAGGACTATAAGGAATTCACGTTGGGCGAGCTCTTGCCCGAGAGCTTCGGCCCGGAGAACGTAAAATGATCTCCTGGGGGAGCGTTCGAAAACTTCCCCCGAGACTTAACCGATGATTCTTAAGGGAACGGAATAACCCTTCTGAATATGGAATAAGTTTTTGAGGATAGAAAATTGTGAACCGCCGGGTTTTGGATCCTTTGTTCGGAGCAAAGCCCGGCTGCAATTTGAAAAGCAGTTTCCAAACCGGATCTGACCGGATTTAACGTACAAATATAAAAAAACCTGAACAGATTATGGAGCCTGTCAGGTGATAAAATAAAAGTTAGTGAAAAGGTTGATTTCAAAGGGCTTTGCATGGAGCATTGAGCAGTAGCACGGAGCATCTTTTTACGGCAATGGAGGGAAGTAATCCGTGGCAGCGTATTACGAGATTTTATTTGGTCTGTCAGTTCTCCTGACACTCATATATATTGCTATCTGGCACAAGCATTTTGACGTGCACATATCGCTCATCTTCGCGTTCATTCCGATCGCGAATCTGGCGTATGCGATGCTTGCGCATTCAAGAGATCTTAACACGGCCCTTACGGCAGTTAAGTTCACATATATCGGAGGATGTTTCCTCGTTCTTTTTATCACACAGAGCATCTTCAGTCTGTGCCACATCGAACTTAAGAGATGGATGAACGTCGTCATGACGGTACTTTCTTTTGGAAGTTTCCTGATGGTGCTTACCGTCGGCCATTTGCCGATCTTCTATAAGACAGTATCCTTCGACTTCTATAAGGGCATCGGAATGCTCACGAAAACATACGGTTTTGCGCACACGCTGACTTATGCGGTCATATCGTTCTTCATGATCATCAGCGTTATCGCAATGGTCTACAGCCTTATCAGGAAGAAGGACGTATCGACCAAGACGATCATACTCTTGGCGCTCCCTGCTACATTCTCATTCGCAGGTTACTTCTCAGGCAAGTTCCTGCCCGACGGGATCGACATAATGCCGCTGACTTATGTTTTCGCGCAGGTGATATATCTCATCATCGTTCACAAGATGTGCCTCTATGACATCACGGACTTAGGCGTCGATTCGCTCATCAAGAAGGGTGACACGGGCTTTTTGTCATTTGACTTCGACGATAATTACTTGGGCTCCAACGAGAGCGCACAGAAGATCTTCCCGTTCTTAAGTGACATCAAAGTCGATACGCGCCCGTCGAAAAACGAGGCCGTCAAAAACACTATCTTCAAATGGCTTGACGAGTTTAAAAAGAGCGAATCCAATGACCACTTCTACTACGAGACTGACGACAGGATCTACCTCGTCACGATCCGTTATCTCTATGACGGCAAGCACAGAAGAGGCTACCAGTTTTTCGTCACCGACGACACAGATTCCAGGAAGTATACCAAGCTCCTGTCGAACTATAACGAGCAGCTCTCCGAAGAGGTTGCAGTCAAGACTGAGAACATCGCGAAAATGCACAGCAAGCTCATCCTCTCGATGGCAGCAATGGTCGAGAGCCGCGACAACTCAACAGGCGGTCACATCAGACGTACGAGCGACGTCGTCCGCGTCCTTATCGACGAGATCCGCAAGGACGAAGAGACCGCTGACGGCAGGAAGAACATCAAGCTCTTATTCGGCATAGACGGCCTGACCGACGAGTTCTGCAAGGACATGATCCAGGCAGCTCCTATGCATGACTTAGGCAAGATCGCAGTCGATGACGCGGTCTTAAGAAAGCCAGGCAAGTTCACCGAAGCAGAATTTGCGGAGATGAAGAAGCACGCCGCAGAGGGCGCGCGCATAGTAGACCAGATTCTCGAAGGAACCGACAACGAATCCTTCCGCAAGGTTGCGGTCAACGTTGCCCACTACCATCACGAGAGATGGGACGGCTCGGGTTATCCTGAAGGACTGAAGGGCGAGGAGATCCCTATTGAAGCGCGCATCATGGCGGTCGCAGACGTATATGACGCACTCGTAAGCAAGCGGGTCTACAAGGACAAGTTCTCGTTCGATGATGCCGACAAGATCATGATGGACAGCATGGGCAGGCACTTCGATAAAAGACTTGAGCGTTATTATGTATCTGCAAAACCCAAGCTCGAGGCGTATTATAAGAATATCGCCGAATAACAGCAGACGCTTTCTTAATGTCTGACTGTTATCCGGAGCCTTATTACCGGAGGTGCATAAGACATGATCAACGACCGTAAATTCAGCCTGCTGTTTCCCAGAGGCAAAGAAGTCAGCTTCAAGAAGCTTGAAGCAAGCGCTTTCCACGACTTAGGTCTTGACGTCGTCTGCACCGAGGTCACTTCCGAACCCAAGGAGCAGGCGGTTATCGCGGAGATAATCTCCAAGCTTTCTGCTGACCCCGAGGTTACTAATTACAGGCAGGATATTTTCGAAGACTTGAAGAACCTGCCCGACATCAGCAAGAAGCTCGTCGAGCTCTTCGACAAGATCGACTTCAACAAGAATTACGGCGTCATCAGAAAGTCCAAGGACGAGGTCGAGGGACTGTGGTTCCTCATGCACCGCCTAAACCAGTACCGCGATTACATCACCTGTGTCGATGCCCTGAACGAGTGCCTTAGTGACGACAGGATCAAGTCCGAAGGTCTCAAGGGATTCAAGGCTTATATCGATGAAGTCTATTCCGATGCCCATTTCCATGAACTCAAGAAAGACTTAGAGAAGCTCACGATCGACGCATCCGAGATCCAGAGCGTTACGATCGGCGTCAACGTCAACTCCAGGCTCGAAGCGGTCAGCATGGGTCTCATATCAGTCAACAACAAACCCTTCAGGAAATCCAATATCGTAAGCAACATCGCCGACAGCCTGTCAGGCGGTGACAAGATAAACGAGGGCAGCGAGTGGAACGGCGACATGCATTACCGTCAGGTCGATGCGTCCAAGGACGGCGGCCTCTTGAGCCAGTTCGAGGGCCTTGCGAAGTTCCAGGCCGCAACCCAGGCGAGCGGCTTTCTCGTGCGCAACCAGACAATCTCCCAGATCACTTCAGGCGACAGCGCCGCAAGCTCGACGTTCTACCTCGACAACATCCTCAACAAGATGCTCGACACTCTCGCCAAAAACCTGAGAAGAACGCTCGACAAGTATTCCGACATGGCGATTGGCATCATTGCGGACATCATGCCCGAATTCATGTACTACATAAGATTTACCGAGTTCATGACAAAGCTCGAGGGCAAGGGATTCAAGCTCTGCAAGGCTGTTGCGGTCCCTGACGGAGATGTTGCCATGAAGGCAAGAGGCTTTTATAACTTTAAGCTTGCGTTAAATCTTGCTGATCCCGCCGAACTCGTCGTAAATGATCTCGACTTCGATAACGATCACCGCATCTATATCCTGACAGGTGCGAACCGCGGCGGTAAGACGACATCCACGCAGGGCATCGGATTGTTGTTCGCGCTCGCGCAGGGCGGCGTTTACGTACCTGCGGATTCTTTTGAATTTGCGCCCGCCGACTGCATTTACACGCACTTCCCGGCAGATGAGGACAAGACCATGGATTTGGGACGCCTGGGCGAAGAGTGCGTCCGCTTCAAGGAGATCTTCACCTCATCCACATCAGACAGTCTGGTCCTCATGAACGAGACCTTCTCCACGACTTCATTTGAAGAGGGTTACTACATTGCCTGCGATTCAATCAAGGCGCTCCTTACCAAGAATATAAGGACTATATACAACACCCATATGCACAAGCTCGGCATCGACTGCACGGAATTCTCAAAGGATTCTGCCGTCAAGGCGTCGTCCCTCATCGTTAAGAGCGAGGGCGGCACCCGTTCGTTCAAGCTGGCGGTCGCTCCGCCGGAGGGCTCGTCTTATGCTCAAGACATCGCTAAGAAGTACGGCGTTACATATGAGATGCTGACTAAAGGGTCATAACGATATCTTTTAGAATTCCCTGAATTTCACGGCAGTAAATTACTATAATCTTCTTGTTTTCGGGATATGTGTGAAAAACGCATCCTGATTCGTCTTATCAGTGAGATCTCAAATATCACGAGAGGAAGGTTAAATCAATGAACAATGAAGATGTGTTGAGATTCTTCGACCTGTATGCCGATGACGCATTCCGTCTGGCGTACTCGTACTTGGGATCGAGACCTGATGCTGAAGATGTTGTTCAGGATGTTTTCGTAAAACTGATAAGATCCGATATCACCATCGCCAAAAGCAAAGAGAAATCATATATCCTTACCATGACCGCCAACAGGTGCAGGGACTTCTTAAAGTCCGCGGACGTCGTCTGCAACGCACCCTTCGAAGATGCGGCAGATGCAGGGTCAGACATGGAATTCGATGAGGAAGATCAGGAATTATTGGGAGCGGTGTCCGAACTCCCCGACAAGCTTAGAGCCGCAGTGCATCTTCATTACTATGAAGGCTACTCATTAAAAGAGATAGCAGGCATCCTGGAAATAGCTCCTTCGGCAGTGTCGATGCGGCTCACCAGAGCAAAGGAAGTCTTAAGAAACCGGTTAATGGGAGGAACTGATTATGCAGGATGATTACGTAAAGACATTCGCAAAAATAAAAATGGATGATGATAGGAAAAAAGATATGAGAAAAGCATTGGAAAAAGAAATGGCTTCTTCTAAGAAGCCTGCGAAAACAACGCGCCTCGGCACCGGCGCAAAGGTAGGAATAGCAGCAGCCGCGATCTCAGTCACCATGGGCGGATTATTAATAGTCCCCGCCAGCAGGAACGCGATCTACGCATCAGTCAGGTCACTCTTCGGAATGGAAGTTCCCGAGGGCGCCGAAGACGGCGTAGCCAACGACCTCGAAGGCAGGGAGAACCGCGTCGTCCCGACGGACGAAGTGCCGGAATCCGTTGCTGAAGAAATAATCGCAGCCGTGTCTTCACAGGACGCAGCGCAGGATTTCTATCTTGATTCCGTAGTTGTCACGGCCGACTACTACGAAGACACACTTCTCAACGAATACGCCAACTTCTACGCACAGCAGGACTACACCCTGTTAGACATCGCAGAGGACGATGCGATCGACGAATACTACGATCAGTTCGAAGCAGGCGACTGGTACGACACTGGATTCTTCGTCACATACCGCATCGGCGACAACGCCTACGGCTACGACGCATACAGCTACGTGTTCAAGGCATCCGAAGAGCAGTTCCAGGCATTCCTGCAGACCCAGCTCAACTACATCAACTACGAGAGGACCGCGCACGGCCAGGAGACAGTAACTTACGATGAATTCTGGAGTTCCGGCGTTGACGAAGAAGGCAACACCGTCTACCAGGCTTCCTGGTTAGGACCCGAACCCGAGCTCAAGATCGAGCCTTCAGACCGCGCACGCTTTGTCAACTACAGCGTCATGTACGACGCCGGGAACCAGCTCGTCGTCTGCTACATCGAAGCCGGCGGCGGCGTAGGCTAAAGCCATTAAAGAGGCTGTCCTTCTGAAGTGAACCCCTGAAGTTGGACAAACTTCGGGGGTTCACTTCATTCATGGGCAGCCTTTTAGTTTTGGTTCCAGTGTATTCAGATTCCCGTTAAAATCCCCGTTTACTAACAGGAAAATGAACGGGAATTTTCTTCATTTAAGTCTCGGGTTTTTCGAGAACCTTACCCCAGCGCCTTCGCTAGGAAATATTTACTCAGCTTCGGGTCATTGTTCCCGCGGACGAATTCGACTTCGTAGCCGAGTTTTTTATAGAATTCGGGAGCCTGGAAGCCGAAGGTAGTGAGGGTAATCTTCTCGTAGCCTCTGCCGGAATAAGCATTTTCGACCTCGCGGACGAGAGAGCTTCCGACGCCGCCGCTCCTGTTACCGGAGGCAACGACCAGGTCGCCGATGTGGACCTCGTTATAGTAAGCGCGGCCCGTGATGACGCCGAGGATCGTACCGTCGTCTCCTTCAGCGACGAAGCAGTACTCTTCGTAGTTGAGCTCAACGGCGTTCTGCCTGCCGTATTCCGAGAATTCCCTGTTGATGAATTCGCCGATCCTGTCATCGATCTCTTCGAACTGCTTAATGACCATGTCCAGATCCTCCGTACCTTCAAGGTGAATTCATTATAACAGAGCAGGGTTAGCTACGCTGATACTCTCGAAAATGCACAATGAATATCAGATATATCTGACTGCCAAATGTGCTATAATTGGCGCGGTCAAAATGAAAGAGGTAAATGTATGTCCCTTCCCAAAGATCCGTTCATGCTTTTGAGTTACATCAACACTCAGCTGAGAGACAACTATAAGAGCCTTGCGGAACTGGCATCTTCGCTCGGCGAGGATGAGGCAAAGATCCGGGAGACACTTGGGAATTCGGGCTTCGAATACGACGAAGAACTCAATCGTTTTGCGGCCAGGTAAGGTAAGACAGCCAAGTAAACACGTTAACTAATTACAAAGGAGAATATATATGAACAGAAGACCTGTAGTACTTATGGTTCTTGACGGATTCGGACTTTCCGACACCAAGGAATACAATGCCATCGCGATGGCTAAGACACCTGTTATCGACAAGCTTATGGCAGAGTGTCCTTTCGTTAAGGGTTACGCTTCCGGCCTCGCAGTCGGACTTCCCGACGGCCAGATGGGCAACTCAGAGGTAGGACACATGAACATCGGTTCCGGCAGGATCATCTACCAGGATCTGACGCTCATCACAAAATACATTGAGGACGGCGTTTTCTTCCAGAACGAGGACCTTCTCCGCGCTATCAACAACTGCAAAGAGAACAACTCTGACCTCCACGTCTGGGGTCTGCTCTCTGACGGCGGCGTTCACTCACACAACACACACCTCTACGCTATCCTTGAGCTCTGCAAGAAGGAGAACTTCGACAGAGTTTACGTTCATCCCTTCTTCGACGGCCGTGACACACCTCCGGCATCCGGCAAGGATTATCTCCAGGCACTTGTAGACAAGATGGCTGAGATCGGCGTAGGTAAGGTTGCTTCAATGTCCGGCCGTTACTATGCAATGGACAGAGACAACAACTGGGACAGAATCCAGACAGCTTACGATTCACTCGTATTGGGTGAGGGCGTTAAGGATACAGACTGCATCGCAGCTATGCAGAAGTCTTATGA
>JAILHX010000075.1 GCA_024695565.1 Saccharofermentans sp. | reverse complement strand
TACACGACTGCCTGTAGTAGTCCTGTTTGCTCATACCGGTTGCAGCGATCCTCGCATCGATGACGGACTTCTCTTTCGGTGATACCCGGAAGTTCACGATGATGTCGCGGAGCCGGTTGTGCTCGTTCTTTTTCTTCTTGGATTTTGGAGTAACCTTCGTTTTTCCGTATATCTTTCCCATGATCATTCTCCTTCCGAGTCGTTGAATTCCTGATCCAAACGATTAGCCATATCCTTCTGTACGGAAGGATAAAGGTGCGCATACCGTTGGGTTATCACGGCGCTCTCATGACCGAGTCTTTCAGCAATCTGGACCGGAGCATATCCGAGATGGATCAGAAGTGCGCAGCAAGAATGTCTGAGGTCGTGGATCCTGATCCTCTTAACGCCTGCCTTCTTACTTCCTCTGTCCATTTCGTGATGAAGATAGTGTTTTGATATCGGGAAAATGCGGCTGTCATCATCAAGGCCGTAGATCGAATCGAAATAATCCTGCATCTCATTACACAGGAACTTCGGAAGATCTATCGTGCGGTTACTCTTCTCGGTCTTGGGAGAAGTTATCATCTCTTCACCGTTTACGACCTGATAGTTCTTGCTGATCCTTAAAGTGCGCTTCTCAAGATCGAAGTCTTTCTTCGTAAGAGCTAACAACTCACCGCACCTGATACCGGTCCAGTAAAGAACCTGGAACGCGTAATAGGAGATCGGTTTGTCCTGAATGGCCTCTGAGAACTTCAGATACTCGTCCTTCGTCCAGAAGAGCATTTCTTTACTGCTCTTCTTTCCGATCTTCTTAAACGCTTTACATGGGTTCTTGGGAAGGTCATAGTAGTTGACCGCATGATTGAAGATCGCCGTCAGCTGATTGTTGATCGTTCTGAGATAAGTCGGAGAATAACCCTTACCGTCATCGTCCCTCTGCGTCAGAAGTTCATTCTGCCACTGAAGGATATGAGTTGAAGTGATCTCTGATAAAGACAGTTCCTTGAAGTATGGCCTGATGTGCTTATCAATGATCTGGATCTTATTTGCGACCGAACTCTTCTTAAGCTGCGGCTCCACATCTCTGAGATAGATATCAACGAAAGCGTTGAATGCCATATTGATATCCTTCGTCTGCTTGGCTAAAAAGGTACGCTCGTACTCAAGTGCTTCGTGCCTTGTAGCAAAACCTCTCTTCTCATGGCGCACACGCACTCCGCGCCAGTCCTTGTAGTAACATCTTACTCGCCAAGTCTTTCCGTTATATACGCTGCCTGTGTCTTTTGATACTGCCATATCACACCGCCTTTCTGAGTGCCGTGACTCTTCTTGCAGTCGCCTTGGTCAGCATGCCCTCAAACTTTTCCTGATCCTTATTGACGGCGTCCTGAACTTCATAGGGTAATTGACAATACACATTCCGATATCCCTCGTAACCTTCACCAAAAACAGATGACGGTTCGACAAGCTTGTGTTCATCCCAGGATTTGAGAAGATTTCTCCAGTTGCGTATCGGCTCGTCATTTATGGTTCCCTTCAGATCCATAAAGTAGTGGAAGATAAACTCCTCTGCATCCTTCTCAGACATCTCAATACCACGAGTAAGAGAAGCTTCTATAACTTCATCGACAGATGGAGCATCGGTGCCTGACATGACAGACATATCAATATCATTATCAGACTCATTATCATAGTCATTACCATTATCATTGACATAGTCATAGTCATTATCACCATCCCGTTGCATTGCGTCCGTATGCGAACGCATACCGTCCGTATTACTCCATCTGCTCTGGGCTGCTGCTCTGTTCTTCTCACACTTTGCCTTATAAGCCTCGAGATCCTTCTTCATTGTCGGTTCTATGGCGTTTAAAGCTGTTCTCACTTTGTTGTTGCTGATTGCAACGTCCTTGCCTTCTGCAAGGTCAAATATGGCAAGGAGAAGCTCCTTGACGAGTTCCGGTTCATCCAGAAGCTCGAAGAAGCTCCGCCACGCCGTATAAACAACGAATGATTCTTTACCTTTCATAGTGCCTCCTGTAGTGTTTCTGATTGATTAATACGCGAAAAGGCACTATAATTAAGTTGCTTACATATTTATGCGTGCCTTTGTGCGCGTATCCGCCTCTCGACTGAGAGGCTTTTCTTTTCCCTGCCAACTCCTCAACCATTTCCGTTACCCGTTCCTCTCTGAAGACAAGCCTCTTCATACCAGAAGCGGTTAACTCTGCCGGATACGACAAGTGCGCCGGGATTCTTCTTCTTAAGTTCTACGTTGAGATCCTTGATGATCTGATACGCCTTCGATCTGGATATACCCCAGTCCCTCTGGATCTGAGCTACTCCGATAAACATTGTGTTGTTGTTTTCTGCCATTTTTGTTTCCTCCTTAATTTGTTTAGATTTTTGTCTTCCGGGAGAGAGGACAGACTTCTCCCTGGAATTTGTTTTCCTTATCAGTAGATAGGATTTCCCCTGATAAGTTTTTTGTTTTTGCTTTTCTCTACGGCTTCAGATTGACTTTGCTAGTGTCTAACATGGGAATTTCACCCCCGGGTCTTATTTCCCGGCCCCGCCCATGGGGTGCGACGGCTCACCGGGTTGCTGTCCCGGCTTCAACGCTCAACCTAT
>JAILHX010000063.1 GCA_024695565.1 Saccharofermentans sp. | reverse complement strand
AGATGAAGATTACTGCAAATAATGACGGGATCGTTATAAGCAAAGTGTTTAAGACCACGGTGATCCCATATAAAGATATCGAAAAGATCGTTGTTGAAGGTGAGAAAAGGACGGTCATCATGACCCGCGCCGGAGATGAATATGTCGATACGACTTTTATGGGCGTCACATTTAATTATCCTGTCGTTGCAGATAAGATCGTGCAGATGAATATTGCTTTCGAAGACAAGTTCATAGTTTCTGATTATTCGGAAACTGTTATCGAAGAAGAGAATAAGCAGGAATACGTTGATTCGCTATTGGCATCATTCGAACCTGAAGCGAGTAAGATGATCAAAGAGCGGCTCGGTGAACGGCATGATATCTCCCTGGAAGTATTGGAAATTCACCGGGATACTGTCCTGTGCATGAGGCTGCTCCGCGACGGGGTTGAGGTGTCTGATTATCATGATTCATTCAAGGATTATGACGATGTTAAGATCCGCGAAGCTTTTGAGACACAGTGCCTGCTGATGATGTGTGAATGGGATCCTTTATCCCGTTCCGGCCGGTATATCATCGCGCTCGATAATGAGAATTTTCCGAATGATGATAAAGCGGCACTTCTGGAGCTCGTATCCGAGTTTTGCGACGGCTATCTTGAAGTAAACAGCAGAGAATATCTGGATGCATTACCATAGGCTTTAAATTGAGACGTTATAACAATGGCTAAATTCCGTTTTGAAAAACCATCATTGGAAAGAAAAGATGAGATCATCGAATATCTGAATGAATTCGTGGAATTCGGTTCGGATATAAACGGGTCGGGTTCGCTGGATATGATTTTCGAGGGCTTAACATACGAAGAAGCACTGGACAGATGTTTGAAAATGGAAGATGAATGCTATGCCGGAAGCGTTAACAGATGTCCCGGAAAAACATTCCTTTTGATAAGAGAAGACGATGACAGAATTGTAGGTTCCATTAATGTCAGATGGAATCTGAATGAAGCGATGCTTCAGTTTGGCGGGCATATCGGTTATGGGATCAGGCCGACTGAGAGAAGGAAAGGATACAATAAAATCAATCTCTATATGGGTTTGATCGAAGCCCGGAAAGCTGGTCTGGATAAAGTAATGGTGGATTGTGACGTCAATAATCCGGGTTCTGACAAGACTCTAAAAGCTTTGGGCGGAAGACTTGAGAGAACTGAAGTAGATCCGTCAGACGGCGCGTTAACGAATGTTTATTGGTTTGATGTGGACGGGACCATCGAAAAGTATAAGGATACATATGAACAATATATTGGGGGTCAGACCCCGGAAGAGCCGTGATATAATTACTTGTGTGGGACGGCATTAGGTTTTACGGGGTGATCTCAATTGGAAAATCTTAAGAGCTACTCTTGTCCGGAGTGCGGCAGCGTTCTGGATGTCGACAGATACAATGATGTTTTTGATTGTCCGTTCTGCGGAGCGCATTTTGATGTTCTGGATTTCCACAAGGACGAGCTTCTTGAAGAGGCAAGAAATCTGGTCTTCAGCGCACAGTCGTCTTTGGCGCGCGAAAAGTATGAATATATACTCTCTATCCGTCCTTATGATTTCGAGCTGCTTTATGAGTATGCCTGCGCGATCGACGGTGTAAAAGCTCTTAAGGATCTGTCGATCAATACTGACGATCCGAATAACACGCATGAAAGACTTCGTCTGCTTTTGGCAAATGACACCAGATATACAAAGGGCAAATGGAGTGAATACTATTCCAAGCTTTTTGATGTCATTACGCTCGCAAACAGATATCACGATCACAATAAAGAATACCAGTCGTTAAGAGATGAAGCCGTAAGAATAAAGAACGAACGGGACAGAAGAAGGCATTACGGATTAGGTGCTGTTATTTTCGCTATAGCCGGTTTTATTTATGTGGACAAATACCGGGCAAACAGAATGCAGTATTATTCAGGCGGAGATATCCGTCTCATATGGCCGTTCTATGTTTATTTATTTCTTCTTGCCGTAGTAATAGGCTTGACGGTCTTTGCTAATTACAGAGCAATAAAGAAACTTAATTCGGTGCGCAAGGACAGGGAAGAACGGTATAACAAGGCATTGGCAAAGGCCGAAGAGATCAAGACTGAGAAGCTTGAGCCTTTGCTTCTGGAGTATCAGAAAGCCCAAAAAGAACTTGAAGAATTAAAGCCTGACCCAAATGAGATCAGGGCTTCAAAGACACCGGTTGTCAGATCAGACAGAAAAAGGATAAGAAAGTCTAAGCAGAACAACGTCTGCTTAAAGTGTGGCGGAGAATTGACTCTTGATGAAGAGAATAAACTCTACGTATGCAGGCACTGCGGAGTGTCTTATGATTATTCCGGTTTTGTAGGTGCTCCCGGCTTAAAGGCAAGACGCGAATTAATGAGCGGCGATTTTGAGCTGGCCGAGAAGATCTATTCACGTGTATTAGAAGAGAACCCCGGCGATTTCGAAGCTAACCGCGGTCTGATCCTTTGTGCCGGAAAGTGGAGAGCGCTTCCTGATCTGCGTTTGAATAAGAATCTCGAAAAGGTTGACTGGGCCGGGTTAGAAGAAAGACTGGAAGAAGCCAAGAAGAATACCAACCGGTATTATTCGGAATACTTTGCAGCTTTCGAGAACCTGATCCAAACAGCAAAGGGCTATTACGATGCTTCTGTAAAATCTGATAAGGACAGCACCGCAATACAAGATGCTGCTGTTCGGTCGTTCAGGCTGCAATATAGAGAGTTCTCACAATTAGACAGGAAAAACCGCATCACCAATATGGACCAAAATGATTTTGAGGTTTCCGGGAAAGAGGCTAAGGAAAGACTGCGTTCATCGCTTTCTGCCGGCGACTTTGTAGTAGCTGACAGAGGATATATCAAAATCCTGATGAATCATCCTGATGATGCGGAATCGCTGCGCGGAAGGATCTTATGTGCAGGCAGATGGGTGAACATCTCAGCGATAAGTCCGGATCAGAAGTTTTCGCATGCGCGTCTGGAACTGCTGGATTCCATGATCGGAAGCGCTATTGAAGATTCACCTGAAGAGTATCATCAGTTCTTTGAAGCCTTTGCCGCTTTGGCAGAAATACTAAGAGAATACTTTACTGTCTCTGCGCAAGTTCCAATTGATAAGGACAGATTAAATGAACTATCCGGAGAATTCTTAAAAGTGCAAACAAAGCTGGCGGCTATGGATAATGAATTGTTCTAAACCTGCTATCCATTGCAGCTGCAAACGGTTCCGTTCTCTATTTATATAAGAAGAAAACTGCTTTCAGGCTTCCTTAACCGTGAGACTCCCGGTACATATCAAGAGCATCCTCTAATCCGGCATTGATTATCGTATCACTTGAAGGTGTATCAGCCGGCGGAACTTTGTCCTTATCAGAAGCGACTATTGATATATGCGTTATCAAATTAGGGTTTTCTTTATCGTAACCGGCACATAGAACTATAGAGTTATGGTTCAGATACATTTCAATAAAGACATATACGGTATCTCCGGATTCTTTTGTCCATTTCAGAAAATTGGTAACAGGGTGACATGAGAGAAGCCACTCCAGAGCAAGAAGTTCTTCTTCGGTGTGATCTGCGAAGCATTCATCCGAGAGGTATTCTCTTACGTATTCAATTTCATCATGGAATCTGACACCATCAGCTCTGACGAAAGAGTTTCCCTTGACCATATAGTTCTGAAGTTCCGGCGTGTAAACACCTGCTGTCTTATAGAAAGGCTCGATTATATCCATGATGGCGAGAGAATATAATCCCTCACAAGACCTCTCATCAACTTTGCGCGGGCAATCCTCCCAGGAAAGTCTCATCTTGCCCTGGGAAGTCTCGATGTCACAATAGCAGGACAGATAAAACCAGCCCTCATCGCCGCCCTGGCCGTAAGCACTGCAATTGATCTCTCCTGCGGCCTTGATATCATCGTATTCCTTCAAAAGGTCATCGAGGTCGCTGTCCAGCGTCTCGGCTCTTTCGATAGCTACTTCAGAGAACAAGCTCTTAAGACCTGACTTGTCATCAGCGTTGATGTATGAGATGACGTTATCCATCATCTCTTCAGCGCGTTCCATCTGAGATACCTCACCCGCATAACTTATCTCATACGTTTCTGCAAATATTGAAGAAGCGTCAGCTATAAACCTGCCGCACCCCGAAAAAGAAGCTGCGAGGACTGCTGCGAGAAGAACGCTTGCGATCGTCTTTGTGTGTTTCATTTATCCCATCCTTAATTTGCTGTCTTTACCTTTTATACTCGTCACAACTTCTTCGATATTATCACAAGAATCCTTAATCGGTTCGAACATTTGCCCGGAAAAGTGTATGTTCATCTGCTGATTAGATTATTCGAAAATGTTATAATCTCGTGTGTTGAACAGACGGCAGATATTAGGAGGATAGATATGAAGTTTTTGAAAAAGGCAGTGGCAGCTGTGATAAGTGCAAGCATGCTTTTCGCGATGACATCGTGCTCACAGATAGAGCAGAACTACAAAAAGGAGGGCGCTGACTGGGCTATCGATGCATATAAGATGCTCCCTGCTGAATTTAATGAAGATACATGCAATCAGTTCTGGATGGGCGGAGACGTATATGAATTTCCGATGAAGGCCGGGGAGTTTTTCGATAACGGATGGGAGATCATCGATATCTATCAGGAAAATGTTGATGAGAACTACCTTCTTGAACCCGGATACGAGTATGAACTTTGCCTCGACAAAAACCATGATGTGGGAGCTATGACCTGGATCTATAACGATACTGATGAACCATTGGCTGTCTCTGAGTGTACGGTTATATACTTCTGTATCAATTGGAACGAAAAGGCGCTTCTTCCTGGCGGGGCATTACTTAGTGCCAAGTATGATTCTTTGGAAGATGGTCTGGCTGCATTCAATAAAGACATGACCGAATTTGACGCCGAAGAAATGCTCTACGGCTATGAATTTGAAGCTGACGGCTGGGATAACTGCAGCGTCAGGATCAATTTCAGCGATGAACCGAGAGGCATCACGATCAGCTCTGTCAAATACTACGCACTTGACCCGGAACTGATCGAGCAGGAGTAACCTTTAGTGGCTATTTACCAGCTTGTGACTGATAATTGAATTATTACAGGAGAGGTTGTATTAAACTTCCTCTTTTCAAAGTTTACGGTGACGGATTTCATGAAAGTCATGGCCAGTTAATCTAATGATCGGAGCAGAAAATGGCAAGCGGCGGATTCCATGACAGTGGTTCTCATTCAGGAAGCTTCCACAGCTCAGGCGGAGGAAGTTCTTCCGGCGGCGGTGGCGGTTCTTACGGCGGCGGTGGCAGCGGCGGTTCTTACGGCGGCGGTGATTACGGTGATGGCTCCGGAGCCGGGGTCGTTCTGGCATATTTAGTAACATTAGTGTTCGGTGGCATTGTTACTTTCTTGATCAAAGTTGCAAATAGAGAGATCCCCGGGTTAGACATCATTAATCTGATTATATTTGTTGTAAGCATCGGTTTCCTGATCAAGAGTATCAGTGAATACAGCAGGACTAAAGCTTTGAGTTTTTTCAGAGAATACGGGCCGGTCAAGAATGCCAGTTATGTATGGAAAGGTGATTCGGTATCAAGGGCCGGGACTGATTCCAAATCATGGTATGGCTATAACAAGTGCTATTTCATTGCTTTCTATGATCACGATTTTGGAGATGAGAATGCGAAAAAAGTATACGAGACAATGACTCGCACGCCGAAGTTCATATGGGTCAGTCCCTTTGTGTGGGCGGCCTGCTCTGTCGTTTGCCTGATCAGCACATTCTTTTTCTATGAAGCGGTAATACCTTTTTTCGAGCGCGCCATAATGACTGACTTTGCATTCGCGTTTTTTGACCATCTTGTATTCTATTTCCCGGCAATCCTCTGCCTGCTCTTTGCAGTCGGAAGCTTTGTCCTCGTCAAGGTAAAAGACAACCTCTTACACGAGTGTGCGGTCAGGGTGGTAGAAGACAACAACTCCGCATCAGATAGGCTTGAGAAAGAAAACGAGATCAGCGCAAAACTCAGCAAAAAATGGTACCACAATATCTGTCCCAACTGCGGTGCGACTCCGTCAGTGGCGCTCAAGCATTGTGATCACTGCGGAGCTTCTTTGGAAGTTAATTCTTTTGAAAGCGGTATTCATACTTCGGTTCACAAGATTTCTGTGAATGAAGACGATTGATCCGGATGAAAAAAGCTCCCTAAAATTCATTGATGAATAGGGAACTTCTTTCTATGACTCATTTACCAGTTTTCCGGTCATGTGTTCAGGAGTAAGTTCAAGACACAAGGCCCTTGGCAACGCGTTTTTGACCTCATGTTCGATATATGCTTCGTCATCGGTAAACTTACGGCAAAGGCTGGTCCCGATCTCTATCCGCTTTTCTTCATCAGTAACGATCTTCATGCGCCCGAAAACAACCACACTTCGGATATTAAGAGCCCAATCATTCTCTTTGCGGAAACCCTTATCCATAACGCAGTAGCTGACCTTATCGCACGCTTTTATGGAGTCGATCTTATGTCCTTCTTTGGCACCGTGAAAGTACAGTTTGCCATCAGCTTCAGAATACCAGTGATCCATCGGGATGCCATAAGGATAACCGTCATCACCTAAGACAGATAAAACTCCTCTTGGTTCGGTTTTTAAGATCTCTATGCATTCCTCATTGGGGATCTGCTGTTTAATGCGTCTCATTTCTCTAAACATAACAACACCTATCTTCTCATTAACTTATTGTAATATTGCGATATTCTTCAATATATCTAGATTCGTGTTTTCAATAATCAATAAGGAAGATAATCATCGGGGAAAAGCCAGTTCATAGTTGCGCTATCAACCAGATTCTCTATTGAAGGTTCCAAATGCTTGCGTAATGTACCATCGGCATTAACTATTTTTCGATTTATTACCCTTTGGTATTTAATACCTTGACTCTCACGTATTTCTTCTTCTTCGATAATCCGAGCCTTACAGTTGCTACAGATGCCGCTTTCATCAAAATTGTGGGTCAGTTCTGCTCCGCATCTTGTGCAGAAACAGTTTCTTCCGGAAATGTGTCCCAGTTTACCGCATAACCGTTTGAGCAGCATTTCATATTCAACATTCTTCGAACGCTTTTTCTGAAGTCCTTTTAAGAGAGTTTCCAGTTCTTCTTGATTAAGTTCATCTACCTTATTCATGAACGTTTCCGCTCCGACAGGGAGAACAACTGATCCGCTGAGAATCCACTGCACAAAAGCATTATGATCCTTAACGCGCCGAATTGCTTCCTCACGCACGATATATTGCTCATCGTACAGCGCCTCTATTATCACTTCCTCTTTGCATTTCTTCAGCGCTTTGACACGCTCCTGCGCTGTTTTGGCCATACGGAATCTTTCTTCCGGTGAATTCATTCTTTTGCAGAAATACAGATATTCTGCGAGTATCCGGTATTTCTCAAAAGCGGCATTGCTGACAGCACTGTTGCGTGATTCATCAGCAAGGCGCTTCACCATTGAAAACGCTTCATCATCCACTTTGAAAGCATTCTCTCTGAGACGCTTATAATCCCAGGGTGGAATGTGTATGATCCTATCCAGGATCTTGTTCACAATATGCTTTTCTACTGTCGAAGGATCAAATAACCCTTCAGAAAAACCTTCCGGGAACTGTTCCAGCGCAAAGCGGAAAAGCCGCTCTGTTGAAAGGCGGTTCAGCACCTCGATTCTAGCAAATTCATGCGGGGATGTGCAAAGGACCTCCATGAGTTCCTCTTCCGTTTTCAGCTTGTCGATTGAGTTTACAATCTTCTGCCGGTGTTTCGGGTCCCCAGTCTTAAGTCTTCTGTTTTTCCATGGGATTTCAAATAGGCCCATATATAGCCCTCCTCACGAACACTGATCAAAGAAATCCAGTATCAGACTGTTGGTATCAAATCCTGCGTAGTCCACTGTGGGCCATACATGCTCGCCTTCGTCAACGACTACCGTCCACACCTGAGGTCTCGAGAAGGGACTGTCGTACTTTGTGATTACGGCTCTGTCTGACAGAGTCTCCGTACTTGATGAACTCAGGCCGTTTGCGGAAACCCAGTAATCCATTGTATCTTCGATCGCCGGGTGAGGAGAGGCGTCCGCCGTTCCATTGCCGTTCTGCGGAACGGCATTATCGATGGTTCCGTAGATCTCAAGAAAGCCTATCTCTGTCTTCTCAGGTCTTGCGTCCCACACCAATGACGCCATCACGCCTGCGACCGATGCCGCCGCCAGAAAAGTATCGGATGCTTCCGCTGCCACTCTGTGCGCCATGAAGCCGCCGTTCGAGAAACCCGCTGCGAAAGCCTTCACCTTAGACAGACCGTACTCATCCTGAAGGTATATAACAAGATTTACGATGTATTCAAGACTGTCAACTTCAGCAGGATCCACGATTCCGCAATCCCAGCCTCTGCCGCCCGTTCCCTGACCCGGTTGAACATAGCAGACAGCGTAGCCCCTTGGGCAGGCCGTCTCTTCCATGTGAGTCTTGTTCTGGAATGACAAACTGTTGTTGCCGAGACCGCACATCATGATGATTAGCGGAGTGTTGCTGCCCATCTTCTCCGGCAGGAAGAGCATGAACTTGAATGTCATCTCTTTGAATTTGCACTCGTAAGTATTGTCCTCTACGAGAACAACGTCTGAGATAAGACTCTGTGGCCGCTGCTTGGGTGATGCACACGAACAGATCCCCAGCACCAAAGTGAAGATCAGGATAATAGAAAGCGTTCTTTTGTAAGGAATGTTGTTACTCATAGTCGTCCCCATATTGACCCGGATTCCGAATGTTACGACTTTAGAATAGCATAAGAAGAATATTTAATTAACATTGACTAAAATAATTTATAACACTAATATTTCTCATAGTATCAGCTATGCTTTCTTGCTTGAACCCATTTGGCTGCTATATATTTTTCGCAGGAGAAGAAACCAAGATAACCTTATGAAGACATGTCCTAATTGCGGAGCACCACAGGCGGATTCATTACCTGCATGCGATCTGTGCGGATATTTATTTCCGGGTGTTCAGAGCCCTGTTAAACGACGTTTTGAAAAACGGATATTGATCGCTCTTATAGCAGATTTTGTGTCCATTATAGGCATTGTTTTATTTTTTAATGTTATCTGGATGCGATCCTATCAATTAGATTCCGCTTTGATGGCCGTGTATAACATGTATCTTTTAGTCATGGTTTTCATCACGGCAGCTGGCCCTATAGTGGGTCTGATATTCTCGATCGTCGGCCTTAGGAAAACAAAGAGCATGGGAACAAAAGGAAAACCCTTTGCTATAGCAGGAATAGTTATTTCTGCGCTCCTGTTGCCGTTCGCGTATTTATTTATAGTTATTTTCGTCCTCGCCGTTACTTCATAAGTTTTTCGGTGAGCAATCTCAGGCTTTTTGATGATAAACAGCAAGATTTGAACAATATCAGATATCTTTGTTTGTAATGGTTTTCGAGCGTCCTATAATACAAATGGATGATAGATAGAAGGGAAGTCATTACGGAAATGGCATTTTCTGATTCTTTGAAAGAAAAGATACTTAAGCTCGGGACAAAGCAGAAATTGGGAGCCATAGTAAAACACATCAATAATCCCAACGAAGACGTAAGAATGACTGTAGCTATGGCCCTGGGAATGATACCAACATACGATTCCGGCATGGCATTGATTGAACTTTTACGAGACCAATCTCCGTTGGTAAGAGCATCGGCCGCAGAAGCTGCAGCTGCCATTCACGCTAAAAACTGCGAGGAGTATGTAAAGAAACTGGCTTTCAATGACCCTGATCCTAATGTAAAGCAGGTTGCGAGGAAAGCATTCGATAAGCTTAAGGACAGTGTTGTCTGATCCGAAGGTCCGTTATACCAAACTTGCCAAGTTTCAGGCAGTTAGCAATAGAGGAAATGCTCTGATAGAGGACTATAATAGACTCTGTTATAGGCGATCAGACGGTCATCGACGATTACATGGAATCAAAAGATAACCTGATGGGATTTCTTAGATTATACGTTAAGGATCACCCGGAAATAGACATAAACATCATCATTCCGAATGAGAATAATATCAAGGTGGTCCTGGAGTCTGTTCGAGTATAGAATATAAACAACAAAATAAACTAAGCTAATACGTGATTTACAGTTCTATGTTTTAATTAGTCAATGAGCGGAGGTAAGTTATGAACAAGAATGCATCAGTTATAACCAAGACATTAGCAGTAGTTCAGATCTTATCCTTTATATTGCTTATGTCTGGATGCGGCGTTTTCGAAAAGCGCGGTTATACATATAAATATGTTGTCGAAGATGCGTTGGACAAGATCTCGGTTGATGATCTGGGCGATATCCGTACCGACGGGGATTTCAATAAATGCAATCCTAAAAACATGCTCAAATATGAAGGGTATTATAGGGGGCTGGATTATGTGACGCTCGTTTTTGATGATTCTTCTCCGGTCGGTCTTCAGAATGTGGAATTGTTTATAACAAATAAGGTTTGGCTGCAGCAGTTTCTGGAGGGAATCTTATATCGCAGAGAGAACGGGAAAAAATATGTGGGATTTAAATTTACTACGATCTTTCACAGCGCCAACGATCAGATGGATACAGCCAAGTATTCACGCGAATTCAGGCTTCCGACAAAAGAATCAGAGGTGATGTCATATTATGAGATCCGTATTTTGCCGTTCAGGGGCTTTAGTGATGTGGACTACGATGCTTGTGTAGCTGAATTTAAACAGAAAAAAGTCATTCAGCAGTCCGGATACGGATTCAATTGGGAAGACTACAAATATGATGTGGTTTATCAGTACTACTTTGCTGATTCCGATAAATGGGAAACTGTGAAGGAAAAAGACTGCATGACGAATTGGGCTCCGGACCTGTAAATAGCTCCGGAGAAGCAGATTTATGACTACGGTTAAATTAAAACCAGCGAAAATATTAATTGACATTATCGCTATAGTTATAGCTCTATGTTTCGTGGTATTTCTTGTTTTGATATTGATTAGTAAGATTCCGCCCTCAGATGCACAGAAGCAGTATCACGAAAACGTCGAAGACATTGAAATATATGTATTGAATACAATGGACAGATATATTTCTTTTCAAAACCCAGAGTATGATGATGATTCTGTGTCATGGCAGATATATATACGAGAGTCATATACGGGTTCTGACAACAAGGATAAGTCTTATGAGGAAATATGCGAACAAACTGTTGCCCTAATTAATGAACACCTCGAAGAACACCCTGAACATAGTATGAATTCATGTGAAATGTATATATCTTTCTGGGTTATGAAGCCTGGTAGAGGAAGTAGATATTTAGATTATTACAGAACAGTTGGAAGCGATGCGGAATTTATTAGAATGGATATGGCATCAGACAGTTAAATCAATCACACAGGGATAATTCAATCAACGGCATGCATATGACTTTAGAGACTTTGAAAGCAGGTGCATTGTTCGGAGTTGTTCTTCTCGAGAGAAAGAAGAGAAAGAGTGTACAGTAAGAGTTATCACCACAGTGAAATGATCTGAGACTTATGGGGGTGGTGACGGTTTTCCCGTTATCACCCCTTTTTCTATTGCCTCTGCTCTTTTCGGCAAAAACAGCACTGCATTGTTGTTTTTGCCGAAAAATTCGAATTATAATCATATCAGCTAAAGAAGTGGGTATGATTGGGCTTTAGTTATTGGCTATAAATAGTCAATTGCTCTTGGTTGGAATAATATATAGGATAATGGATTAAGGGGTATAGTCATGAGCAAAACGATAATCACAGTTCAGCATACTGAATCGGAGCACCATCTTAACGGACATGCCGGAGCCTGGGGTAATTGGCCGCTCACGGAAAAGGGGCATCAGCAGGCTTTTGAGATCGGAAAATGGCTCTTAACTGAAGGCTGTGACGACGGATACATCATGTACTGCTCAGATTTGACCCGTACAGCGCAGACGGCAGATGAGATGAATAAGACACTTCATATCACGCCCAAGTTCTCAGAACTTATCAGAGAAGTGAATGCGGGCGAGGGCAATGGCAAGCCGTGGGATTGGTATGACGAGCATAAGATCCCTCCGGCCGGCTATGATCCCGATTACAGACCTTTTGAGGATGCCGAGTCTGACAGAGACCTTTGGAACAGAATAGAGCCCTTCTGTAAGCAGATAGTCGAAAGCCCCGATGAGAAGATCCTTGTCGTGTCTCACGGATGCACATTGAGCTTTTTGCAGGCTATGCTGATGAAGTTTAGGTTCGAAAAT